>JAGXHE010000156.1 GCA_024636445.1 Sulfitobacter sp.
CCGAGGTCTACATCCAATGCGCCCGCGCCGTGATGCGTGCGGACCTGTGGGCACGTGACGACAGCGCCGATCTTCCCCGTCCGGGCGAGATCCTGGCCGAGGTGACGGGTGGTGAAGAAGGCGGTGCAGCCTATGACAGCGCCTGGCCGAAACGGGCCAGCGAGACAATGTGGTGACCCGTTAAAGTGGTCGGTTCGGCCTGAGGGTTGTGTGACGTTTCAACCTTAATGTGAGCAATGGCGTCTCCGGCGCTGTCCGAACATTTGCATGGTAACGGTTTGATTACCTTCCTGATGTTACGCTCACGAAGCCATACACAGAGCCGGAGCTTACCCCAAGATGTTCAAACCAGTGTACGCAGGCCTTTTGGTCAGCAGTTTCGTGCTGTCCGCATGCGCGGAAACGTCTCAAAACGTCGAGGCGGCCCAAGTGTCGACTGAAGACTATGATCGTCTGTCCTGCCGCCAGATCACCGAGGAGGCGACCCGTGTCTCTCAAGCCGCTCAAGCTGTGTCGGTCAAGCAGAACGAAGCGGCCAAGAAGGACGCCGTCACCAAGGGTGTTGCCTGGGCTGTGCTTGGACCCGCTGCGCTTCTGATCAAGACGAACGAGGTTCACTCCGCAGAATTGGCGCGCTTGAAGGGCGAGTTGAATGCTTTGGAGCGGGTTTCGGTGCGCAAGACCTGCGGTATCGTTTTCCAAAAAGAGCCGGTTGCAAAAACCGAATAGTCAGACATGAAAAAAGCGCACCAGAGCGGCGCGCTTTTGTTTTTCAGTAACTGGACCGGATCACATATGGATCGGGCCATCACCGCAGGCCAGTGCCGCCTCACGCACCGCTTCCGAGTATGTCGGGTGGGCGTGGCAGGTCATGGCGAGATCTTCGGCGGATGCGCCAAACTCCATCGCCACGCAGACCTCGTGGATCAGATCGCCCGCACCCGGGCCGATGATGTGGCAGCCCAGAATACGGTCGGTTTCCTTGTCCGCCAGAATTTTCACGAACCCGTCGCCCGCGAACACCGTTTTGGCGCGCGCGTTGCCCATGAAGCTGAACTTGCCGACCTTATAGGCGCGGCCTGCTTCTTTCAGCGTGGCTTCGGTCTCGCCGACGTTGGCGACTTCGGGATGTGTATAAATCACACCGGGGATCACCCCGTAGTTTACGTGGCCATGTTTGCCGGCGACCTGTTCGGCGGCGGCCATGCCCTCGTCTTCGGCCTTGTGCGCCAGCATCGGCCCTTCGATCACGTCGCCGATGGCATAGACGCCCGGCACGTTGGTCTGCCAGTCCTTGCCCACCTTGATCTGCCCGCGTTTGGTCATCTCGATGCCCAGCCCTTCCAGCCCCAGCCCGTCGACATAGGGTTTGCGCCCGGTCGAGACCAGAACCACATCGGCGTCAAGCACCGCCTCGCTGTCGTCCTTGCGCAGTTTGTAATGCACCTTGGCCTTGGACTTGTTGACTTCGGTTTTCTGCACCGCAGCGCCCATGATGAATTTCATGCCCTGTTTGGTCAGCATCTTCTGAAAGGTCTTTTGAACCTCTGCATCCATGCCGGGGGTGATCGTATCAAGGTATTCCACAACGGTCACTTCAGAGCCAAGACGCGCATAGACGCTGCCCAGTTCCAGCCCGATGACGCCTGCGCCGATCACCACAAGGGATTTTGGCACCCTGCTCAGTTCCAGCGCGCCGGTCGAGGTCACGACGATCTGTTCATCGACTTCGACGCCCGGCAGCGATGCGGCCTCGGAACCGGTGGCGATGATGATGTTCTTGGCTTCGTGGATCTCGTCACCGACTTTGACCTTACCCGCTTCGGGGATGGTGCCCCACCCCTTGAGCCAGTCGATCTTGTTCTTTTTGAACAGGAATTCGATGCCCTTGGTGTTGCTGTCGATGGTGGACTGCTTGTAGGCCAGCATCTGTTTCCAGTCGACCGAGGGGCTTTTGCCCTTCAGGCCCATTTCGGCAAAGTTGTGCTCGGCTTCGTGCAGCATGTGGGTTGCGTGCAGCATCGCCTTGGACGGGATGCAACCGACGTTGAGGCAGGTGCCGCCCAATGTGTCGCGGCCTTCGACGCAGGCCACTTTCAGGCCCAGTTGCGCGCAACGGATGGCGCAGACATAGCCGCCGGGGCCGGAACCGATGATGATGACGTCGTAGGATGCCATGAGGTCTTCTCCTTGGTCGATTTAGCCCCTCTGGCCCGTATCGGGCCGGCGTGTCGGGGTCTTTCGTATGGCTCGGGAAGCCATGTGGTGTCAGGGCCACTGGGGCCGGTGATTGCGGGCGCGCTCTAGATCAGGGCGGCGATGAAAAGCGTGGCGACCGAAGCCATGGCCACCAACCAGATATAGGACCGCCAAGGCTGCCATCCCAGCGCATAGGCGGGAATGTAAATCGCGCGGGCGGCCAGATAGACCCACGCGGCGGCCAACGTGAGGGCGGTGGCTTGATCGGTCAGATGGATCAGCACTACGGCGGCGGCGAAAAACGGGAACATCTGCACGTTGTTGTCATAGGCCCGCAGCATCCGCGCCGTGACCTTGCGCATCGGACGGCTGGGCTCGCGGTCGCGCGGGCTGGTGGTGTAACCCGGTCCCACGTCCATATTCGCCATGGTCGACGCCACCACGAATTGCGCGATGTGCAACAGGCCTGCGATGGCGAGGGTGAGGAGGATCGGGGTCATGTCAACGTGCTCCTGAAAGGCAGTTGCCTGTGCATTGTTGCTGTGGGCAGCGCCGCCCGCGTGGGGGCGCTGGCCCGTGATTTGGGTCTTACAGATCCATCAACAACCGGCGGGGATCTTCCAGCGCTTCCTTGACGCGCACAAGGAAGGTCACGGCACCTTTGCCGTCGACGATGCGGTGGTCGTAGCTCAGCGCCAGATACATCATCGGGCGGATTTCGACCTTGCCGTTGATCGCCATCGGACGGTCCTGGATCTTGTGCATGCCCAGAATACCTGACTGCGGCGGGTTCAGGATGGGTGAGGACATCAGCGAGCCATAGACACCACCGTTCGAGATGGTGAAGGTGCCGCCCTGCATTTCGGCCATCGACAGCTTGCCGTCGCGGGCCTTGGCGCCCATTTCGGCAATTGCCTTTTCGATCCCGGCAAACGACATCGCGTCAGAGTCGCGTATGACCGGAACCACCAGACCCGTGGGCGTGCCTGCGGCGATGCCCATATGGACAAAGTTCTTGTACACGACATCGGTACCGTCGATTTCGGCATTGACCTCGGGGACCTCTCTCAGCGCATGCACGCAGGCCTTGGTGAAGAACGACATAAAGCCCAGTTTCACGCCGTGCTTTTTCAGGAACAGGTCTTTGTATTCGTTGCGCAGCGCCATCACCTCGGTCATGTCGACCTCGTTGTAGGTGGTCAGCATCGCGGCGGTGTTCTGGCTTTCTTTCAGGCGGCGCGCAATTGTCTGGCGCAGGCGGGTCATCTTCACCCGCTCTTCGCGCGACGCGTCGTCGGCAGCGACAGGTGCGCGCGGCGCTGCAGAGGCTTGCGGGGCAGGCGCGTTGCCTGCAGCGCTGACGGCCTTGGCCACGTCGTCCTTCATGATGCGCCCGTCGCGGCCCGATCCCGTGACCTGATCGCGGCTGATGCCTGCCTCGGCCATTGCTTTCTTGGCCGATGGTGCGTCTTCGACATCCTTGCCCGGCTTTCCGGTCGCCGTCGCCGCATCTGCGGTTTGCGAGGGGGCGGGTGCAGGCTCAAGCTCGCCGGAGGCCGAACCGGAAATGACACCCAGTTTGGCGGATGCATCCACGGTCGTACCTTCGGGTGCGGTGATTTCCGTCAGAACGCCGCCGGCGGGGGCGGGCACTTCGACGCTGACCTTGTCGGTTTCCAGCTCGCACAGCATTTCGTCCTGGCTGACGGTGTCGCCAACCTTTTTGAACCAGGTGCTCACGGTCGCCTCGGTGACGCTTTCGCCCAGGGTCGGAACCATCACGTCGACGCCGGTACTTCCGCCAGAGGCTTTCTTTGGTGCGGGTGCGTCTTTTTCCTTGGGCTCTTCTTTGGGTTTGGCTTCGGCCTTGGGTGCGTCTTTGGGTGCGTCAGCCTCGGCCTTGCCGCCTTCGGAGATGGTCGCCAGCAGGGCATCGACACCCACGGTATCGCCCTCGGCGGCGACGATTTCGCCCATTGTGCCTGCGACCGGGCTGGGCACTTCGACCGTCACCTTATCGGTTTCCAGCTCGCACAGCATTTCGTCGACGGCCACCGCGTCGCCCGGTTTCTTGAACCAGGTGGCGACGGTGGCTTCGGTCACGGATTCGCCCAGTGTGGGCACGCGGACATCGGTCATTTGTTCGATCCTTTGATGGTCAGCGCCTCGTCAACGAGGGCGGCTTGTTGTGCTTTGTGCTGGCTCGCCAGACCGGTCGCAGGCGAGGCCGACGTGGCGCGCCCGACATATTCGGGACGCAGGTGCTTGGCTTTGATCCGGCCCAGAACCCATTCGATGTTGGGCTCGATGAACGTCCAGGCACCCTGGTTCTTGGGCTCTTCCTGACACCAGATCATTTCGGCGTCCTTGAATCGCTCCAGCTCTTTCACTGCGGATTGCGCGGGGAACGGGTAGAACTGTTCGAACCGCAGCAGATAGACATCGTCGATGCCGTGCGCGTCGCGTTCTTCCAGCAGGTCGTAGTAGACCTTGCCCGAACACATCACCACGCGCTTGATATTTTCATCTGCGGCCAGTTCGGTTTCGGAATTGCCATGCTGAGCATCGTCCCACAGAACGCGGTGGAACGACGATCCGGTGGTGAATTCCTCGGCCTTGCTGATTGCCAGCTTGTGACGCAGCAGTGATTTCGGTGTCATCAAGATCAGCGGCTTGCGGAAGTCGCGGTGAATCTGGCGGCGCAGGATGTGGAAATAGTTGGCCGGCGTGGTGCAGTTGGCCACGATCCAGTTGTCCTGACCGCACATTTGCAGGAACCGTTCCAGACGGGCGCTGGAGTGTTCGGGGCCTTGCCCTTCAAAGCCATGCGGCAGCAGGACCGTCAGGCCCGACATCCGCAGCCACTTGCTTTCGCCCGAACTTATGAACTGGTCGAACATGATCTGCGCACCGTTCGCAAAATCGCCGAACTGCGCCTCCCAGATGGTCAGCGCATTGGGCTCCGCCAGCGAATAGCCGTATTCGAACCCAAGCACCGCGTATTCCGACAGCATCGAGTCGATGACCTCGAACTGCGCCTGCCCCTCGCGGATGTGGTTCAGCGGCAGATAGCGGTCCTCGTTGTCCTGGTTGATCAAGGCGGAATGGCGCTGGCTGAAGGTGCCGCGCGCACTGTCCTGACCGGAAAGTCGCACAGGATAGCCTTCGGTCAGCAAGGAGCCGAACGCGATCGCCTCTGCGGTGGCCCAGTCAAAGCCTGTGCCGCTTTCGAACATGGCCTTCTTGGCGTCCAGCAGACGTTCGACGGTTTTGTGCAGGGGAACGCCGTCGGGTGCAGTGGTCAGCCCCTTGCCGACATCGGCCAGCGTTTCGGGCTTGATCGCCGTTTTGCCGCGCTGGTATCTTTTCTGCTTCATCTTATCCAGATGCGACCACTTGCCGTCCAGCCAGTCGGCCTTGTTCGGGCGGTACTCCTTACCAGCCTCGAATTCTTCGTTCATCTTGGCCTGAAACGCGGCCTTCATGTCCTCGATCTCGCCTTCGGGGATCAGGCCGTCCTTGACCAGACGGTCGGTGTAAAGCGTCAGCGTGGTCTTTTGCTGTTTGATCTTCTTGTACATCACCGGGTTGGTGAACATGGGCTCGTCGCCCTCGTTGTGACCAAAGCGGCGGTAGCAGAAGATGTCGATCACGACATCCTTGTGGAATTTCTGACGGAACTCGGTGGCCACCTTGGCTGCGTGCACCACGGCTTCGGGGTCGTCCCCGTTGACGTGGAAAATCGGCGCCTCGACCACGAGCGCGTTGTCTGTGGGATAGGGCGACGAGCGCGAAAAGTGCGGCGCGGTGGTAAAGCCGATCTGGTTGTTCACCACGATGTGCATGGTGCCGCCCGCGCGGTGGCCGCGCAGGCCCGACAGGGCGAAACATTCGGCAACCACACCCTGACCGGCAAAGGCCGCGTCGCCGTGCAGCAGGATCGGCATGACGCTGGTACGCTCGGCATCGCCCCACTGGTCCTGCTTGGCACGCACTTTGCCCAGAACGACGGGGTTCACCGCTTCGAGGTGCGAGGGGTTGGCGGTCAGCGACAGGTGAACTGTGTTGTCATCGAACTGGCGGTCCGAGGACGCGCCGAGATGGTATTTCACATCGCCCGAGCCGTCGACATCTTCGGGTTTGAAGCTGCCGCCCTGAAATTCGTTGAATATCGCGCGGTAGGGTTTCTGCATCACGTTGGCCAGAACCGACAGGCGGCCACGGTGCGGCATCCCGATGACGATTTCCTTGACGCCCAATGCGCCGCCGCGCTTGATCACCTGCTCCATGGCAGGGATCAGGCTTTCGCCGCCGTCCAGACCAAAGCGTTTGGTGCCCATGTATTTGACGTGCAGGAACTTCTCAAAGCCTTCGGCCTCGACCATCTTGTTCAGGATCGCCTTGCGGCCTTCGCGGGTGAACTGGATTTCCTTGCCCAGCCCTTCGATCCGCTCTTTGAGCCAGGCGGCTTCGTCAGGGTTCGAAATGTGCATGTATTGCAGGGCAAAGGTGCCGCAATAGGTCCGGTTCACGATGTCCATGATCTGGCGCATGGAGGCGATTTCCAGCCCCAGCACGTTGTCGATGAAAATCGGGCGGTCCATGTCGCCTTCGGTAAAACCGTAAGATTTCGGGTCGAGTTCGGGATGCGGGGTCTTGTCGCGCATGCCCAGCGGATCAAGGTCGGCGACCAGATGGCCACGGATACGGTAGGCGCGGATGATCATCAGCGCGCGGATGCTGTCCAGCACGGCACGTTTGACCATCTCGTCGCTCAACTCGACGCCTTTGTCCGCGGCCTTGGCCTTGATCTTGTCGCCGGCACCTTTGACTTCGGGCTCGGGAGCCCATTCGCCGGTCAGCGCCTGCGTGAGGTCATCGCCCGGCATCGGCGGCCAGTCAGCGCGCGCCCAGCTTGGACCTGCGGCCTCGGCTTTGACGTTGGTATCGTCGTCGCCCATTTCCTTGAAAAAGGCCTGCCATGCTTCGTCCACCGCGCCGGGGTCGTTGGCGTAGCGGGCATACATCTGTTCAAGGTATTCCGCGTTGTGCCCCTGCATGAAGGACGAGGCGTGGAACTGGTCGTTGGCTGGGTGGTCGGTCATGGCTACACCTCGTTGGTGGGTGATCTGAAGAGCGGGATATTGCGCGCGAAGTTCGTGGGGAGAAGCGCGAAAAGCGTGACGATTGCGAAGAACAACATTCGGGCTAAGAAAAAAAGCTGGAAGGAGAGTTGTCCGATCACATTCTGGTAGGACGCGGCGCGCGCCTCGCTGCCTTGCAGGCCTTGCGCGGTTTCCAGTCCCAGTGCAATCGGGCTCAGCAAGTCATCGCGAATGTAGAATGCCATTGCCGGAAGAAAGACGATGGCCGGGTGGAACCCGATGTCCTGTGCCCTTCGAAGCATGACGGCCAGAAATGGCAGAGCGATGATCAGATGAAAACACGTGGTCAGGAGTGTGGAGCTTGCGCCGTTCTTGAGGGTCCAGCCCCAAAGTTGAGCTTCCGCAAAGTGGAGCGCCGCGAAGACGACGGCGCAGAACCCTAAAAACCATAGATACTCAGGCCGACCTGCTCGGCCTGAGAAAGTGAAATACTTGCCAAAACAAGTCGTTATCGCGGTGCGAGGACTCATAGGATATGCTCCGCCCAATGGACGTTCAATCGCTGTCGTGGTGCGATTGCTTTATCTATGCGCGGTCCGGTTCTCACCCCTTGTCAATCGCTTCCTTGACCGCTTCGCCCAGTGTTGCGGGGCTGTCTGCCACCACGATACCGGCTTCGCGCATGGCGTTGATCTTGCTTTCCGCGTCGCCCTTGCCGCCGGCAACGATGGCACCTGCGTGGCCCATGCGGCGACCCGGAGGGGCTGTGCGGCCTGCAATGAAGCCTGCGGTGGGTTTCCAGCGGCCTTTCTTGCGTTCGTCGGCCAGGAACTGTGCCGCTTCTTCTTCGGCGGAGCCGCCGATTTCACCGATCATGATGATCGACTGCGTCTCGGGGTCGGCCAGGAACATTTCCAGAATGTCGATATGCTCGGTGCCCTTGACGGGGTCGCCGCCGATGCCCACGGCCGAAGATTGGCCAAGGCCCATGTCGGTTGTCTGTTTCACAGCCTCATAAGTAAGCGTGCCTGAGCGCGATACAACACCACAGCTGCCGCGTTTGTGGATGTGGCCGGGCATGATGCCGATCTTGCAGGCGTCGGGCGTGATTACGCCGGGGCAGTTGGGGCCGATCAGGCGCGACTTCGAGCCTTGCAGCGCACGCGCGACGCGCATCATGTCCAGAACCGGAATGCCTTCGGTGATGCACACGATCAGCGGCATTTCCGCATCGATCGCTTCGAGGATCGAATCTGCGGCGAAGGGGGGCGGCACGTAGATCACCGACGCGTTGGCTTCGGTCATGTGCATCGCCTCGTGCACAGAGTTGTAGACCGGCAGGTCCAGATGGGTCTGCCCGCCTTTGCCCGGTGTCACGCCGCCGACCATCTTTGTCCCGTAGGCGATGGCCTGTTCGGTGTGGAATGTCCCCTGCGAGCCGGTCAGGCCCTGGCAGATGACTTTGGTGTTTTCGTCGATAAGAACGGCCATGTTTGGTTTCCTTGCTTACGATCTGTCGGTTGTTTGCGATGTTTCGAAAATGGGTGCCTGATCGCCGTGTTCGGCCAGCTCCCAATGATAAAGTTTGGCGACAAGGGCGACATTAAAGTGGTCCCCCGTGGTCGTTCGGATGTGTGTGCACGACGCGGCCATCAGCTGTCCCCCGGTGCGAGCGACGTCGGCAACCGGTCGACGGCCATGAAGGTGCGGATGCCTTCAGTGCCTTCACGGGTCCCGACATGCACCACTGCCACGCGCCCGTTGAGCAAGGCGCGCCCTTCGATGAGCGCGGTGCCGGACAGTGGGCGATGGGTGTCCGGCAGCACAGTTTCAGAGCCAAAGACCGGCGGCGTTGCCATCTGGATGCGCAGCGCGTCGATTGCTGTCTGCGGCTGGTTGCCGTTCCACGCCACTTCGCAGCGCCGCTCGACGCCATATGGCACATCAGCGGGTGCATCTTCCAAGGTGGCATCCCAGAATGTCAGATCAAACGGCAAAGGTGTCCCAGCCAACGCTTGCATATTGGTGCGCGCCTGCGCTTCGGTCTGGCCTGCCTGAAAGCAGTAGGCGTTGAACGCCTGTACCGCCAAGGGCACCTCGGCCACGGCAATGCTGGCCGTGCCCGCCGTCATTGCAAACGCAAGGGCCCCGCGCATCATGCCGTCACCTTGCGCAATACGCCGAAGATGCTGTCGTTTGCATGCAGGTTGCACCGGTCGAGCTGACCGCAGCGCCCGCCGGAAGGTGCGGGTGCGAAGGCCTGCTGTGTCGCGTGGTCTTCGCTGTCACACAGGGGGCAGGGGCGATATGTTGCCGCTTTCTCCATTGTATCTAGACAGATTTCCCATGTGCCGGGTCCGATGTGGTGGCCCGTGGCAGACCTTTGGCATCCGACTTCATTGAAAAAGACGGTTTTGAAAGTGCTTTGCACCTTACCACCAGCATATCGCTGACCAAAGTTTCTGCAGGGCGGGCCACCATGTTGTCTTAACCCTTGACCGCTTTCACGATCTTCTGTGCGCCGTCCTTGAGATCATCGGCGGCGATCACATCAAGGCCGGAATTGCGGATGATTTCCTTGCCTTTCTCGACATTGGTTCCTTCCAGACGCACGACCAGCGGCACTTTGAGACCAACCTCTTTCACTGCGGCGATCACGCCCTCGGCGATGACATCGCAGCGCATGATGCCACCAAAGATGTTCACGAGGATGCCTTTGACCTGCGGGTCCGAGGTGATGATCTTGAACGCCTCGGTCACTTTTTCCTTGGTCGCACCGCCGCCCACGTCGAGGAAGTTGGCAGGCTCGGCACCGTAGAGTTTGATGATGTCCATCGTGGCCATCGCCAGACCCGCACCGTTGACCATGCAGCCGATTTCGCCGTCGAGCGCGATATAGTTCAGGTCGTATTTCGACGCGGCAAGCTCCTTGGAGTCTTCCTCGGTTTCGTCGCGCAATTCGCTGATGTCGCCGTGGCGGTACATCGCGTTGCCGTCAAAGCTGACCTTGGCATCCAGCACCTTGAGGTCGCCGCTGTCGGTAACGATCAGCGGGTTGATCTCCAGCATCTCCATGTCTTTTTCAATGAAGGCTTTGTACAGCAGTGCCATCAGGCCGACGCACTGTTTGACCTGCTTGCCTTCGAGATCGAGGGTGAAAGCGATGCGGCGGCCGTGGAACGCCTGATAGCCTGTGGCCGGATCGACCGAGAAGCTCAGGATTTTTTCCGGTGTCGAGGCGGCGACCTCTTCGATGTCCATGCCGCCCTCGGTCGAGCAGACAAAGCTGACGCGGCTGGTTTGGCGGTCGACCAGCAGGGCCAGGTACAGTTCGGTTTCGATGCCCGAGCCGTCTTCGATGTAGACGCGGTTGACCTGTTTGCCTGCGGGGCCGGTCTGGTGCGTGACCAGAGTGCGGCCCAGCATCTTCTTGGTTTCCTCGGCGGCCTCTTCGACCGATTTGGTCAGGCGCACGCCGCCTTTTTCACCGGCGTCGGCTTCTTTGAAGTGACCCTTGCCGCGTCCACCTGCGTGGATCTGCGCTTTGACCACCCACAGTGGGCCGTCCATTTCGGCGGCTGCGTTTTTGGCGTCTTCGGCTTTCAGCACAATGCGCCCGTCTGAAACGGGGGCACCGTAAGAGCGAAGCAAGGCCTTGGCCTGATATTCGTGGATGTTCATGACAAAGCGGTCCTGATTAGCTGCGGTTTATTTGGCTCTATACGACCATGCATGAAGACAGCGTAAACTGCAAAATTGCTGCAAGCGGGGTTTTGCGCATTAATTCGCGTATTTGTGATCACACGATTTTTCCTGTGATCACAAATATGTTGGAGAAAGCAATTATGAGTGTTTGTAGGGCGCACAACTGGATTCCCTCGCCAGATTCCCTCGGAGGCGCGCTTGCGGGGCGCTTTGTTGGTTTGCGGGCGAAGGCGGCGTTGTGCCACTTCGCTGCCGACGAAAGCCCAATGAAAAAGCCGGACACGTCTGAGGTGCCCGGCTTTGATCGTGGTGACAAGTTTTGGTTTATGCCAGCGAGCTGTCGATGCCCTTGCACGCGTCGACCAGACCTTGAACAGCCGAAACCGAGCTGTCGAACATGGCCTGTTCGTCTTTGGTCATCTTGATGTCGAGCACTTTTTCAACGCCGCCTGCGCCGATCACGGTGGGCACGCCCACATACATGCCTTTAAGGCCCAGAGCGCCGTCAACGTATGCCGCACAGGGCAGCACGCGTTTTTGGTCCTTCAGGAACGCCTCGGCCATTTCGATGGCAGATGTCGCAGGCGCATAGAAAGCCGATCCGGTTTTCAGCAGGCCGACGATCTCGGCGCCGCCATCACGGGTGCGCTGAACGATAGCGTCCAGTTTTTCCTGCGTGGTCCAGCCCATCTTAATCATGTCGGGCAGCGGAATACCCGCAACTGTCGAATAACGCGTCAGCGGGACCATCGTGTCACCGTGGCCGCCCAGCACAAACGCCGTGACGTCGCGCATCGACACCTGGAATTCTTCGGCCAGGAAGTGACGGAAGCGTGCGCTGTCCAGAACACCGGCCATGCCGCAGACTTTTTCGTGGGGCAGGCCGGAGAATTCGCGCAGCGCCCAGACCATCGCGTCCAGCGGGTTGGTGATGCAGATCACGAACGCATTCGGCGCGTGATCGCGGATGCCTTCACCCACGGATTTCATGACCTTGAGGTTGATGCCCAGCAGGTCATCGCGGCTCATGCCCGGTTTGCGGGGCACACCGGCGGTGACGATGCAGACGTCTGCGCCTGCGATGTCCTCATAGGACTGGGTGCCGCTCATTTTGGCGTCGAAGCCTTCGGAGGGGCCGGATTCTGCGATGTCCAGTGCCTTGCCTTCGGGCGTACCTTCGGAAATGTCGAACAGGACGATGTCGCCCAATTCCTTGATGGCTGCGAGATGCGCGAGCGTCCCGCCGATTTGACCTGCGCCGATCAGCGCAATCTTGGGTCTGGCCATGAGTAGTCTCCAGGGTTGCTGTGAATTTGCGGTTTGCCTAGTCCTTATCCGCGTCGCGTGCAAGGCTGCTGCGGCGCGGCATGGCTGTGGGATGCCGCTGGCGGTGTCCGATGTTAAGCGCTAACGTTTTGTGCAATGCAAAGGTTTCCAAGGAGTTAACGTGCTGGAACTGGACTTGGCTTTCTTCGCTGTCGCTGGCCCCGCAGTGCTGTTCGCGGGCGTTTCCAAGGGCGGTTTCGGCTCGGGTGCGGCCTTTGCGGGGGCGTCGATTCTAGCATTGGTGGTCGAACCGGGGCTGGCGCTGGGGGTGATGTTGCCGATGCTGATGCTGATCGACGCGGCAGCGCTGCGGCCCTATTGGCGCAAATGGCGCTGGCCCGAGACGCGGCTGCTGATCCTTGGGGCGCTGCCCGGTGTGGTGCTGGGGGCGACGCTGTACCAAGTGGCGAATGCCGACGTGTTGCGCGTGATGATCGGCGCGATTTCACTGGGTTTTGTCGGCTGGCAGGTAGGCAGGGCGCAGGGCTGGATCAGGGCCGCTTCAAGCCCGTTGGGGCAGGGCGCGGGGGCCGTCGCCGGTCTGGTTGCGGGATTTACCAGCTTTGTCAGCCACGCGGGCGGACCCCCTGCGGCGGTCTATCTGTTGTCGCGCGGTTTGACCAAGACCGAGTATCAGGCCTGCACGGTGCTGCTGTTCTGGGTGATCAATGTCGCCAAGTTCATCCCCTACGCGTTTCTGGGGATGTTCACGGTTGAAACCGGGCTGGCCAATCTGGCGCTGGCACCCTTTGCGCTGGCAGGCGCGTGGCTGGGGGTAAAGGCGCACAGGCTGGTTCCGGAACGTGCGTTCTTTGCGCTGACTTACCTCTTGCTGGTTGTGACCGGCACCAAGTTGATCTGGGACGGTTTGACTTGACCCCGCGAAACCTGAACCTGTGAAAAAGGCGGCCACGAGGGCCGCCATTTAAAGTGTATCGCGCGGGCTCAGGCGTCGTTGCCCGGCTTCGGTAATGCCTCGGCCAGTTCTTCGAAGGCCTGACCCGAGGCCACAAGGCAGGTCACGCCCGCCGGATTTGTCACGGTGATGGTCCAGGTGCCTGTCTCGGACGAAGCGAAAACCTCGATTACCTGATTGCCCGTCCCCAGCCCCATTGACTGGCGGGTTTCGCCATAGCTCGCGGCCAGACGGTCGACCACAAGGTCGCGCGGGCCGCAGTTTCGGGCGCTGGTTTGGGCCGCCACATGCCCCGCTGCGGTGAGATAGATCACGGCCGCCACCGTCAGCGCGGCAAGATGCAGAAAATTTCTTTTGCTTGTCATGTTGTTCAGCCTTTGGTCAAAAAGGCGTCACCCGCAGTCATCTGGCCTGTTCTGGTTGCCCGGCGATGACCGGGCGGCCCCGGTTCATGTTTCATGTGTCGTCTCGAAATTCCTTCCGCAGAGGTTTGGCCCGCAAAGGTTCGGCGGCCTTGCCGTAACGGTCCTTTCGGCAATGTCGGACCAGATGAGCTTGCATCCAGAAGGGTAAATTAGGGTTAACGACACGTACGCAGCTGTGGAAAATTTGAGACTTGCTGCATTGCGGCGCGTTTCCTCTTGAACCTTTCGCAAAATAATGCCCCCTTGCGCGCAACAATATTACCCGACCCGAAAGGCAGGCTTATGGCTCTCGACCGTCCGTTGCGCTCCGTTCTCTATATCCCAGCGTCCAAACCCCGTGCGCTGGACAAGGCCCGCGGGTTGCCCGTAGACGCGATCATTTTCGACCTCGAAGACGCCGTCACCACCGAAGAAAAAGTCAGCGCGCGCGGCATTCTGGCCGATGCGCTGGCCCAGGGCGGTTATGGCGCACGGATGAAGATTATCCGCATCAACGCGTTTGATACCGACTGGGGCGAAGATGATGCGCGCGCCGCAGCCGAGATGGGCGCCGATGCGATCTTGCTGCCCAAGGTGTCCAGCCCCGCCGATCTGGACGCGCTGGCCGCGATCACCGGCGATGCGCCGCTGTGGGCGATGATGGAGACATCTGCGGGCATGTTGAACGCCGCAGCCATCTCCGCGCACCCCAAGTTGCAGGGGCTGGTGATGGGCACCAACGATCTGGCCAAGGAACTGAACACCCGCGCCCGCGCCGACCGGCTGCCGCTGCAGGCCGGTCTGGGCCTGTGCCTGCTGGCCGCCAAGGCGCACGGGCTGGCCATCGTCGACGGCGTCTATAATGCGTTCAAGGACGACGAAGGGCTGGCTGTGGAATGCGAACAGGGCCGTGACATGGGCTTCGACGGCAAGACTCTGATCCACCCTGCGCAGGTCACTGTGACCAACATTGCCTTTTCGCCCTCGGAAACCGAGATCGACACCGCCCGCCGTCAGATTGCTGCCTTTGACGAAGTCGAAGCAACGGGGCAGGGTGTTGCTGTGGTGGACGGCAAGATCGTCGAAAATCTGCACGTGGATACCGCACGCAAACTGATCGCGCAGGCCGAGGCCATTGCCGCGATGGCAAAGGATAAATGATATGGCGCTTCTGATCTTGGGAGTTCTGCTGTGGGCTGCCGCCCACTTTTTCAAACGTGCCATGCCTGCGCCGCGCGCAGCGATGGGCAATGCCGGGCGGGGTGCGGTCGCTGTCGCGGTGGTCGTCTCGATCGTTCTGATGACCATCGGGTATCGGGCCGCCGAGGGCGCGTTCTTCTGGGGGCGTCATCCCGCCACAACTGGCATCAACAACCTGCTGATGGTTGCTGCGTTTTATTTCGTCACTCCCGGCCCGAAAAAGGGCGCGATCTTTTACAAGATGCGCCATCCAATGCTGACGGGTTTCTCGCTTTGGGCCGCAGCGCACCTGCTGGTCAACGGCGATGTGCCGTCCTTCATCCTGTTCGGCGGATTGCTGGTCTGGGCGCTGGCCGAGATGGTCGTGATCAACCGGACCGTGCCGAACTGGACACCTCCGGCGAAGGGCAGCATCGCCAAGGATGCAATGTTCGTCGTGGCGTCGCTGGTGCTGTTGGCGGTGGTCGGCGCGATCCACGCATGGCTGGGCTATAACCCGTTCGGATAGGGGCAACACAATGAAACTATATCGCTTTCTGTCCGAAGAGGACACGTCGGCATTCTGTCACAAGGTGACGGATGCGTTGAACAAGGGCTGGGATCTGCACGGCAGCCCGACCCAGACATGGGATCACGCTGCAGGTGTCATGCGCTGCGGTCAGGCCGTCGTGAAAGAGGCCCCCGGCACCTACACGCCCGATACAAAGCTGGGGGCGCAGTAATGAAGACCAATCCGGGCCGCTTCTTCGAAGACTATACTTTGGGTCAGGTGATCGACCACGCGGTGCCGCGCACCGTCAAGATGGGCGAACGCGCGCTCTATCACATGCTCTATCCAGCGCGTCATGCGCTGTATTCGTCGGATCAGTTCGCGCAGGCCAGTGGTCTACCCTATTCACCGCTGGATGATATGATCGCCTTTCACATCGTCTTTGGCAAAACTGTGCCGGACGTGTCGTTGAACGCGGTTGCCAACCTTGGCTACGCCGAAGGGCGCTGGAAGCTGCCGGTCTGGCCCGGCGATACCCTGCGCGCGCGCTCCGAGGTGATCGGGCTCAAGCAGAACTCGAACGGCAAGACCGGCGTGGTCTATGTGCGCACCACGGGGCTGAACCAGCACGACGCGGAAGTGCTGGAGTATGTGCGCTGGGTCATGGTGCGCAAGGCCGACGTGGAAGCGCCTGCGCCCGAAACCGTTGTACCGGAGTTGTCGAAGGTGGTGGACCCCAGCACGCTGGTCATCCCCGCGGGGCTGGATTTTACCAGTTACGATTTCACGCTGGCAGGCGAGCCGCACCGGTGGGGCGATTACGAGGTCGGCGAACAGATTGACCACGTCGATGGTGTGACGGTGGAAGAGGCCGAACACATGATGGCCACGCGGCTTTGGCAGAATACGGCCAAGGTACATTTTGACACATCCGCACGGCCCGATGGCAGCCGTCTGATCTATGGTGGTCATGTGATTTCAATGGCGCGGGCGCTTTCGTTCAATGGGCTGGCCAATGCGCAGATGGTCGTGGGACTGAACGGCGGGGCACATGCCAATCCTTGCCTGTCGGGCGACACGATTCGCGCGTGGTCCGAAGTGCTGGACAAGGCCGAGACAAGTGCCCCTGGCGTCGGTGCGCTGCGGCTGCGGCTTGTGGCGACCAAGGGCGGTGATCCGTTCAAACTGCGCGGTGAAGACGGCAAGTATCTGCCTGACGTTCTGCTGGATCTGGACTACTGGGCGCTGGTTCCGCTTTAAAGACGTGACGGAGTTCGGGTTAATCCCTATCAAAACAGTCATGTTTAGGTTTGTGATCACAGTGCAATATGCTGTGATCACAAAGGTGCAAATTCGTCCCCATGCGCCAAAAAACCACGCCTGTTAGTGGTAACAATGCTGCGCATCTACGTGACAGTACCGCAAAACGGTTTAGTAAGTGTACAAGCACCAAGCCAAAGGAGTCGTCATGGCCGACGTGAACCGGGGCAACCGCCCGCTCTCACCACATTTGTCCATCTACCGCCCGCAGCTGACGTCGATGTCGTCGATCCTCACACGGATCACAGGCAACGCGCTGCTGGTCACCGCCTTTCTGATCACATGGTGGTTCATCGCCGCCGCGACCTCGCCCGAAGCCTTCGCAACCGCCGACGGCTTCCTGACAAGCTGGTTCGGTGATCTGGTGATGACACTGTCGCTGTGGGGTCTGTGGTATCACACGCTGGCCGGTGTGCGGCACCTGATCTGGGACAGTGGCATCGGGCTTGAGATCGAAACCGCCGAAAAACTCGGTTGGGCCGTCATCGGTGGATCGGTCGTGCTGACCATCCTCACCGTCATCATCATTTAAGGGAGCCACCGATGCGTTATCTTACAGACCGCAAGCGCGCCGTGGGCATGGGGTCGGCCAAATCCGGCACTGCCCACTTCTGGGCGATGAAGGTCAGCTCCTTCGGGTTGCTGATCCTGATCCCGCTGTTCGTCTTCACCTTTGGCCCGATGCTGGGCAAGCCGCACCTCGAGGTGCTGGCCTATTTCAGCCAGCCTTTCCCGGCCATCGTCGCAGCGCTGACTTTTGCCGTGACGATGAAGCACTTCAAGGACGGTGTTCAGGTGCTGATCGAAGACTATGTTCATGGTGCAGCCGAAAAGATCTCGATCGTGGTGATGATCTGCGTGAGCTACGCCATCGCCGCGACAGGCATTTTCGCCATCGCCAGTATCGCACTTTAATCGCCGGTCAGAGGAGACATTTCAATGGCTGCATATGAATATGAAACACACGAATACGACGTGGTCGTGGTGGGGGCCGGTGGTGCCGGTCTGCGTGCGACGCTGGGCATGGCCGAACAGGGCCTGCGCACCGCTTGCGTCACCAAGGTGTTCCCGACACGCTCGCACACCGTTGCCGCACAGGGCGGCATCGCTGCGTCGCTGTCCAACATGGGCCCCGACAATTGGCAATGGCACATGTACGACACCGTAAAAGGGTCTGACTGGCTGGGTGATACGGACGCGATGGAATATCTCGCCCGCGAAGCGCCCAAGGCGGTCTACGAGCTTGAGCACTACGGCGTGCCGTTCTCGCGCACCGACGAGGGCAAGATCTACCAGCGTCCCTTTGGTGGTCACACCACCGAGTTTGGCGAAGGCCCTGCCGTTCAACGCACATGCGCTGCCGCCGACCGGACGGGCCACGCGATCCTGCACACTCTGTACGGTCAGTCGCTGAAGGAAAAAGCCGAGTTCTTCATCGAATATTTCGCCATCGACCTGATCATGTCCGACGACGGCACCTGTCAGGGCGTGCTGTGCTGGAAACTGGATGACGGAACGCTGCACCTGTTCAGCTCGAAAATGGTGGTTCTGGCGACCGGCGGCTATGGCCGTGCGTATTTCAGCGCGACCAGCGCGCACACCTGCACCGGCGACGGTGGCGGGATGACCGCACGTGCGGGCCTGCCTCTGCAGGACATGGAATTCGTACAATTCCACCCCACCGGCATATACGGCGCGGGCTGTCTGATCACCGAAGGCGCGCGCGGCGAGGGCGGCTATCTGACCAACTCCGAAGGCGAGCGGTTCATGGAGCGCTATGCGCCCCAGTACAAGGATCTCGCGCCCCGCGACTATGTCAGCCGCTGCATGACGATGGAAATCCGTGAAGGCCGCGGCGTCGGCAAGGATGGCGACCACATCCACCTGAACCTGTCGCACCTGCCGCCCGAGACGCTGAAACTGCGTCTGCCGGGTATCTCGGAAAGTGCGCGCGTGTTCGCAGGTGTGAACCTGAACAAGGAACCGATCCCGGTCATCCCGACCGTGCACTATAACATGGGCGGTATCCCCACGAACTATTGGGGCGAGGTGCTGGCACCCACCGATGACCAGCCCGATCGCGTCGCTCCCGGTTTGATGGCCGTGGGCGAAGCCGGTTGCGCATCGGTGCACGGGGCCAACCGCCTCGGCTCGAACTCGCTCATCGACCTTGTGGTCTTTGGCCGTGCCGCAGCCATCCGCGCAGGCAAGATCGTGGACCGCGACAGCGCCGTGCCCACGCCCAACCCCGCGTCGGTGCAGGCCGCTCTCGACCGGTTCGACAACACCCGCTACGCCAAGGGCCACACGCCCACCGCCGATCTGCGCATGGAAATGCAACAGACCATGCAAAAAGACGCCGCTGTCTTCCGTGAAGACAAGACGTTGCAGGCGGGCAAGGTCGCGATGGACGAGATCTCGGGCAAATTGGCCGACATTCAGGTTACCGACCGCAGTCTTGTGTGGAACTCGGATCTGATGGAGACGCTGGAGCTGGCCAACCTGCTTCCCAACGCGGTGGCGACAATCACCGCAGCGGCAGCGCGCAAGGAAAGCCGTGGCGCCCATGCCCACGAGGATTACCCAGAGCGCGATGACGAGAACTGGCGCAAGCACAGCCTTGTCTGGTTCAAGGGCAACGCGGCCTCTCTGGGCTATCGTGGCGTGCACCAGCAGCCTCTGACCAGCCACAACGATGGCGGCATCGACCCTACGAAGATCGCGCCGAAAAAGCGGACGTTCTGAACCATGCTTGGTGAAATCCGGCGCACGCTCAAGTCCGAAGGGTTGGCAGTCCATCCCATCAAGACGCGTGCGTTCTATCTGAAAGGATACGGATTCACCCCCGACGTCGTGTTTGATGTCGGGGTGCATGACGGCACGCCGTGGCTGTACAAATCCTTTCCCGATGCGCGCTTTGTGCTGATCGACCCGCAGCCCGATTGCGGCGAAACGGTGCGCGCCTCGGGGCAACTGGATACTTTCGACTTTCACGCCGTTGCCTTGGGGGCCGAAGCTGGCACCGCCACGCTAAACGTGCCGGAAACCAAACCCGGCAAGGGCGGCGCGATGGCCTCGTTGATGGAGCGGACGGACAATCTGGCCGGCACCTTCAACAAGGTCGACACCTACGACGTTCCGGTCAAACGGCTGGACGATGTGGCGGCTGCATATGAGGGCCGCGTAGGGCTGAAGGTCGACACCGAAGGGTTCGAGACTGCCGTTCTGGCAGGCGGATCTGAGACACTGAAACGCTGCGAATTTGTGATATTGGAGCTAAGCGTGACCGAACGGTTCACCCAAACCGCCCCCCCTTCGGCTGCGATTGCGCTGCTGGCGGATGCTGGGCTGGAGCTGCGCGACATTCTGGCCGTCGCTGATGGCCCAGGCAAACGCGCGCAACCGCGCCACATGGACGTGATGTTCACGCGGTGGGACGCATGAGGGCGCTATTGATCCTGTCGCTGGTGGGCCTGAGCGCCTGCGCAGAAACCACCCAGGCGGTGGACGGTGTGGCGCGTACCTCGGCCAAGGCAGCAGTGGCCGAAACCCTCGTGACCCGCTTTCCGATGGTGCCCAAGGCCGCCGTGACCCCCTTTTCCGATTGCATCATCGACAATGCATCGGCCCGTGAAATCGGTGAATTCGCCAAGGACGCCGTGATCGGCGTTCGTGAAACAACCGCTGTGCTGATCCGAGGTGTCCTCGAACGGCCAGAAACCCAATCATGCATCACCAAGGCGGGCCTTACAGCCCTGACCGCGTAAAGGAGACACCAGATGGTTCAACTGACGCTTCCCAAGAACAGCCGGATCAAGACCGGTAAGACATGGCCCAAGCCCGAAGGTGCCACCAACCTGCGCAAGTTCCAGATTTACCGCTGGAACCCCGATGACGGGAAAAACCCGCAGGTAGACACCTACTGGATCGATCTGGACGCCTGCGGCCCGATGATCCTGGACGCTCTGATCAAGATCAAGAACGAGATCGACCCGACGCTGACCTTCCGCCGCTCGTGCCGCGAAGGCATATGCGGGTCGTGCGCGATGAACATCGACGGCATCAACACGCTGGCCTGCATCTACGGCATGGACGAGGTAAAGGGCGACGTGAAGATCTATCCGCTGCCCCACATGCCGGTGGTCAAGGATCTGATCCCCGATCTGACCCACTTCTACGCCCAGCACGCATCGGTCATGCCGTGGCTGGAAACCAAGACCAACCGACCCGCGAAAGAGTGGAAGCAGTCGGTCGAGGATCGCGAAAAGCTGGACGGCCTGTACGAATGTGTGATGTGCGCCTGCTGCTCGACGGCTTGCCCCAGCTACTGGTGGAACGGCGATCGCTACCTCGGGCCAGCCGCATTGCTGCATGCCTATCGGTGGATCATCGACAGCCGCGACGAGGCAACGGGCGAGCGTCTGGATGACCTTGAGGACCCCTTCAAGCTCTATCGCTGTCACACCATCATGAACTGCGCAAAGACCTGCCCCAAGGGGCTGAACCCTGCGTCAGCGATTGCGAATATCAAAAAGATGATGGTCGAACGCTCGGTTTGATCCCTGCGCGGTGCGCCCTTTGCGGGGCGTGCCGCCCGCCCTCTGTCTTGAGGTCCACATGCCCAATCCCCCAGACGACGCCGACGCCCGCCGCGCTATTGCGCCGGTGATCTGCTATCCAGTCGAGACCTTGCCACAGCCGGACATGGCGCTTTACGCGGCGGCGCGCGAGGGCATGGCCAAGGTCGACGAAATCATCGTGCCGCCCCGTGATGCGGCTACATTTGCCGTGCCTGCAGGCCATATTTTTCGTATTTCATCCGTCGAAGGGCCGCAGGTCGGCGATCTGAACCTGTGGAACGCAAGCGATCTGTCCGAGCGGTTCTATTCCGGCAAGACCCGCGCGCTGCACGGCACCCATATCACGACAGGCGACCGCATGTGGTCGAGCTTTCCGGCCATGCGCCCGATGGCGACGGTGATCTGCGACACGCTGGACTGGTACGGCATCGACAGCTTTGGCGGATCGGTCCATGACGTGATCGGCACCCGCTGCGATCCATATACCCACAACCTGCTGGCGGGCGGGCAGTATCATCACTGCTGCCATTCCAACCTGAGCCGCGCCCTGGCCGACCATCTGGGCGTTTCGGTACAGGATGCCGAAGTTTATGTACATGATGTGCTGAATGTCTTCATGTGCACCGGATTCACCCGCGACACCGGCCAGTACTTCATGAAGGCGAGCCCGGTGCGCCCTGGCGATCACATCGACTTTTTTGCGGAAATCGACCTGTTGGGCGCTCTCAGCGCCTGTCCGGGCGGCGATTGTTCGGTGGTGCATTCCAGCGACGTCGCCGCATGTCATCCGCTGCTGGTCGAGGTTTTCAAGCCGCGACAGGACGCCCTGAAGGGATGGGAAGCGCGCGCGCCCAACGGCTATGACCGCACGCACGGGCGCTAGACATTTCAGGCGAAAGCCGCTTCCAGCGCGATTTCCACCATGTCGCCAAAGCTCTTTTCACGGTCCTCAGAAGGCAAAGCCTCGCCGGTCTGCAAATGGTCGCTGACCGTCAGAACCGCAAGCGCGCGGCGTTTGTGACGCGCGGCCAGCGTATAAAGCTCTGCCGCTTCCATCTCGACGCCCAGAATGCCGTGGCGCACCATCTGTTCATCCAGATCGGGCCGTTCAGCATAGAACACGTCCGACGAATAGATCCCGCCCACATGCGTCTTGGTCCCGCGCGCTTCGGCGGCTTTGACCGCTGCGGCAAGCAGACCGTAGTCGGCGCAGGGGGCGTAATTCATTTCGCGGAAAATACCCGAGGAAGGCGAGGTGATGGTGCTGGCGGTCATCGCCACAATGACATCGCGGATGCCCACATGCGGCTGCATACCGCCACACGATCCGATGCGGATCAGCGTCTGCACGTCATATTCACTTATCAATTCGTTGGCGTAGATCGACAGCGACGGCATTCCCATGCCCGACCCCTGGATCGTGACGCGGTTGCCTTTCCAGGTGCCGGTAAAGCCCAGCATCCCGCGCACTTCGTTGACCAGTTCGGCACCATCCAGAAACGTCTCTGCGGCCCACTTGGCGCGGTAAGGGTCGCCGGGCATCAGCACGGTTTCAGCAATCTGGCCGGGTTTGGCCCCGATGTGGACGGTCATGGCGGTCTCCTGATGATGTCTGGGTCAGACTGCATTCATGAAGACGGTGGGGCAAGAGAACAAGTCGCGATCGCGGGGTTGGACCCAAGCTGACGTAAAGTTCTGCCGACAGCCACCCCGCATGGGGAAGCCGTGAAGTTGGGATGAGACGGCACAAAGCGATGTTTTGGCCGTCTGATCAATGACGTTCAGTCTGGATCAGATTTCCAGATCGTCCGGTGTTTTGCCTGCGGAAATTGCTTCGACATACCATTTTGGCTGACGGCCTTTTCCGGTCCAGGTCTGCATCGGGTTTTCGGGGTTGGCAAATTTTGGCTCGGATGGGTTTTTTGCTTTTCCGGAGTTTTTCGAACTGGCACCGCCGGACAATTCGTCCAGAGAGAAACCATACTCGGCAGCTGCTTTTTCAGCGGCTTTGCGCGCGTCGCGACGGTCGCGGGTCTGTGCATTCTTGATTGCCGCTTTCACATCAACAAGAAGCTTTTCCAGCTCTTTGTGCGACATGGTTTTAAGATCAATGTTCATTCAGGTGCCTTTCATAAGGATAGGCGAATTGCATTACCTATCTAATATAAATTAGCAAGATACTGTTTTGTTTCAAGTGGCACAAAATAGCAAAGTAATTTGCCTATCTGGCAAAATACCTTGTTTTTTCTCGCAATAATGGAAACGCGCAGCCTATTCGGCTGCAACCGCTTTGGGATCGACGAGGGTCACGATGTCTTTCATGATCGTATTCAACTCAAAGTCCTTTGGCGTATAAACCCGTGCGACGCCGAAACCCTTAAGCCGTTTTGCATCTTCATCCGGAATGATACCGCCAACAATTACCGGCACATGGCCCAGGCCAGCGTCGCGCATTCTGTCCATCAGATCTTCGACCAGTGGCACGTGGCTGCCCGACAATATCGACAGTCCGACCACATGGGCCTCTTGCTCAAGTGCGGCGCGAACGATCTCTTCCGGGGTCAGGCGGATGCCGTCATAGGTGATGTCCATGCCGCAATCACGGGCGCGCACGGCGATCTGTTCAGCCCCGTTGGAATGACCGTCCAGGCCCGGCTTGCCGACCAGAAACTTAAGGCGGCGCCCCAACTTGTCGCTGACGGCGTCAACCGCGCTGCGCAGATCCTCCAGGCCTTCGGTCTTGTTCGACATCGAGGCTGACACGCCTGTCGGCCCGCGATACTCGCCATACACACTGCGCATTTGCGCGGCCCACTCACCGGTGGTCACGCCCGCGCGCGCCGCTGTGATTGACGCGGGCATGACGTTCTCGCCCGCATCTGCCGCGGCACGCAGAGCGGCCAATGCAGCGTCTACGGCGGCCTGATCGCGTGTGGTGCGCCATTCCTCAAGGCGGTTGATCTGCTCGGCCTCGGTGGCAGGGTCCACTGTCATGATGCCGCCATCTTCGGTCATCAGCGGCGATGGTTCGGTGTTGGTGTATCTGTTCACCCCGACGACGACGGTTTCGCCTGCTTCGATACGGCTGAGGCGGTCCGAGTTTGATTGCACCAATTGGGCTTTCATATAGTCGATAGCGTCGATTGCGCCGCCCATCCCGTCGAGGTTGGCCAGTTCGGCCCGCGCGCCTGCTTTCAATTCCTCCACTTTGGCGTCGACTGCCGGATTGCCTTCGAACAGATCGTCAAATTCCAGAAGGTCGGTTTCAAAGGCCAGAATTTGCTGCATTCTCATGGACCATTGCTGATCCCAGGGGCGCGGCAGGCCAAGCGCTTCGTTCCAGGCTGGCAATTGCACGGCGCGCGCGCGCGCCTTTTTGGAAAGTGTGACGGCCAGCATTTCGATCAGAATACGGTAGACGTTGTTTTCGGGTTGCTGCTCGGTCAGACCCAGAGAATTGACCTGAACACCGTACCGGAAACGACGGTATTTAGCATCTTCCACGCCATAACGTGTCGCGCATATTTCGTCCCATAAATCAACGAAGGCGCGCATTTTGCACATTTCGGTCACAAAACGGATGCCGGCGTTTACGAAAAACGAGATACGCCCAACCAATACGGGAAAGTCTTCTGCGGGGACGCGGGGTTTCAATGCGTCCAGAACAGCGGTTGCGGTTGCCAATGCAAATGCCAATTCCTGCTCTGGTGTCGCACCCGCTTCTTGCAGGTGATAGGAACAGACGTTCATCGGATTCCATTTCGGCACGTTCTTGTAGCAATACTCGGCCACGTCCGCGATCATCTTCAATGAAGGGGCAGGGGGGCAAATATATGTACCGCGGCTGAGATATTCCTTGATCAGATCGTTTTGCACGGTGCCTTGCAGACCAGAGACATCCGCGCCCTGTTCCTCGGCGACCGCGATATAAAGCGCCAGAAGCCACGGCGCTGTTGCATTGATGGTCATCGAGGTGTTCATCTGCTCAAGCGGAATGTCCTGAAACAGCGCGCGCATGTCGCCCAAGTGTGCCACGGGCACGCCAACTTTGCCGACTTCGCCGCGCGCCAGAATGTGATCGCTGTCGTAGCCGGTCTGTGTGGGCAGATCAAAAGCGACGGACAGGCCGGTCTGACCCTTTTCCAGATTTGATCTGTATAGCGCATTCGACGCCTTTGCGGTCGAGTGGCCGGCGTAAGTACGGATAAGCCAGGGGCGATCTTTTTGTGTCATCGAAGGGCCTCATGAATCTGCTTGTAAGTTGCGTGGGCAACATTATTGCGTTGTGACCTTGCTATATGAAACTTTTGGGTAGTGTCAATTCGCTGCGTTGCGGCGTAAATGCATTTTGAGGCAATCGGCCGAAGGCAAAGCGTCAAGCGTGTCTGAATGCATTGCGTGAAACAGTTCGTTATTGTCCTCGGCCCTGTCCGCCTGCAAGGGTGGCTGCATGACGCAAACCATACAACTTCCTCTGTGGCTGTTCATCGTGATCGTGTTGTTTGCGACGGTCACGGCCCTGAGCCATTTTTTGCTGCCATCGGTACGATGGTTTTTCCGGCGGCGGTTTGAAAAGGCCGTGGCGCGGCTGAACACCCGCCTGACCCGGCCGATCGAGCCGTTCAAGCTGGCGCGCAGGCACGATATGATCCAGCGGCTGGTCTATGATCCGAAGGTGACCCAAGCCATCGTTGAACATGCCCGCAAGGAAGGTGTGCCCGAGAACGTCGCGTTTGAGCAGGCCAAACGCTATGCCCGCGAGATCGTGCCCAGCTTTTCCGCCATCGCCTATTTCGGCTTTGGTATCCGGGTGGCGCGGTTCTTGGCCAATACCATATATGATGTGCGCACGGGTCTGTTGAACGAAACCGCGTTGAAGAACGTAGCGCCCGACGCCACCGTGATCTTTGTGATGAACCACCGATCAAACATGGATTACGTGCTGGTCACATATCTGGCGGCGCGCGCATCGGCGCTGTCTTATGCCGTGGGCGAATGGGCACGCGTCTGGCCGCTGAGCGTGCTGATCAAATCGATGGGAGCCTACTTTATCCGTCGCAGATCGCGCGGTGCGCTCTATCGCGGTGTGTTGCAGCGTTACGTACAAATGGCCACCGCCGGGGGCGCGACGCAGGCGATTTTCCCCGAAGGAGGGCTGTCGCTGACGGGAAAGGTGATGCCGCCAAAACTGGGGTTGCTGTCCTATGTGGTCGAGGCGTGGGAGGAAACGGACCGCGAGGTGGTCTTTGTTCCTGTGGCGATCAACTATGACCGTGTGTTGGAAGACCGTATTCTGATCTCGGCCAACTACGAGGGCAACCGCCGGTTCCGCGCACGGATTTCGGTGATCCTGTTCTATATCATCCGCAAAGGCTGGCTGCGGCTGTTCGGCAAACGCCTGCGCTTTGGCGAGGCGGCAGTTGTCTTCGGCCAGCCTGTCGCCCTGTCCAGCTATGCGCCCAAGCCTGACGTCAAGGCGCTGGGAGAGGATCTGATGCGCCGGATCGAAAGCGAGATGCCGCTGTCCTTTGTGCCGGTTCTGTCGCGGGTGATGCTGAACGCGTCCGAACCGATGGACCACGACGCGCTGCAGCACGCGATGCAAACGGAAATTGGTGCCGCAAAGACCAATGTTCTGGCATCAAAGGATTCGATCAGTTCCATCAGTCTGAAGGCTTGCGAACACATGCTGCTGCGCGGACTGATCGTGAAGAAAGATGATCTGTACGCACTGAACCCCACCGAGCGGGACGTGCTGGTGTTCTATGCGAATTCGATCGAACATTTTTACAACGATGCTGCGCCTGCATCCTAAATTTCTGCGTGCGCAAAGTCATAAAATTACAAAAAAAGCCCAAATGTGGTTGCAATATTACGCGCGGAGAAATATTTCACCCTGAACAGCCGCGATTCTGCACTGCGGCGTTACATCTATGGTTAAGGAGGCTGAAATGGCTTTGGACACTGGCATCGCGCACTACGACGCACCCGAGAAAGACCTTTACGAAGTGGGCGAAATGCCTCCGTTGGGTTATGTTCCCAAGCAAATGTACGCGTGGGCCATCCGGCGCGAACGTCATGGCGAGCCGGACACTGCCATGCTGCAAGAAGTCGTGGACGTGCCCGAACTCGACAGCCAGGACGTGCTGGTTCTGGTGATGGCCGCAGGCATCAACTACAACGGCGTCTGGGCGGCTCTCGGCCAGCCGATCAGCCCCTTCGATGGCCACAAGCAGCCCTATCATATCGCAGGCTCCGACGCTTCGGGCATCATCTGGGCGGTGGGCGACAAGGTAAAACGCTGGAAAGTCGGCGACGAGGTCGTGATCCACTGCAACCAGGACGACGGCGACGACGAAGAGTGCAACGGCGGCGATCCGATGTATTCGCCCAGCCAGCGGATCTGGGGATACGAGACGCCGGACGGCTCTTTCAGCCAGTTCACCCGCGTGCAGGCCCAGCAGTTGATGCCGCGCCCCAAGCACCTGACCTGGGAAGAAAGTGCCTGCTACACGCTGACGCTGGCCACTGCCTACCGGATGCTGTTTGGCCACGAGCCGCACGACCTGAAACCCGGCCAGAACGTTCTGGTCTGGGGCGCCTCGGGCGGGCTGGGGTCTTATGCGATCCAACTGATCAATACGGCCGGTGCCAACGCGATCGGCGTGATCTCGGACGAAAGCAAGCGTGATTTCGTGATGGACCTGGGCGCAAAGGGCGTGCTGAACCGCAAGGATTTCAAATGCTGGGGCCAACTGCCGACGGTCAACACGCCGGAATACAACACATGGTTTGCAGAGGCGCGAAAGTTCGGCAAGGCGATCTGGGACATCACCGGCAAGGGCGTGAACGTCGACATGGTGTTCGAGCATCCCGGCGAAGCGACGTTCCCAGTCTCGACCTTTGTGGTGAAAAAGGGCGGCATGGTGGTGATTTGCGCGGGGACCAGCGGCTTTAACCTGACATTCGACGTGCGCTATATGTGGATGCACCAGAAACGTCTGCAGGGCAGCCACTTTGCACACCTCAAGCAAGCGTCGGCAGCCAACCGTCTGATGCTGGAGCGTCGTCTTGATCCGTGCATGTCCGAAGTTTTTTTGTGGGGCGATCTGCCCGACGCGCACATGAAGATGATGCGCAACGAACACAAGCCCGGCAACATGTCGGTGCTGGTTCAGGCCCCCAAGACCGGCCTGCGCACGTTCGAGGACGCATTGGAAGCCGGACGGTAATCCAACCACCGCGTTCAAGGCGAGAATCACGCCCGCGAATCACCCGATGGTTCGCGGGCGTTTGTCTTTTCTCGTGGATATCTTTTCCGGTCAGTTGCTTGCCTGCGCACTCCTCGCAGTTTCTGGGGAGTACTAATAAGTGAATTTCTTAAGAGATTTCACGCATGCTATAGTTGCATTAACCAACCGTTAACCAAATGAGGGTGACCCTACCATGAAGAGTGATTGGATTTTGGATGTTCTGAAAGATCTCAGGACCTTTGCGAGTGAAAACGGGCTGCCAGTCCTGGCTGAACAGCTGGACGACACTGCCATCGTCGCATTGGCCGAGATCACCGGAAGAGCAGAACTCATGGCGGGCGAACAAAATGACGCTGACAGCGCAGGTAATAGCTTTGTTGGAGAGGTTGGAGCAATCTGACAGTCTGGAGGTTCTCCAAGTCGTGATAGAAGAGTTGTGCACTAATTTTGCGATCGATCACATGATCTATCATTGGGTCGACAGTGCAGGTGATCAATACGGCTGCGGGACGTATTCCGCAGCATGGCGGGACCGATATGTAGAGCAAAATTACCTACGCATCGATCCGGTCGTGATCGGGTGTTATCAGCGTTTTCATCCCGTGGAATGGAAGCGGCTGGATTGGTCCAGCAAGGCGGCCCGCGCCTTTCAGGCCGAAGCGATTGCATACGGTGTGGGCAATCAGGGGTTCACCGTGCCGATCCGCGGACCGAATGGGCAATTTGCCCTGTTTACCGTCTCGCATTCTTGTGACGATGCGACCTGGGGGATATTTACCGAAACACATCGGCGCACGCTGATCCTGATCGCCCATGCGTTCAACCAAAAGGCGCTGGAGTTCGAGCCCGGACGCCGACCGGAACAGGCGCGTGGATTGTCGCCACGTGAGGTAGACTCGATGACGCTGCTGGCGATGGGGTACAGCCGCGCGCAAGTGGCCGAAACCCTTTCGATTTCCGAGCACACGCTGCGGGTCTACATCGAAAGCGCGCGGTTCAAGCTGGGGGCAATGAACACCACCCATGCCGTTGCCCGTGCGATGAGCCGGGGCCTGATCGTGGTCTGACGTTGCGCAACCACGTGCTGCACCGCACGCAGGCTTTGATCCGTTTTAACATAGCTGCCGCTACCCCTCTGGTCATTCAGACATCAGGGGAAGAGCACACATGCTACGCTACATTTATGGCCACGATCTTCACATATTTCCCAAACTGCGCGATGCCATGTTTCGCGACCGCGCCGACCAGTTCAAAACCCGGCTGGGCTGGGATGTCAGCGTCGATGATACCGGCGCCGAGCGTGACAGCTACGATGAACTGAACCCGCTCTATGTGATCTGGGAAGAACCCGACGGCAGTCACGGCGGCTCGATGCGCTTCTTGCCGACGACCGGTCGGGTGATGGTCAACGACCACTTTGGCCAGCTGACCGGCGGCGTGCGCATCAAAAGCCCGCGCATCTGGGAATGTACCCGCTTTTGCCTGGCGCGCGGCGCTGGTGCCCATGTGGCTGCGGCCCTGATGCTGGGTGGCGGCGAGATCATGGAGAATTTCGACATCGACCATTTCGTTGGCGTCTTCGACGCCCGCATGGTGCGCATCTACCGCATGATCGGATCGTCCCCCGACGTTCTGGGCAGTCAGGGTCAGGGCCGCGACCGTATCAGCGTGGGACTTTGGCAGTTCGACCCGACAGCCAAGGCCACAGTGGCGCAGCGTGCCGGGGTCTCTGCACAACTGTCGCGCCAATGGTTCGACCGCTCGTTTTGTACGAGCCATGCACAAAATCTGGTGCGCACCGGCTAAAGCGCGCCTTCCCTCTGGCCCCCGACGCGACCCCGCTTTAGGGTCGCGCCATGACCGAAACGGCCCTCACATATTCCGACGATCAGGCTGCGGCCTATGACGCAGTGACCCAGATGCTGCGTGGTGCGGGCATTGATCTGGACGAGCAACTGCTGACCCCGCCGAAATCTTCGGCAAGTGCTGTAATGGCCGTCACGGGCAAGGCGGGGTCCGGCAAAACGCTGCTGCTGGCGCAACTTTACAAAGCGCTGGAGCAGGCAGGGGTCGAGGTGGTCTCGGGGGACTACGAGTCGCGCAAACGCAAGGACAAGCGGACGCTCGCGATCCTTGCCCCCACCAACAAGGCGGCAAGTGTCCTGCGGTTGCGCGGGGTACCTGCGACGACGATCCACCGCATCCTCTATACGCCGGTCTATGATCCCGAATACGAACGCATCGCGGAATGGCTGGCGGGCAACGGCGAGCGCCCCGATATCGCCGACCTGACCGAGCTGGCACTTGATCGCGCGGCGGCGTTCTATGCCAATAACAAATCCATCCCCGGCGCACTGGCTGCCGCCGGTCTGCGGGGCAGCGATTTCATCACCGGCTGGAAGCGCCGCGAAGAGCCGTTGGACATAGGCTTTATCGACGAATCCTCGATGCTGGATGACAAGCAGTTCGAAGACCTCAAGGAAATTTTCCCCACGCTGCTGCTGTTTGGTGACCCTGCGCAGTTGGCGCCGGTGGGCCAGTCAGGCACGATGGTCTTCGAAAAACTGCCCGCGCCAAGCGTGATGAATCTCAGCCGGGTGCACCGTCAGGCAGCTGACAACCCGATCCTGGATCTGGCACACGCGCTGGCCGATCCGGCGCTGGAATTCCACCATTTTGAAAAGATGGTCGAAGACGCCTCCAAGCGCGACGAACGGGTGGTCTGGGGCCAGCGGGTCGAGGTGGACCTGATGGCGCGCAGCCCGGTTCTGGTCTGGCGCAATGCTACGCGTATCCGGCTGATCAACGCTTTTCGCACAGTCTATGGCGCCCCTGACGACGCGCTGCTGGAAGGCGAGCCGCTGATCTGCGACGGGATCGAACTGCCGCTGAAGCACCGCAAGAAACGTCTGGACCTTGAGGCGCGCGGCCTGATCCGGGGCGCGCAGGTGGTGTTTCTGGGGGCAGGGCGCAAGCCGGGGTTTTCGCGACTGCATGTGGTTGGGGCCGAAGATCCGCAAATTTCTGCAGCCTCGATCGTCAAGATCGAAAAGCCCGACGAGGAAGAGCCGTTCATTCCCTTTGCTGCACGGATGGGGGCCACGTTCCTGCATGGCGCGGCGGTTACCATCCACAAGGCGCAAGGCAGCCAGTGGAACACGGTGCAGGTGTTTGCGCCCGACCTGTTCGTCGCCGCCCGCATGGGCCGTGTCGAGGCGGGGCAACCACTGTGGAAACGTCTGGCCTATGTGGCGATCACCCGTGCGCAGGAACGACTGATCTGGGTGGTGCGCAACCGTCTGTCGAAACCGTCCGAGCCTTTGCGCGTGGATGATCTGAAAGCTGTTCCCGCAGCGCCGCTCAATCTGGCAGAGCCCGAGGCGTTCCTGTAAGCCTTAGCGGCGTAGCAGCGCAAAGCCTGCCGATGCGCCCCAACCGGCTGCAATGGCGATGAAGATCGACATCAAACCATAGAGCAGCGGTTGGTTCAGAGACAGCGCGTGCAGCCACCGCTCCAGCCCCACTTTGCGCACGTCGATGGTGGTCTGGTATTGCGACACCACTTTGCCTTCACGGGTCAGGAATATGCGGGTCACGTAGCCGCCTTCGGTCAGTGAAGCGGGCAGCCGGATCGAGGTGCGGAACAGCGTCTGCTGATCCACGACGACTTTTTCTTCGAGTACCTGATAGAGGTTGGCGTTGTTTCGGATGCGGATCAGCGCGTTGGTGAATGCCATAGAGTCGTCGATGTTCATCGGTGCGCCCACCGACCGGATCGCGCGCGGCACGGAAATGCGGTAGCGCAAGTCTTCGATGTTCGACAGCACGTCGCGCAATGGCCCGCTTGATGCCACGGCATAATAGCTGGGCGCGTGGTCGACATCGACCGCGTCAGTGTTGATCCAGATGCCAAAACGGCGCTCCTTGCGCCGCACCGTGACCGGCAGCGATGGCCCTGCGACGGTGATCACCACCTCAAGCGGTGGGCCTTCGGGAATCGGCTCCTCGCGGCGGACAGCGCCGAAGACCAGGATTTCAGAGCCGTCAAAGCTGGCGGTGATTGCGATCTCGTTCTGGGACAGGCCCAGAACGACCTGTTCGGCGGCTGCGGGCAGGGCAGTTGCCGTCCACATCGCCAGTATCGCCAGTAGCCGCGCCCGCATCACTGCGCCCTCGTGGCTGCAATGGAATACAGCTCTGAGGGCATCAGCAGCAGTTCAAGCGCCAGCTTGCCGCAGACGATCATGACCAGCAGGGCCAGCAACACGCGCAACTGTTCGGCCTTCATCCGCAGGCCGATGTTGGTGCCGATCTGTGCGCCGATCACCCCGCCGACCAGCAGCAGAACGGCCAGAACCACGTCGACGGTATAGTTGGTGGTCGCGTGCAGCATGGTGGTGAACCCGGCGACAAAGATGATCTGGAACAGCGAGGTGCCGATCACGACCTTGGTTGGCATGCCGAGGATATAGATCATCGCGGGCACCATGATGAAACCGCCGCCCACGCCCATGATCGCGGCCAGAACGCCCACGACCAGCCCCACCAACAGCGGCGGGATCACCGAGATATACAGGCCGGAGACGCGAAACCGCATCTTGAACGGCATCTTGTGGACCAGCCCGTGCTTTTTGCGCTGGGGCCGCTTGCCCGCCGAGGATTTGCGCATAGCCGACAGGCTTTCCACAAACATCAGCGTGCCGATGATACCCAGAAACAGCACATAGCAAAGCCGCACCATCAGATCGACCTGACCGATGGACCGCAGGTAGTTGAACACGACCACACCGGCTGCCGCGCCGATCAGGCCACCGATCAGCAAGACGGTGCCCATCCTCAGATCCACCGTACGCCGTCGGAAGTGGGCCAATACGCCCGAAAAAGAGGATGCGACAATCTGGTTTGCGCTGGTGGCTACTGCCACGGCGGGGGGGATGCCGATGAAGAACAGCAGCGGCGTCATCAAGAAACCACCGCCGACGCCGAACATGCCGGACAATATGCCCACCAGCCCGCCGAGCCCCAAAAGCAAGAAAGCGTTTACTGAGATTTCTGCGATGGGCAGGTATACTTGCATGCCCATTCCTATGATCTGCACACGGGAAACGCAATATGCTACACTGCAGCATCGTGCATCAGGACCGACAATTCGCGGAAAACTGGACCTATCGTTCTTTCACATATGGATCGCCGCCAGCGCGCGGCGGTGTTGCGCGGCCGACGAAACCGGCCAGGATGATCACCGTCATGATGTAGGGCAGGGCCCCAAGCAGTTGCCCCTGAACCCGCATACCGGTCAGCGCGGTTATCACGTCGGGCCGCGTTTCAAGTGCGCCGAAGAGACCGAACAACAGCGTCGCATAGAGCGCGTACCAAGGCCGCCATTTGGCAAAGATCAGCGCCGCCAGCGCGATATAGCCGCGCCCTGCGGACATATCCTTGACGAAACCGGCTTGCAGCGCTGTCGACAGATACGCTCCGGCAATGCCGCACAGCACGCCACAGATCGCAATCGCCGCATAGCGCAGCCCGACCACGGACACCCCCGCCGTGTCCACCGCGGCGGGGTTTTCACCGACGGCGCGCAGGCGCAGGCCAAAGCGGGTGCGAAACAGGATGAACCAGGTCAGCGGCACGGCGGCAAAGGCCATGTAGACCAGAATGGAATGCCCGGAAATCAGCTCGGCGTAGATCGGACCAATGAAGGGCACGTCGGCCACCGCATCGGCAAAGGGTAGGGTGATCGGCGTGAACCGACCGCCACCCATCAGCGACGGGGTGCGCCCGCCTTGCTGGAACCAGCTTTGTGCGATCAGCACCGTCAGGCCCGCCGCCAGAAAGTTGATCGCCACGCCCGAAATCAGTTGGTTGCCGCGAAAGGTGATCGAGGCCACGCCGTGCAGGCCGCTCAGCAACATCGACGCGGCGATGCCTGCCAGCAGACCCAGCCAGACCGAGCCGGTGACCGATGCGATGGCGGCGGAAAAGAACGCGGCGGCCAGCATCTTGCCTTCGAGGCCGATGTCGAAAATGCCTGCGCGTTCGCTGAACAGGCCCGCAAGGCAGGCCAGCAGCAGCGGTGTCGCCAGTCGCACGGTGCTGTCGAGCAGCTGGATCAGGGTCAGAAAATCCATGCGATTACTCCGCGGGCTCTATCGGTTTGCGTTCAGGCTTGGGCGCGCGGGCGCGGCGTACGGCCAGGAACATGCGCTCAAGCGGCATCCGCACCATGTTGTCCAGCGCACCGGTGAACAGGATCACCAGCGCCTGGATGACCACAATCAACTCGCGCGGGATCGACGTCCACAGGGCCAGCTCGGCACCGCCCTGATAGAGAAACCCGAACAGGATCGCGGCGATGAACACGCCAAAGGGGTGACTGCGGCCCATCAGGGCGACCGCGATGCCGATGAAACCGGCACCTTCGACGGCGTTCAGTACCAGACGCTCGGCCTCGCCCATCACGTTGTTGATGGCCATCAGACCGGCCAGCCCGCCGGAAATGATCATCGTGACCATCGTGATCTTGAACGGCGAGATGCCTGCGTATTTCGCAGCACTCTGCGAATGTCCGTAGGCGCGCAGCTCGTATCCCAGACGCGTGCGCCAGATCAGCACCCAGACCAGCACACAGGCCAGCACCGCGACCAGCAGGGTGATGTTGGCAGGGGCCGCTTTGGAAAAGCTGATGCCAAAGGGGGCCAGAACCTCGTGGAGCGTCGGCAGTTGCGTCGCTTCGGGAAAGCGGGCGGTGGCAGGGTCCATGCTGCCGGTTGGGCGCAGCACGTTTACGAGAATGTAGTTCAGCAGGGAGGCCGCGATAAAGTTGAACATGATCGTGGTGATCACGATATGGCTGCCGCGTCTGGCTTGCAGATAGGCGGGGATCGCGGCCCAGAACGCGCCGAACAGAGCGGCCATCGCGATAGCACCCAGAAGCGCCAGCGACCAATGCGGCCAGGGGATGTACAGACAGGCCAGTGCGACGCCAAGGCCGCCCAATGCCGCCTGACCCTCGCCGCCGATGTTGAACAGCCGCGCGTGAAAGGCGACGGCGACGGCAAGGCCGGTAAACATGAAATTGGTGGCATAGTAGAGCGTATAGCCCCAGCCATAGGTCGACCCCAAAGCGCCCGAGACCATCAGTTTGACGGCGGCGATCGGGTCTTCTCCGATTGCTAGGATCACCAGCGCCGAAATGATCGCGGCGAGGATCAGTGAAATCAGCGGCACAAGGATTACCTCGGCCCATTTGGGCATCACGTCCATGGGGCGGCTCCTGTGCTGCGGGCGGGTGCGTGGGGGCGCTGCCCCCGTCCCTGCGGGACTCCCCCGGGATATTTGAGGCCAAAAGAAAGCGGGCTCATTGCGTGGCCTCCATTCCGGCCATCAGCATCCCCAGTTCCTTTTCGTCGGTCTGGTCGGGCATGCGTTCGCCCATTATGTGTCCGTCGAACATCACCGCGATGCGGTCGGAGAGCGAAAAGATTTCCTCAAGCTCGACCGAGACCAGAAGGATCGCCTTGCCCTGATCGCGCAGGGCGACGATTTGTTGGTGGATGAATTCGATGGCGCCGATGTCTACGCCGCGGGTGGGTTGGCCGACCAGCAGCAGGTCCGGGTTGCGCTCGATCTCGCGGGCGAGGACGATCTTTTGCTGGTTGCCGCCGGAGAAGTTCTTGGCGGCCAGTTTTGGATCGGGCGGGCGCACGTCAAAGCGTTTCATCTTGGCTTCGGTGTCTTCGCGGATCGCTGTGTTGTTCATCAGGGGGCCGGATTGGTAGGCCGGATCATGGTGGTAGCCGAAGGCGGTGTTTTCCCATGCGTGGAAATCCATGATCAGCCCTTCGCGCTGGCGGTCTTCGGGCACGTGGGCGATGCCGCGCGCCCGGCG
>JAGXHE010000157.1 GCA_024636445.1 Sulfitobacter sp.
GGCGGTCGAGATTGCATCTTTCAGCGCTGTCTGATCCATCACACCGCCGTAGAACTTCGTTCCGATCACAAAGGCAGGTGTCCCGCCAAAGCCGAAGGCGGCAGCCTGCTGCTGGTTGCGCTGCAACAGGCCATCCCATTTAGCTCGTGATTGTTTAAAGGAGGCCATGGCTTCTTTCGGATCGACGACGGTGGCAACGGCCGCGTCGACAATGTCTTCGTCCAGCCGGCCGGTGGTCTGCATCAAGGCGTGGTTGACCTCCGGGTAGTGTCCCATATCCACCGAGCCCAAGCCCAGTTGAGCGGCGTAGATCGAGGCGGCGCTCAGGATCGGCCAGTCCTTCAGGACCAGTCGCACGTTCCCGTCCTCAGCAACCACGCTCATCAGATCAGGGTGGCCAGCCTTGCAGTAGGGACATTGGTAGTCGAAGAACTCCGCGATCGTCACATCGCCATCCGGGTTGCCAAGAACGGGGGCGTCAGGATCGAAATAGACGGCCTCCGGCGTCAGTTGATTGTCCTGTGCACGGGCAAGGCGCGGCAGAATAAGGGTTGCGGTGGCGGTGGCCAAAATGGCGCGTCGTGTCAGTTGCATGGTTTGGTCCTTTTGAATGGATGTCATCGGGTGCTTTGAATTCCCGCGGTCAGGGCCGCACGAGACACTTCGCCCGTCACGGCCTCAGTCAGATTACCGTCTGCGTCGAAAAACAGGGTGGTGGGCAGACCTAAGGCTTCGAAGTGGCGCATCAGATCCATGTTGGGATCCAGCAGGACGCCGTCGCCCTTCAAGTTCTGCACCTCCAGAAAGCGGCGCACGTCGGTCAGCGTCTCGCCTTGGTTGGCAAAGACGATGCGCGCATCCGGCGTGTCTTTGGCGACCTGCATCATCATTGGCATCTCGCGTCGGCAGGGCGGACACCATGTCGCCCACAGGTTTACGACCAGCGGACGTGCGTCATCGCCAGGGAGTAGAGTTTGTGCTCCGTCGATGTTCGCAAAACTCATGTGCGGCAGATTGCTGGCACCGCCGGCGGGTAAGAGATGGGGCGTGATGCCAGCGGCCAGCGCGGCGACGCCGGTGGCCATCATTAACGGCAGCGCAGTGCGCCGGTCGCGCACCACAGTAAATATTATCACAACGCCGACACCGGCCAGTCCGGCTGCTGGCAGGAATCCACCTTGCCAGACGGCCAAAATATCCAGCGGATGCGCGGCGTAAACATCCCAGTGGCTGATGACAAATCCGGCGCGGGCAGCCACAAGCCAGCCCACGATGACAGCAGTCCCGTGCAGATTTCGCCGCCTGTCCAGCCAGTTCCAAAGCCACAGGCAGGTCAGAAAGCTCAGGGCTGCAACAAGGGCTATCACCCGGTCTGCCCCAAAGACGAAGGGCCCGAGCTGCAGCCCTGTCATCGTCGCCTACCCGATATGGGCGGCGGATTGGCGGTGAAACTATATCGGTCGGTAAACATGGGGACCGCTGTGCGGGGCGACCCTTAAGCGAACCTTAAACTGGGAATTAAGAGTCTGCAGAATTGCTCGGTACTTATCTTAAGTTCCACTTAAGCTGAGAGCCCCATGGCGTTGCCAGTCAACGCTGCCAAGTCAGCCTTTAGACTGCTGATGGACAAAAATCGATTGTGAGACTGCTAGAAATTGATTTTCAAAGAATCAGCACTATATGATAATGACATTCGAATGTATGAATGAGATATTGACTAACGGAAATATTTGCAGACCATTGCTGTCTCGCTTGCATATACTGCGACCTCCCTGTTCGATGTATGTAGGCCAGCAGGAACGATGCCGGAGAAATACTTGGAACTTTCTCCGGCATCGTCGATGCAGACACCGATAGTTTGCGCGCACCCGAGGCGTGACATCGAATTTCGCGTCCATGTCGCATGCATAGCCACACTGGAACAACGCTTATGACCTTCACGATTGGCACACTTGTCCTCGTCAGCTTCGCAGTATCCCTTGCCGCGCTTGTCGTGCTAATCTGGGCGATCTCGAAAAGTCAGATGCGGTTCACGCAAGAAGATGCACGCACGATCTTTCGCGTCGAACAGCGCGACGAGGGGCTGGACGATCCCAGCGTCAATGCGGATGATGCCACCCAGCCGACGGATGCTGGAGGCCACGCCTACCACTCGCCTGAATCGCGCCGGGTTATCCTGTTCATGCTGGGCATGGCGACTCTGTGGCTGATCGTGGGATCCACATTCGGGCTGATCGCCTCACTCAAACTGCACCTGCCAGATTGGCTGAACGGTTCTGCCCCGCTGACGTTCGGTCGTATGCGAGCAATGCACCTTAACCTTGTGATCTATGGCTGGTCTTCGGTCGGGGGGATCGGGCTGGCGCTGTGGTTGCTGCCGACGATCTTTGCGACACCGCTGAGATTTCCGAAGCTTGCTTTGGCGGGTGGCATCATCATGAACCTTGCCGTTGCATGCGGCGCCGCCGCCATCGGAATGGGCTGGACTGACGGACTGGAATGGCTGGAGATTCCGTGGCAAATCGACATAGCACTCGCCATTGGTCTGTTCGGTCTACTGATTCCGCTGCTGAATACGGCCTACCACCGTGAAGTGCATCATATCTACGTGACCGGTTGGTATTACCTCGGCGCGATGATTTGGTTTCCGATCCTATTTTTGGTCGCGAACATTCCCGGAATTAATGTCGGGGCACAGCAGGCCACAGTGAACTGGTGGTTCGCACACAACGTTCTGGGTCTATGGCTGACACCCATCGGCGTTGGTGCAGCCTATTACCTGCTTCCCCGTATGATCGGCAAGCCGATCTATTCCTATCGGCTGTCGCTACTGGGGTTCTGGGCATTGGCGCTGTTTTATTCGCAGGTCGGCATCCATCACCTGATTGGAGGCCCAGTGCCAACTTGGGTCGTAACCTTGTCGGTGGTACAGTCAATCATGATGTTCATCCCGGTTATCGCAGTGGCGATCAACCAACATACTTTATGGATGTCGAACTTGCCTGCGTTTCGCGCCAGCGTGCCACTGCGCTTCGTCGCCATCGGGGCGCTGATGTACACGGCCGCGTCATTCCAAGGCTCGCTGGAAGCGCTGCGCTCCGTCAATTCAGTTACCCACTTCACTCACTATACCGTCGCCCATGCTCATCTGGGCGCTTACGGATTTGTCAGTCTGATCTTGTTTGGTGGATTTTACTACGTGGTCCCACGTCTTGTAGAAAGGGTATGGCCGATGACAATGCTGATCCATGTGCATTTTTGGACGGTGGTGGTGGGTTTCGCTATCTACTTCGTTTCCCTGTCCATCGGCGGCTGGCTGCAGGGCCTCGCCATGCTCGATCCTGCCCGCGACTGGATGGAAAGCATGGAACTGACCAAGCCCTATCTTATCGGGCGCTCAATCGGCGGATCGCTGATGGTGCTGGGTCACGTCGCTTTTGCGATCAACGTGTTAGCCATGCTGTCGGGGCGCGGTGCGGCGCGGGTCGCCGTTCTTGACCCGACCGCGGCAACAGCGCTGGCGGGAGGCCGCAAATGAACCGCTTCGCACCTCTCCTTCTGCTCTCTGCCGCGATCCTTGCCTTCGCCACAGTCTTCCTTGTCATCTTGCCGGGGGCCGAGATTCGGACCGCAGATATACCCGCCGGACTTCAGCCCTATACAGAGCAGGAACTGCGCGGTCGGACCGAATACGTCAGCCTCGGTTGCGTCTATTGCCATTCGCAGCAACCGCGCGCCCCGGAACAGGGGCCTGATGGCGCGCGGGGTTGGGGACGACCGTCAACGGCATCGGATTATGCCTACGACAGACCTCATCTTCTTGGCACTATGCGCACCGGGCCGGCTTTGCTGAACATCGGGGCGCGGATGCCCAGCCAGGCGTGGCATCTGACCCATCTCTATCAGCCTCGCGCGATCAATCCGACCTCCATCATGCCGAACTATCCGTTTCTGTTCGACGTGAAGGCACAGGCGAACGCTGGTGACGTCACCGTTGATCTGCCGCCAGAGGAACAGCCCGCCGGCAGCGTCGTGGTGGCCCGATCAGAGGCGCTTGATCTGGTCGCCTACCTCCTCAGCCTTGACCGAACCTATCCCGTCGCGCACCCGGAATTGCGTGACAATGGCTATGCGGACAAGGGGGCCACGCAATGACCCGGACACCCAAAAGTGACTTTCCCAAGGACTTCGGTCCCGCCGTTCGGGATGTCGATGAAAATTTTGACCCTTACGAGCAGTCGAATCCTATCCCCTGGCCCTTGCTAGCCATCGCTGGGGCGCTGGTCATCTGGGGGGGCGCAACCTTGTATTTCGATCTTGCGGCGGCACCGCAGGGTGCGGCCGATCAGGTCACGCGGACTGCACAGGCCAATGGCACGGCGACACCCGCGCCGACCGTCGAAGAACTGGCTTCTGCTAAAGCGGATCAGTTTACCGCAGAAGGAGCGGCCCTGTTCGGCGACTACTGCGCCACATGTCACCAGCCCAACGGCGCCGGCGTGCGGGGTGCAATCCCACCACTTGATGGGTCACGCTATGTCACGGCCACGTCAGAGGTGCCCATTGCGATCTTGCTACGCGGCATTGCCGGACCGATCGAGGTAAAGGACGTTGTCTACGACGGGCGGATGCCGACGCTGCACGACACGCTGTCCAACGATCAGATCGCCCGCATCCTCACCTACGTTCGCGGTGCGTGGTCCAATTCTGCAGGTGCCGTGACATCAGATCAGGTCCAGACCGTCCGGGCCGGCCTGACCGACACTCTGAACCAGCCATGGCAGGGCGGCTCCGCCTTGGAGGCGACCTTCGACATTCCGAGTACGCCCGCATCCCCTACGGCGGAGGCCAAGCCATGATCTATCGTCCTATCGCCTTGGTGATCGCTCTGGTCCTTGCGCCCCCCGTCTTGGCGCAGGACGCGGCCCTGCCTGAATGGAGAGCCGCCGATGATTACGCCGCTGCTGCTGCAAATGTGGACCCGGCACTGGCGATGCCCTTGATTAACGGCGATCCCGAGGCGACAGACAAGGCTTGGGCCTGCGCGTCGTGTCACGGAGACGCGGGGCAGGGTGCGGAAACGATTCCGCGGCTCTCCGGCCTCTCGGTAGGCTACATCGTCAAACAGTTGCACGACTATAAAACCGGCGTGCGTCAGAACAACAATATGCAGTATGTTGCCAGGACTCTGACCGATGAACAGATGGCCGCCCTCGGCGCTTACTATGGCGCGCTGGACGCCCCCCCCGCTGCCACGCCGTCGTTGGGCGGCGATCTGGAAAGGGGCCGCATGCTGGCGCTGGAAGGTGACTGGAACGTCGATCTGCCGTCCTGCTTTACCTGCCACGGCCCGTCGGGCTGGGGGGTGGGCCAGGCGTTCCCGGCCATCGCCGGCCAGAACCCTTCTTATATCCACGCGCAACTTGCCGCATGGAAGGCTGGCAGCCGGGCGAATGCGCCGCTTGGTCTGATGCAGTCGGTCGCTGCGGCCCTGTCCGATGACGATATGCGCGCGGTGTCCGACTACCTCGCCAGCCTGCCACCCCCGCAACGCCTGCCCGCGTCCCGATAACGGAAGGTTCCGCCATGACCCAAGATCATCACGAAGAAGAACCGCACGGCAAGACCGTCCGCCGCTGGCTATACGCCGGCCTCGGTGCCGTGGTTCTGCTGGCCGGTGGCACCGCCGTAGTGCGCACCGGTGCCGTGCCCCGCGCGTTGGGGCTGGCCCAGGCCCCCGGCGCTACGCAAGAGGCGGACGCCAGAAAAACGCGGGTGCGTGAAACGTTCGAGGAGGATATTGCCCGCCTTGGTCCCGATGGGGTGGAACTCGCTTCGCTGTCGATTCCAACCGACGCCAAAGGCTATTTCGCCCCGCCCCTGGAATCCGAGATGCCGGACGGCGAGGACGGCGCGTCGATCCGGCGGGGGCGGGACATCTTTCTAAACCCCGGTGCCAACGCGACGGACTACGTCGGCAATGCGCTGGCCTGTGCGAATTGTCATCTGAATGCCGGGCGCCTTGCGAATGCGGCACCGATGTGGGCGGCATCAGGCGTCTATCCGAAGTATCGCAGCAAAAACGACCAGATCAACACAATGGAGGATCGGATTACCGGGTGCTTCACCTACTCCATGAACGCGCAGGACGGCCCGACCGGCGGGCCACCACCGCAGGGTGATCCGATTTACAAGGATGTGGAAAGCTATATTCACTGGCTGGCCACCGGTGCGCCGAACCGCGTCGACCTACCCGGTGCAGGGTATCCGGCCCTTGACGAGCCCGCAATGGCGTACGACGAAACGCGGGCCAAGGCGACATTTGACGAGAATTGCAGTGTCTGTCATGGATCCGATGGGCAGGGGCGTCAGGACCAGAACGGGCGCTATGCCTTTCCGCCGCTTTGGGGTCCCCACTCCTACAATGGCGGCGCGGGGATGAGCCGGGTGTCGACGGCAGCTGGGTTTATCTATGCCAACATGCCGATTGGCAAACCCTATTCGCTGACAGAACAGGAAGCCTGGGACGTCGCAGGCTATATCAATGCACAGGATCGACCCATTGATCCGCGCAAGGTTACCGACGCTGACGCACCCGTAGCGCCTGCCGGTCCCCCGTCTGCATCCGGTACGGGCACGGTCGTTCCGGCCAACTGACATGACAGCCCGCATTGTCGTGCCTGACTTCGATCCTGCCACGCTGCACGGTGTCAACCGGGCGGTCGTTGGCATTGATGGGCTATGGTGCCCCAGCTGTGCCGCCGCTGTCGGGCGGTCCATCGAAAAGGTCGCCGGCATAAAATCTGCGCAAGTGTCTTTTGTTAGTGCCTCTGCCGCGCTGTCATGGGGGCCGGAGGCCGATCTGTCTGCTGTCGCCCGTAAGGTTGCCGCGATGGGCTACCGGCTGACAGCTTCGGCACCGGCTTGTGACAAGGAGCGGCACATCGTGGCCGAGCAGCAGCGCGTCGCGATCCGGTTGGCGGTCGCGGTGGCTTTTGGCATGTGGACGATGCTGCTGTCGATCCTCCTCTACATCAATCCCGATGGCCTGGCTGAAGGTGCGACCGGTTATGCGATCGCACTGGCGGCGGGGGCCACAGCGCTGCCAGTAATCGCCTTCGCGGGCACGCCGATCTTCCTAGCGGGCTGGCGCACGGCACGGGTGGGCGTGCCCGGCATGGACAGTCTGGTCGGCCTTGGCGTAGCGGGGGCGGTAGCGGCATCGATTCTAGCGCTGCTGACCGGCAGCGTGCACATCTGGTTCGATACCGCCGTAATGCTGATCGCTTTGCTGACTCTGGGCCGCCTGTTCGAAATGGGCACGCTGCTACAGGCCACCCGGGCCATCGATGCCCTCGGCACCCTTCTGCCAGAGACGGCGAAACTGGTCACGGCGGATGGCAACACTCGAGAAGTGCTCGCCCGCGACGTTGCCGTTGGTACCCTAATCCGCGTCGATGCCGGGGCCCGGGTGCCGTTAGACGGAGAGATCGTCACATTGGCTAGCAGTTTCGACACCTCTGTCATGACCGGGGAGGCCGTTGCCCGTGCCTTTGGCGTCGGAGACACGGTGCATGCGGGCTTCGTTAACCTGCAGCGCGCGAGCGACATCCGCGTCATGGCCCCCGTCGGCGCGCGCCGGATCGACATCATCGGGCGCGATATTGCGACCTCCCTCCATGACCGGCCAGAGGTCCACCGTCTGGCGGACCGTCTGGCCCGGATCATTGTGCCGCTCGCGATCGGACTTGCGGCCGCAGTGCTCATCACCGATTTGCTCATCGGGACCGGTGCCCAGGCGGCAGCGCTGCACGCTCTGTCGGTTCTGGTCATCGCCTGTCCCTGCGCCGTGTCGCTGGCGGCCCCCGTGTCGCACCTCGCCGCTACACGGATGGCGGCAGCGCAGGGTATCCTGTTCCGCAGCCATGCCGCCTCGGAGACGCTTGGAGCCGCCCGGTCAGTCCTGTTCGACAAGACCGGGACACTGACCTTCGGCCAGCCCGTGGTACTGGATGTCGATACGCAGGGCGACCGGATCTCGCTGCTGGCCTTGGCGGCAGCGGCGGAAGCCGGCATTGCCCACCCTGTGGCCGCGGCGATCCGTGCGGCAGGGGGCTGGTCACTGCGGGCGGACATCTCAGATCGCTGCGACAACGGTGTGGTGGCACAGGTCGCGGGGCAAGAGATCGTGCTGGGCGATATTTCGTTCTTGGCAGGGA
>JAGXHE010000158.1 GCA_024636445.1 Sulfitobacter sp.
ACCGGCGCGGACAAAGCCGCGATGGGTCAGCATCAGCACGCGCGATTGCTCGTCGGTCAGCTCCAGCGTATCGCGCTGGTCCCAGACCGCAGCAACGCGGGCAAAAAGCGCCTCGTTCGCTGAAATCTCGGAGAAATGCGCGGCGAGCTTGGGGGAGAATTCGCGCTGCAAGGTCTCGCGCGCGGGGTTGCTGTCGGCCCCGGCGACGGTGAAGAACACGCCCAGCACCTTGTCCAGATCGCGGCCCGCCGCCTCGAGCGCGCCGATCACATTGTCAAACGTCGGCGCATCTGCCTCTGCCGCAATCGCGTCGATTTCGGTATTGTGCGCCGTCAGCGCGTGCTCCAGCGCAGGGGTGAAATCGGCGTCTGAAATGGCATCGAACGGGGCGATCCGGTAGGGCGTGTCCCAGTCGGCAAGCAGGGGATTGGTCATGTTGGGGTCTCCTTTGACCTCAACCTAAGCCTTGCCGCGCCACATGCAATCGCATCCGGTCAGGGCATCTGAGAAATACCGGCTCAGCCGCCGCAGATCGGGCAATCCGCGCGCCGCTTCAACGAGATCTTGCGGCTTTCGCCATAAAGCGCGTCGTAGATCAGCATCTCGCCGCGCAAGGACGTGCCCGCATCTACCAGAAGCTTGATCGCCTCGACCGCCATCATGCTGCCGACCACGCCCGGAAGCGGGCCCAGAACGCCCGCCTCGGCACAGCTGGGGGCCAGCCCGTCGGCGGGAGCCTGCGGGAAAATGCACTGGTAACAGGGCGCGCCGCGCGCCGGGTCGAAGATGCTCAGCTGCCCCTCCCATTGGCTGAGCGCGCCGGAGATCAGCGGCACGCCCGCCGCGACGGCTGCTCGGTTGATCAGGTAGCGCGTGTCGAAATTGTCGGTGCCGTCCAGCACCAGATCGTATTCGGCGATCAGCTCTGCCGCGATCCCCTCGTCGAAACGCCGGTGATAGGGCCGCACGGTCACGAAGGGGTTCAGCGCCTCTATCGCCGCCTGCGCCGAAAACACCTTGGGCATCCCGATGCGCGCGTCGGTGTGGATCACCTGCCGTTGCAGATTGCTGCCCTCGACCACGTCCGCGTCGATCACGCCGATGGTGCCGACACCCGCAGCTGCAAGATACTGCAACGCAGGTGAGCCAAGGCCCCCTGCCCCCACGACCAGCACGCGTGCGTTCTGCAACACCACCTGCCCCGGCCCGCCGATCTCGCGCAGGACGATGTGGCGGGAATAGCGGTTCAGCTCGACCGCGCTCATCGGCCCTTTGGGCGCCTCGTCGGGCTGCGTGGTGGCAATGCGCGCCTTCAGTCGGCGCAGGACAAGACGGTAGCCCATGACCATTGCTGCAAAACCGCCGAGGATCAGCCAGAGCGCCGCGCTTTCCCCTGTCGCCATCCGCAGCGAATGCCCTTCGGGCAGCACCAGATGCAGCGCCAGCACCCCGACATACAGGATCAGCACCATGTTCAGCCGGACGGACCGCGGCGCGCCCATCGCGGCACCCACGCCCCAAAGGGCCGCAGCAAGCGCCAGAACCAGTATCATTGCGCGCCAGTCGAGCCGAACCCGCCCCCGCCGCGTGCGGTGCTGTCCAGTGTAGCGACCAGATCAAACTGTGCCTGCACGACCGGAGCGACGACGATCTGCGCGATCCGCATCCCATGCTCGACGACAAAATCGGCATCGCCCAGATTGATCATGATCACCCCCAACGGCCCGCGATAGTCGCTGTCGATGGTCCCCGGCGTGTTCACCAGCGTCAGCCCGTGTTTCAGCGCCAGTCCCGAGCGGGGACGCACCTGCACCTCGAAACCCTCTGGGATCGCCAGCCGCAGCCCTGTCGGCACCAAGGCACGCGCGCCGGGGGCCAGAGTGATCTCACCCCGATCCGCAAAGTTCGCGCGTACGTCGGCTCCGGCAGCGCCGGACGTCTCGTAGGAGGGAAGCCCGAACGCAGTATCCGAGCCTGCGTCCCAGACCATCTGAACGCTTACAGTTCCGTTTTTCATCTTGCTGAATAAACTCCCGCCGGAGGCATAAAATTCTATTTCAACGCAGCAGCGATCCGTGCCGCCAATTGCTGCGCCACCGCATCCTTGCCCATGCGCGGCCAGTCTTCCACGCCCGCGTCCGACACCAGATGCACCGCGTTTTCGGTACCGCCCATGATCCCGGTCTCGGGCGAGACGTCATTGGCCACGATCCAGTCGCAGCCCTTGCGCTTGCGCTTGGCCGTCGCGTTTTCGACCACGTCATCAGTCTCGGCGGCAAAGCCAACGACCAGTTTTGGCCGCCCTTCGGCCATCTGCGACACCATTGCCAGAATGTCGGGGTTTTCCGCAAATTCCAGCTTTGGCATCCCGTCGCGGGTCTTTTTCAGCTTGCGGTCCGAGGCTGACGCCACCCGCCAGTCCGCGACGGCCGCCGCAAAGACCGCCACATCGCAAGGCAGCGCCGTCTGCACCGCCTCCAGCATCTGCTGTGCGGTCTGCACCTTGACCACCTGCACGCCCGCAGGGGGCGGCACGTCCGCAGGGCCGGTGACAAAGACCACCTCGGCCCCCAGTGCCGCCAATGCCGTGCCCAGCGCCGTGCCTTGTGCCCCGGACGAGCGGTTGGCGATATAGCGCACCGGATCAATCGGTTCGTGCGTCGGGCCAGAGGTGACCAGCACCCGTTTGCCCGCCAGCGGCCCACCGGCCAGCTTGGCTTCCAAAGCGGCGACGATCTCCAAAGGTTCCGCCATGCGCCCCGGTCCGAACTCGCCACAGGCCATGTCGCCATCATTCGGCCCGATCACCGCGATGCCGTCACCGCGAAGCGTCGCCAGATTGCGCTGTGTCGCGGGATGGTCCCACATCCGCACGTTCATCGCAGGCGCGATCATCACCGGCGTGTCCGTCGCCAGCAGCAGCGTCGAGGCCAGATCGTTCGCCATGCCCTGCGCCATTTTCGCCATCAGGTCCGCCGTCGCGGGTGCGACCAGCACCAGATCCGCCGAGCGGGACAGCTGGATATGGCCCATCTCGGCCTCGTCGGTCAGGTCGAACAGGTCGCGGTAAACCTTCGTCCCCGCCAGCGCCGAAACGGACAGGGGCGTGACAAACTCGCCCCCTGCCTGCGTCAGCACCGGCGTCACGGATGCGCCGCGTTCGCGCAAACGCCGGATCAGGTCCAGCGCCTTGAACGCCGCGATGCCGCCGCCGATGATCAAGAGAATTCTTTTGCCGTTCAGCATCCCTGCGCCCCCGCTGCCGTCAATTTCCGCAAAGCATAGGCCGCGCGTGCCTGTTCTGCCAGCCCGTCTATTTGAACGCGGCACAGGGATCGCCGCGTGGTTGTGCCGCAGCATCCCCGACGGCGTCGAACCCGCCGTCGGGCGCAGTCCCGTCCTCGCCCTGACCGATAGACCAGACCGCAGCCTCAGGCGTCACCAGCGCCAGATAGTGCGGCACGCCCCAATCCTTGCGGGCGTGGCCATTGCCGGTGATCACGACCACAGGCCCGCCGGTCTCGTCCAGCGCCTGCACAGCCGCCCGCGCGAGGGCTGCGTCGCGCAGCCTTTGCACATCGACCATGCCGGGCAGCATATCTTTGGGCAGCGCGTCGCAATGGGCGGCGAACTGCAAGGCCTCGCGCGCTTTCTGTTCGTCGGCGGGCAAGTCGCGGTCCAGCCCGTAGGCTGGCGCATCTTCGAAAACGTCGGCCAGATCACCGCTTGCCGCACCCAGAATTGCCTCGCGCGGGACCGACGCGCCGTAGGACACGGCCTGCGGGGCCGCTGCGAAAATCGGATGATACATCGAGAAATCCGGCCAACCGGCCTCGGCCCACCCCAGCGTTTCGGCCATCGCATCGGCATCTGCAATCATTGCGGGCGTCACCAGCGCTGCCTGCGCGGGCGTCAGCATCTCCCACACGATCGCCTTTGGCTGGATATTTGCGACCGCCTCGGCCTGTGCCGCATGGTGGGCGGGATTGTCATGCACCTCGCCCAGGATCACGATGTCAGCATCGGGCACAATGTCAGCATCGGGACTATCGGCGGGGCCAATGGCAAAGGCCGCCCCCGACAGGGCGGCCCAGGTCAAAACGGCGGGAATCATGTGTCTCATACGAGGAAGTGATGCACTTCCCGACTTTGCGTTTCCAGCGATTTGCGCATCTTGGCAAAGGCCGCCGCTTCCAGTTGGCGCACACGCTCCTTGCTCAGGGACAGCTCCTGCCCCAGACTTTCCAGCGTGCGCGCATCGTCGCGCAGCTTGCGTTCGCGGATGATGAAACGCTCGCGGTCGTTCAGCGCGTTCATCGCCATCAGCAGCCATTCGCGCAACTGTGCGGTGTCGTGTTCATTCTCGACAAGTTCCGCCGCCTGTGCCCCGTCATCTTCCAACGCGTCGATCCATTCGCGGCCCTCGTCCTCGGAGGACTGGGTGGCGTTCAGCGAATAGTCGGAACCGCCAAGTCGGCCTTCCATCATCTCGACATCGCGAAGCGGCACGCCGATCTCGGTCGAGATCATCTGGCGCAGCTGGTGCCGGTCGAGCGTTTCGCCCGCCGAAGCGCTTTCGCGCTCAAGCCGCGCCTGCACCCGGCGCATGTTGAAGAACAGGGATTTCTGCGAGGAAGTAGACCCGGTGCGCACCATCGACCAGTTGCGCATCACGTAATCCTGGATCGACGCCTTGATCCACCACACGGCATATGTCGAGAACCGCACGCCACGATCCGGGTCGAATTTGTCGGCAGCCTTCATCAGGCCCAGACCCGCTTCCTGGATCAGGTCGTTCATCGGCGCGCCGTAGCGTTTAAACTTGGACGCCATGGAAATCGCGAGACGCATGTAGGCTGTGATCAGCCGGTGCAAAGCGGCCTCGTCCCGCTCGTCGCGCCAGGCATATGCCAGCTTCAACTCGGTTTCCGCATCCAGCAATTCGGCCTTCATTGCGATGCGGGAAAGTGATATTTCCCTTACGTTGTCCAGTGCCATTTTGATGTCTCCCCGATCGCTGCTTGTGATGCGCTATTGAGTTAATTACGCACCAGCACAGAGAACGGTTCACTTGAAAGGTGTAAAAAGTGTTGCCTTCAATGACATTCGTTTTAGGTGGCGCCGCGTCCGGGAAATCCGTATTCGCCGAAAACCTAATGGTTAACAGCGGGTTAATTCCCGTCTATCTGGCGACTGCACGCGTCTGGGACGTGGAAATAAAAAATCGGGTTCAGGTGCACCGCGACCGACGCGACAGCACCTGGATCAACTGCGAGGCGACCCATGATCTGGCCCCAATTCTATCAGAACGCCGCGCGGGCGAGGCCGTGCTGATCGACTGCGCCACGATGTGGCTGACCAATCATGTGATGGACGGCCATGATCTGGGGCAGGCGCAGGCGGCTTTGCTGCAGGCTCTGGCAGATTGCACCGCCCCCGTCGTCATCGTCTCGAACGAATTGGGCCAGGGCATCGTGCCCGCAGACGCCGACACACGCGCCTTTCGCGAGGCCCAGGGGCGGCTGAACATCGCGCTGGCGGCACAGGCCGATACCGCAATTCAGGTGGTCGCAGGCCTGCCCAACATCCTGAAGGGAACACTATGACCACCTGGCACTGGGTGCGGCACGGGCCGACCCATCAAAAAAACTTTGTCGGATGGCGTGACGTGCCCGCCGACCTGTCCGACACCGCACAGATCGAGCGCATACAGGCGTTTCTGCCCGAGGAGGCGCTGGTGATCTCGTCCGATCTGATCCGCGCGCACGCCACCGCCGACGCGATTGCAGGGGGCCGCACCCGCCTGCGCTCCGATCCGATGCTGCGCGAATTTCATTTCGGCGCGTGGGACAACTGGCATTTCACCCGCGTCAGCGACACCTACCCCGACCTAAGCCGCGCCTATTGGGAAGACCCCGGCGACATCATCCCCCCCGGCGGTGAAAGCTGGAACATGGCCGCAGCGCGTGTCGCCACCGCCGTGCGCCGGATCAGCGCGCAGCACCCCGCCAGGCACATCATCGCCGTGGCCCACATCGGTGTGATCCTGACCCAGGTGCAGGCGGCGATGGGCTGGACGCCGAAACAGGCGCTGGCGCACAAGATCGACAATCTGTCGGTGACCCGTATCGACAGACGACCGGGCGCGGCCCCCGTGCCGCTGCTCAATCACCTTCCGTGATGGCGGCCCACACAAAACAGCGTTTTACGGGTGCTGAACGCCGCGCGTAAAGTCTGCGCCATGACATATGACCTATATATCGGTGACCGCACGTTTTCGAGCTGGTCCTTGCGCGGCTGGCTGATGCTCGAGAAATTCGGCCTGCCGTTTCGCACCCACATGATCGGCCTCTACGGCGGCACGATGGCCGCGGACATGGCGCATCTTGCGCCCGCACGGCTGGTTCCGGCGTTGCAACTCCCGGACGGCACTGTGGTTGGCGAAAGCATGGCAATCGCCGAAACGCTGGCAGAACGGCACCCTGATGCGGCACTGTGGCCGCAAGACGCCGCCGCGCGTGCCACGGCGCGGATGCTCTGTGCCGAAATGGCGTCAGGCTTTGGCGCGCTGCGGCGTGAATGTCCGATGCAATTGCAACACGTGAACGCGGGGTTCCAACCCTGCGACGCAACCCGCCGCGATCTGGCGCGCGTTGAAGCCCTGTGGTCCCATGCCCGCACATTCGCAACCACAGGCCCCTGGCTCTTCGGCGCCTACAGCCTCGCCGATGCCTTCTATGCCCCCGTCTGCGCCCGCATCGTAGGGTACGACCTGCCGGTATCGGATGCCGCCCGCACCTATTGCGCCGTAACCCTTGCAGACCCACCCTTCAAAGCATGGCGCGCCGAAGGGCTGAAAACATCTTACGATCCCTTCCCCTATGACGTGGGCACTCCGACCAAAAGCTGGCCCTGATCTTTCTTTTGGCCCTAAATATCCAAATTCCGACAGCGCCCCGGACACATCCGCCTGAAAACTCCAGACCCTATTAACCAATCGTAAACACGCACCCTCTACCGATTAACCATATCGCAAGAGGGACATGATGGTCGCACGTGCCTATACCGTTGCATTTCAGGGGGTCGAGGCCCGCCTGGTCGAAGTGCAATGCGCCCTGTCACCGGGCCTGCCTGCGTTCTCGATCGTAGGCCTGCCGGACAAGGCCGTGTCCGAGGCCCGCGACCGCGTGCGCGCGGCACTCGGGTCCATGGCCATCGCCCTGCCGTCGCGGCGCATCACGGTCAACCTGTCGCCAGCCGACCTGCCCAAGGAAGGCTCGCATTTCGACCTGCCCATAGCACTTGCGCTGCTGGCGGCTCTGGACATCATCCCGAAAGACACCGCCGAAGGGGTCGTGGCATTGGGCGAGCTGTCGCTCGACGGCTCGCTGATCCCGGTCATCGGCGCGCTGCCCGCAGCTATGGCTGCCGCTGCTGACAACCGCACCCTGCTCTGCCCAGCGGCTTCGGGTGCCGAAGCGGCATGGGTGTCCGCCACCAAGGTGATCGCAGCCCCTGACCTGGGTGCTGCAGTGCGCCATTTTACCGGCCAGTCCCTGATTGAACCCAGCCTGCCCGGCGAAGTCACACCCGAAGCCGCGCTGAAAGACATGCGGGACGTCAAGGGACAGGAACGCGCCAAACGCGCGCTGGAAATCGCTGCTGCGGGCAGGCACCACCTGATGCTGGTGGGCACGCCCGGTTCGGGCAAATCCATGCTGGCGGCGCGGCTGTCTGGCATCCTGCCGCCACTGTCCCCAACCGAGGCGCTGGAAACCTCGATGATCCATTCGCTGGCCGGGCTGCTGGACGCAGGCGGCATCTCGCGCGCGCGGCCGTTTCGCGAACCGCACCACACCGCGTCGATGGCCGCGATCATCGGTGGCGGGCGCAGCGCCAAACCGGGCGAGGTGTCGCTGGCCCACAATGGCGTGCTGTTCATGGACGAGTTCCCCGAATTTCCCCGCGCGGTCCTCGAGACCCTGCGCCAGCCGATCGAGACCGGCGAGGTTATGATCGCCCGCGTCAACGCCCATGTGAGGTATCCGTGTGCGTTCATGCTGGTGGCCGCCGCCAACCCCTGCAAATGCGGCTATCTGACCGATCCCGACCGCGCCTGCGGCCGCGTGCCCCTGTGCGGCGAGGATTACATGGGGCGCATTTCCGGCCCGCTGATGGACCGTTTCGACATGCGGGTCGACGTGCCACCGGTGCGCTACACCGATCTGGACCTGCCCGCCTCGGGCGACACTTCGGCACAGATCGCGGCGCGCGTCATGGCTGCGCGCGACCTCCAGATCGCGCGGTTCGGCGGGCGTGCGGGCATACGCTCGAACGCGGACGCCGAAGGGGAGATTCTCAAGCAGATCGGCACGCCAGATGCCGAAGGCCGCGCGTTGCTGACCCGTGTGGCGGAGCGGTTTGCCCTCTCGGCACGCGGCTATCACCGCGTGTTGCGGGTGGCGCGCACCATCGCAGATCTGGACGGATCGCAAGAAGTCCGCCATCCCCATGTCGCCGAAGCGGTCAGCTTTCGTTTGCCGCAGCCAACCGCGTCCTGATCCAACCAGCAAGCTGGCGCAGCGTCTGCCGGGCTTCGGGCAATGTGTTGTGAAACAATGGCCAGACATGTGGCACATCATGCGCGATGTGCATCTGCACCGACACGCCCTGCGCCTTCATCCGCGGCACGATACGCCGCGTGTCATCGAGCAGGATTTCGGTGTCCCCGACAGCGATCCACACAGGCGGGCACCCTTTGAAATCGGCAAAAAGCGGGCTGGCCTGCGGATCGGTGGCCGCCGCACCGGCCAGATAGGCCGCGGCCATCTCTTCGACGCGGTTGTTGGGCAGCATCACATCGCACCGTGCATTCACCCGCAGACTGGCACCGGAAAGCGTCAGATCCGTCAGGGGCGAGAGGGCGAACACAGCTGCGGGCAGGTCGGCGCCCGCCTGGATCAGCCGTGCCAGCAGGGCCAGAACCAGCCCGCCCCCGGCACTGTCGCCACCGATCACGATGTTTTCAGGCGAAATACCCGAGGCGACAAGCGCGTGATAGGCGTCCTCGGCCCGGTCCACGGCGGCAGGGTATGGCTGCTCGGGCGCCAGTGGATAGACCGGCAAGACGGCGCGCACGCCCGCCGCCTTGGCCAGAACCGAAACCATCGCGGCGTGGGTGCGCGGGCTGCCAAAGATATACCCGCCGCCGTGGAAATAGAGCAGTACTTTAGTGGGGTCCGCGCCCTCGGGCTCCAGCCACAAGGCTTCGCCCGCCCCCAGATCACGCCAGTGCCGGGCCACATCGCGCGGCCCGTAAAAGAACATTCGCGCGCTGCGCTCGAACCTGCGACGCATGACGTCCTGCGTCGCGGTGCGCGCCAATACAGGCTTTTCAAACCAGACCAGCCAGTGGTTCAGAATGGGCCGCTGCCAGCTCATGCGCGTTTGGCCTCGATCGCCTCCCAGATTTTGGCGGCGATGTTGACGCCGTCAAAGCGCTCAAGCTCCTGAATGCCGGTGGGCGAGGTGACGTTGATCTCGGTCAGGTAGTCGCCGATCACGTCGATGCCGACAAAGACCTGGCCGCGCTCTTTGAGCAAGGGGCCGATGGCGGCGCAAATCTCGTGGTCGCGGTCGGTCAGGCCGACTTTTTCGGGGCGTCCGCCGACGTGCATGTTCGACCGCGTCTCGCCTTCGGCGGGCACCCGGTTGATCGCGCCCACGGCTTCGCCATCGACCAGAATGACCCGTTTGTCGCCCTTGCTGACCGCTGGCAGGAATTTCTGCACGATCAAAGGCTCGCGGCTGAAGCCGGTGAACAGCTCGTGCAAGCTGCTCAGGTTGCGATCGTTGGCGTCCAGCCGGAACACACCCGCGCCGCCGTTGCCGTAGAGCGGCTTGAGGATGACATCGCCGTGCTTGGCCTTGAACGCCTTGATGGTCCCCAGGTCCCGCGCGATCGTGGTCGGCGGCGTCAGGTCCGGGAAATCCAGCACCAGCAGCTTTTCGGGAAAGTTGCGCACCCAGAACGGATCGTTCACCACCAGCGTGGTCTTTTTCAGCCGGTCCAGAAGATGGGTCGACGTGATGTAATGCATGTCGAAGGGCGGGTCCTGCCGCAGCCAGACCACGTCGAAGTCGGCCAGATCAACTTCGCGCATCGCACCCAGCTGCGCATGATCACCCTGAACGCGCTGCACGGTGAAATCCTGCCCCCGCGCGGTGATCCTGCCCTCTTGATAGGCCAGATGATCCGGCGTGTAGAAAAACAGAGAATGTCCCCGCGCCTGTGCCTCTTCGGCCAGCCGGAAGCTGCTGTCTGCGTTGATATTGACGTCCCCGATTGGGTCCATCTGAAAGGCGATCTTCATCGCGGCACCTCGCATTGCTGAGGGTCCTTGATGGATCAGCGGCGCAGCCGGCGCAATGGGTCAGTCGAAACCAAAGGCGTTTTCTATGATCCGCGTTTCGCCATGACCGTTCACCAGCGCCACGTCAAAGCGCACTTCGGTCAGGCTGCCGCGTGGCATCAGGCCAAGGTATTCCTCGGCAGAGGCATAGATGCGGCGGATTTGGGTCGTGCTCAGACGGGCAGCGGCGCGGTCAAAGGTCTTGCTGTGTTTGACCTCGATAAAGACCAGGCCGTCGCCATCCTGCGCGATCAGATCAATTTCGCCGCTCTTGCCACGCCAGCGCTGCCGGACGACGGGATAACCACGCTGTTCATAATCGCGGGAAATCCGGGTCTCGGCGGCGACGCCTGCGTGATAGGCCATTTCGCCGCGCGAACGGCGCATGTCCGCAACCACACGTTTCGCCAGTACGGGTGGCAAGCTGGGTGGCGGTCGAAAATCAAATGCCAGTTGTGTCATGCCAAACCTCAGGATGCGTCGCCGCCCCCTTTTGGCAGGGTCAGCGCCAGTTGATACACTTTGCGGCGGGGCGCGCCATGTGCGGAGGATACGGCATCCACCGCATCACGCATCGACATGTGCCCCAACGCTTCGATCAGGTCTGATGAAACATCATCTTCTTTAATTTTCTCTAAACGGCGGTCGATCAAAACCACGATTTCACCCTTTACCGCGGCATCGGCATAGTATTCGGCCAGTTCGGTCAGGGTTCCACTGCGCACTTCCTCGAATTTCTTGGTCAGCTCGCGGCACACGGCGGCCCGACGCTCCCCGCCCAGCACATCTGCGGCATCCGCCAGCATCGCCGCCAGCCGCTTGGGTGATTCGTAAAACACCAGCGTGGCCTGCACATTGCCCCAGCCTTCCAGCGCGCTGCGCCGCGCGGACTTGGTGTTGTGCAGAAAACCGCCGAAAAGAAACGCGTCCGTCGGCAATCCGCCGACCGCCAAAGCCGTGACCACGGCGCTGGGTCCGGGCGCGCAATGCACCGGCACGCCTGCGGTGCGCGCCGCGCGGATCAGCTCGAAACCCGGATCGGCGATCAGCGGCATCCCCGCCTCGGAGGCATAGGCCACCGCTCCGCCTGTGCCCGCGCCATGCAGCAATTGGTCTACCACCTTGGCCGCGCTATGGTCATGCAGCGTATGGATACGCCGACCGTTCAGCGGCACGCCGTGGATGTCCATCAGCCGTCGCAGGCTGCGGGTGTCCTCTGCGGCCAGCACATCTGCCGATGCCAGCACGTCCAGCGCCCGCAGCGTGATGTCGCGTGCCGTGCCAATCGGCACACCCACAAGGTGAATGCCTGCGGGCAGAGTAACCTTCTGAAAATTCAACGCTGGACCCGCCTTTCGTGACGTCTATGATCTTGGCCAAATCAAAGCGGCTGCTGCGCCGCCCAGACCTTAGGGAGTTCTCCGTACCATGTTCGCGTTTTTACAACCTGCCCGCAAGGCATTGCACCTGCTGGCACTGTCGCTTTTCACCTTGGCGCTGGCCGCTTGCGAGCCTGCCATGATGGCGTCCGGCACCGCCGGCGGCCCGTCCGTCGATACATCGAAGCCTGTGCCCGTGGCCTTGCTGGTGCCGCGCGGGTCCGCGACGGCATCGGATGAATTGCTGGCGACCAGTCTGGAAAACGCCGCGCGTCTGGCGATGCGCGACCTGACCGGAGTGGCAATCGATCTGCGGGTCTATGCGACGGCAGGCAATGCCGCCACCGCAGCCAGCGTCGCCACACAGGCCGTCAACGACGGGGCCAAGATCATCATCGGCCCGGTCTACGCCGAAGCGGCCAACGCCGCAGGCGTGGCAGCGGCCAGTGCAGGCGTGAACGTGCTGGCATTCTCGAACAACACCACCATCGCCGGCGGCAACGTCTTTGTGCTTGGGCCAACCTTCCAGACAACCGCCGACCGTCTGGTCAGCTATGCCGCCCGTCAGGGCAAATCGCGCATCGTCGTGGTCAGCGCTCAGGACGTGGCGGGCCAGTTGGGCCGTTCCGCGATCCAGAACGCCATCAGCAACAGTGGTGCGACCCTCGCAGGAGCGGTCGACTACCCATTGTCGCAACAAGGTGTCATCGACGCCGTACCGCGCATCAAGGCAACGATGGACAGCTCGGGTGCCGACGCCCTTTTCATGACATCGTCCACCGCCTCTGCCCTGCCCCTGCTGGCGCAATTGCTGCCAGAGGCCGGTGTCCAGCCCGCCACCACGCAGTACATCGGCCTGACCCGCTGGGACATTCCATCGCCCACGCTGGCGCTGCCCGGTTTGCAGGGCGGCTGGTTCGCGCTGCCTGATCCCGCACGCAGTGCTGCATTTGCCGCCAAATATCAGGCAGCCTATGGCAGTGCACCGCACCCGATTGCAGGCCTGGGCTTTGACGGCATCGCAGCTGTCGGCGCTTTGGTCGCCAAGGGCCGGTCGAACGCATTGACCGGTGCTGCGCTGACGCAAGGCGCGGGCTTTCAGGGCGCTTCGGGCATCTTCCGGCTGCGCAGTGACGGCTCCAACGAGCGGGGTCTGGCCATCGCCACGATCCGCAACAATCAGGTCGTCGTGATCGAGGGCGCTCCGCAATCCTTTGGCGGCGCTGGATTCTGAACCTAGATGCAAGACCTACAACAGCTGGCACCTCTGGCGGTCGACCTGATCTGTCCGCCAGAGGAAATTTTCGATGCAGCCGCCTTTTCGTCGGCGCTGATCAGGGCGCGGCAGAATGATGCCACGCCTTTGGACGTGCGCGGCGAGATGGTCGCCTGGCTGCAACAGGCGCAAAAGCAGGGGCGGGCGGCCATCGCCGAGGCCTTTGCCGCCCGCCCCTTTGCCGCGCGTCCGACCACGGCGGCCTATACCTATCTGACCGATCAGCTGGTCGAAGCGACGATGACGCTGGCCACGCAAGTGATCCACCCCAACGTTTCGCCCACCGAAGGCGAACGCCTGTCGCTGATCGCTGTCGGCGGCTATGGCCGTGGCGAGATGGCGCCGTTTTCCGACGTCGACCTGCTGTTCCTGACCCCCTACAAGATCACCGCCTGGGCCGAGAACGTGATCGAGACCATGCTCTACATGCTGTGGGATTTGCGCCTGAAAGTTGGCCACTCTTCGCGCACCGTGAAGGATTGCATCCGGCTGGGCCGCGAGGATTTCACCATCCGCACGGCCATGCTGGAGCACCGTTTCATCAGCGGCGATCACGAGCTGGCCAAGGTTCTGGACAAGCGGCTGTGGGACGAGCTGTTCTCGGGCACCGCCCGCGATTTCGTCGAGGCCAAGCTGCACGAGCGCGACGAGCGCCACAAGCGGCAGGGCCAGCGCTATGTGGTCGAACCCAACGTGAAAGAGGGCAAGGGCGGGCTGCGCGACCTGCAATCGCTGTTCTGGATCTCGAAATACATTCACGGCGTGCACGACACCGCCGATCTGGTGCCGCTGGGCGTCTTTACCGAAGACGAATTCGCGAGCTTTGCCGCCGCCGAAAGCTTTTTGTGGGCGGTGCGCTGTCATCTGCATCTGCAGACCGGACGCGCCACCGAGCAACTGACCTTCGACATGCAGGTACAAGTGGCCGATGCGATGGGCTACGAGGACAAGGCAGGCCGCCGCGCCGTCGAAGTGTTCATGCAGGCGTTTTTCCTGCACGCCACCGAAGTGGGCGATCTGACCCGCATCTTCCTGACCGGACTTGAGGCCGTGCACCTGAAGGCCGAGCCGCTGCTGGAACGTCTGCTGAGCCGTCGCCGCAAGACCAAGGCCGGGTATCAGGTGATCCACAACCGCATCGCGATCATCGACGACCGCGCGTTTCTGGCCGATCCGCTGAACATCCTGCGCCTGTTCGAAGAGGCGCTGCGCACCGGCATGCTGATCCACCCCAACGCCATGCGTCTGGTCAAATCCAACCTCAAGCTGATCGACGACTCTGTGCGCAATGCCCCCGAGGCGCGGCGCATCTTTCTGGATCTGCTGCTGAAACACGGCAACCCCGAACGCGCCCTGCGGCGGATGAACGAACTGGGGGTGCTGGCCGCCTTTATCCCCGAATTCGAGCCGATCGTGGCGATGATGCAGTTCAACATGTATCATTCCTATACGGTCGACGAACACACCATCCAGACGATCATGAGCCTGAGCGAGATCGAAAACGGCGATCTGGTCGAGGATTTGCCGGTGGCCACGTCGATCCTGAAGGCCGGGGTCAACCGCAAGGTGATCTATCTGGCCCTGCTGCTGCACGACATCGGCAAGGGCCGCGAAGAGGATCATTCGATCCTGGGCGCGCAAATCGCGCGCAAGGTGGGCCCGCGTCTGGGACTGAAACCCGACGAGGTCGACACCATCGAGTGGCTGGTCCGCTATCACCTGCTGATGTCCGACATGGCCCAGAAACGCGACATCGCCGATCCGCGCACCGTGCGCGCCTTTGCCAAGGCGGTGCGCACCGTCGAGCGGCTGGATCTTCTGTGCGTGCTGACCGTCTGCGACATTCGCGGCGTCGGGCCGAACACCTGGAACAACTGGAAGGCGGTGCTGATCCGCGCGCTCTACCGTCAGACCCGCACGGCGCTGGAAGACGGCATGGAGGCGCTGAACCGCGAGAACCGTGGCGCCGAGGCGAAGAAAGCCCTGCGCGCAGCTCTTGCCCATTGGCCGCGCAAGGATTTGCAGGTCGAGACGGGCCGCCACTACGAGCCCTATTGGCAGGGCCTGCACCAGACCGCGCACGAGGTCTTTGCCAACCTGCTGCGCGGCATCGGCGAGAACGAAATCCGCATCGACCTGCACCCCGACGAGGACCGCGACGCCACGCGCGTCTGTTTCGTGATGCAGGACCATCCGGGCATTTTTGCGCGACTGGCCGGTGCTTTGGCGCTGGTGGGGGCCAACGTGGTGGACGCGCGCAGCTATACCACCAAGGACGGCTATGTGACCGATGCATTCTGGATACAGGATTCGGACGACACGCCCTATGACGCCAGCCGCCTGCCCCGCCTGCGCAAGATGATCGAGCGCACGCTGAACGGCGAGGTTGTCACCCGCGAGGCGATGGTGGACCGCGACAAGGTCAAGAAGCGTGAGAAAGTGTTCCGGGTGCCCACGCACATCACCTTCGACAACGACGGATCGGAAATCTACACGATCATCGAAGTCGACACACGCGACCGCCCCGGCCTGCTGTACGATCTGGCCCGCACGCTGGCATCGTCCAACGTCTATGTCGCCAACGCGGTCATCGCGACCTATGGCGAACAATGCGTCGACACCTTTTATGTCAAGGACATGTTCGGGCTGAAGTACTACACGCCGAGCAAGCAAAAGACGCTGGAAAAACGGCTGCGCGCCGCCATTGTCGAAGGGGCGCAGCGGGCCGAGGATTGAGCTGGCTTGCGTTTGGGCATTACGCCGGGGACGGGAGCCTCCGGCGGGAGTTTATCTTGCAAGATGAAGGGGGCGGCCCGTTCAGTTTGCACACAATGCGTCCTGCACCAGGTGCACCCACACATCCGCGCCGGGCACCAGCCCCGCATCGTTGAAATCATACCCCGATGCATGCAGAGGAAGCCCGTGCGCGCCCTTGGTGCCGTTGCCCATCAAAAACAGACAGCCCGGACGGGCCATCGCCATATGCGCGAAGTCCTCCGAGAAGAGCTTGGGAAAGCACGCCCCGTCGATATTGGCAGCGCCCAGCGCAGAAGTGCCTGCGCGGGTCACAGCCGTAACAGCGTCGGCATCGTTGACCGTAGCGGCAAAGATCGTGTCATAGCTGACCTCGGCCGTCACGTCATGGGCGGCACAGGTGCCTGCCACCAGTTCGCGCATGCGCGCCTCGATCACCGCGTTGATATCTGGCGACATTGCGCGCGCGTCGCCTTTGAGGACCGCGCTGCCGGGCAGGATGTTGCGGCCACCATCGGCGATGAACTCGGTGACCGAGACCACGCCGTTCTGTGCCGGGTCCAGCTTGCGCGAGACGATGGTTTGCAAGGCACCCACGATCTGCGCGCCGACAACGATGGCATCGACGCCCAGATGCGGCAGGGCGGCATGACCGCCGCGCGCGCGCACTTCGATCTCGAACAGCGCCTCGGATGCGGTCATCGGGCCTGCGCGCGTTTCCAGATGGCCTGTGGCCATACCCGGCATGTTGTGGATGGCAAAGACCTGATCGACGCCGAACCGTTCGAACAGCCCGTCGGCAATCATCGCCTGCGCGCCCTGGCCATGCTCTTCGCTGGGCTGGAAGATGAACACCACGCGCCCGTCGAACTGCCCATGCAGGGCCAGATGTTTCGCGGCCCCCAGCAGCATCGCCATATGTCCGTCGTGACCGCAGGCGTGCATCACTCCGCGCGTGCGACTGGCATGGGCTGCACCGGTGGTCTCACGGATCGGCAACGCGTCCATGTCGGCGCGCAGCCCCACCGCGCGGGTGCCGTTGCCACGTTGCAAGACGCCGACAACACCGGTCTGGCCTATGCCGCGATGCACCTCGAGGCCAAAGCTCTCCAGCAACTCCGCAACCCGCGCGGCTGTGCGCGCTTCGGCAAAGCCCAGTTCGGGATGAGCATGGAAATCCTGCCGCCACGCGGTCATTTCTGCGGAAAGATCGGCGGTGGTGGGGTGTGGCATGAAGCATCCTTTGCAAAGTGGTTCCACCCATCAAGCCGATCCTTCAAACAAACTCAAGTTTTGGCCCCCTGGCGTCCCGCTACAGGCAACAATGACACCAAGTCGCCACATTTATGCACGCGACGTGAAAACCGGCGGCAATCTGCATGAAAACGGCTGGAATGGCGCGGCGCTGTGGCACTTGGGATGTCATCGCGAAAACGGGCTCTTGTCACGCCCCCGTCCGACCCGCTAGGCCCTGATCCAGACTGCACCAGCGAGGCCCGCACGTGAAACCCATCCGCCTGATGTCCGGATTTCTGACCGTAGGATTCTGGACACTGATGTCGCGCATCCTTGGCTTTGTGCGCGAGATCCTGATCCTGTCGCTGATCGGTCCCGGTCCGCTGATGGATGCCTTTGTCGCGGCGTTCCGGCTGCCCAACATGTTCCGCCGCTTTTTTGCCGAAGGCGCGTTCAACGCGGCCTTTGTCCCGATGTTCTCGGCCAAGGTCGAAGGCGAGGAGGACGCCCACCGCTTTGCCACCGATGCGCTGAACGGGCTGATGCTGGCGACACTGGCGCTGACGGCGCTGGCGTTGATCTTCATGCCGGCACTGGTCTGGGCCACGGCAGGCGGGTTCGACGCCCTGCGGTTCGACATGACCGTCGGATTTGGGCGCATCACCTTTCCCTACATTTTCTTCATGTCGCTGTCGGCGCTGTTCTCGGGCGTGCTGAACGCCACCGGACGCTTTGCCGCTGCGGCGGCGGCACCCGTGCTGCTGAATATATTCGTCGTGATCGCAATGCTGGCCGCCAACCGCTTGGGCGGTGACGTGGTCGTCTGGCTGATCTACACCATCCCGCTGGCAGGCATTGCGCAACTGGCCCTGACATGGACCGCCGCCGCGCGCGCGGGCTACGCGCTGAGGCCGGGCCTGCCGCGCTGGACGCCCGACATGCGCAAGATGCTGATCGTCGCCGTGCCCGCAGCGCTGGCAACTGGCGTGATGCAGGTGAACCTTGTGGTCGGTCAGGTCGTTGCCTCGCAGTTCGACAATGCGGTCAGCTGGCTGTTTGCGGCGGACCGGCTCTATCAGTTGCCGCTGGGGGTGGTGGGGATCGCGGTGGGCATCGTGCTGCTGCCCGACCTGTCGCGCAGGCTCAAAGCCGGAGATGACGACGGCGCGCGCAATGCGCTGAGCCGTGCCGCCGAGATATCGCTGGCCCTGACCATTCCTTCGGCCGTGGCGCTGATGGTGATCCCGCAGCCGCTGACCTCGGTGCTGTTCGAGCGCGGCGCGACGGGCCCGGACGATGTGGCGGCCATTGCCGTGGCGGTCGCGATCTACGGGCTTGGCCTGCCCGCCTTCGTGATCCAGAAGTTCCTGCAACCGCTCTATTTTGCCCGCTCGGACACCCGCAGCCCGTTTCGTTATGCGGTCTGGACGATGGTGGTGAACGCTGCACTTGCCGTGGGTCTGGCACCTGTTCTGGGCTGGATCGCGCCTGCAATCGCCACCACCGTCGCGGGCTGGGCGATGGTTCTGATGCTGCGTCAGGGCACCCGCAAGATGGGGGAGGTCGCACGCTTCGACGACCGTTTTCGCAAACGCATCTGGCGGATCATTCTGGCGTCGGCTGTGATGGGCGTCTGCCTGTGGGCCGTGTCGCTGGCGCTGTCGGGAGCCTTGGGAGCCGCGGGCCTGCGCTATATCGCGCTGCTGGTTCTGGTCGCAGCCGGTGCCATCAGCTATTTCGGCACGGGCCACCTGATCGGCGCGTTCAAGCTTTCGGACTTCAAACGCGCCGCGAAACGCAAACCCAGCTGACCCGCGCTTCATCTTGCCGGATAAACTCCGGGGGAGCGCCGCAAGGCGCGGGGGCAGAGCCCCCTCCCTGCCCCTTCAGCGGCGCTGGATCATCCCGCGCAACCGCGTCCAGCCGCCGGGGACAACGACCAGTGACAGCGCAAAGCCGCAGAAGAACCCGGCCAGCTCGGCAATCCAGTCCACGCCCACCTCGAAGAATATCCCGAACAGCAGTTGCAGCCCCATCAGCACACCGATCAGCGAAAACGCCTGCAGTTGTTGTGCGCCGGTACCTGCCAGTTTTTGCCACATCAGGAAGGTATAGGCCCCGATCAGCCCGTACACCGCCGGAAACGCACCGATCAGCCAGGGCGCATCCGTCAGCAGCCCGTAGACCACCGCGCCGAAGATGGCCGAGAAAAAGAACACGGTGGCCACCGCCAGTTGCCCCATCACCTCGCCCACCAGCTTGCCCAGCGCCAGAAGGATCACCCCAGCGAACAAGGTGCCCGCAAAGCCGTTGTTCACGAACGGATAGGTAACAAAGCGCATCAGGTGCTCCCAGGGGAAAATAGCGTTGGCCACCATCCAGTCGAAGGCCACGCCGGAAAACCCGTAGTCGCGCAGCGCCGACAGCCGCCAGCCGACGGCGCCGGGGCCACCTATGATGCCCGCATTGCCCAGCGACAACAGGGCCTCGACGCCCATGATGGCGGCGAACAGGGCCCAGACCACGGGCGGCAACGGATTTACGGGCGGCTGCATTTCGGGGGGCTGCATGTCGGGGTGCATCTGTGGCTCTCCTTGACGGGACTTTGGCGCATGGGTAAGCCAGCCACGCACGAATGCCCAGAGGGGAACCCAAATGACTGACGCTCCTGCATCGCAATTCACGCCGCGCGTGTTCTCCGGCATCCAGCCATCCGGCGGATTGACGCTTGGCAACTATCTGGGGGCGCTCAAGCGGTTCTCGGAAATGCAGGACGAGGGGCGCGCGTGCATCTTCTGCATGGTCGACCTGCACGCGATCACCGTCTGGCAGGACCCGGACAAGCTGCGCCATAACACGCGCGAGCTGACGGCGGGTTTCATCGCGTCGGGTGTCGATCCGGAAAAGTCGATCCTGTTCAACCAGTCAGCGGTGCCCGAGCACGCGCAGCTGGCGTGGATCTTCAACACCGTGGCGCGCATGGGCTGGATGCAGCGGATGACCCAGTGGAAGGACAAGGCCGGCAAGAACGCCGAAAAGGCCTCGCTGGGGCTGTTCGCCTATCCTGCGCTGATGGCCGCCGACATTCTGGTCTATCACGCGACCCACGTGCCTGTGGGCGAGGACCAGAAACAGCATATCGAGCTGACCCGCGATGTCGCGGCAAAGTTCAACCATGACTACGGCGTCGATTTCTTTCCGATGACCGAGCCTGTGATCGAAGGCGCGGCGACGCGCGTGATGTCCTTGCGTGACGGGTCCAAGAAGATGTCGAAATCCGACCCTTCGGATGCCAGCCGCATCAATCTGACCGACGATGCCGACACCATCGCCAGGAAGATCCGCAAGGCCAAGACCGACCCCGACGCCCTGCCCTCCGAGGCGAAGGGGCTGGAAGACCGACCCGAGGCACGCAATCTGGTGAACATCTATGCCGCCTTCACCAACCAGACCGTTGATCAGGTTCTGGCCGAAGTCGGAGGTCAGCAGTTCGGCACGTTCAAACCGATGCTGGCCGATTTGGCCGTGGCCAAGCTGTCGCCGATCTCGACCGAGATGGCGCGGCTGCTGAATGACACGACCGAGATCGACCGGATTCTGGCGCGCGGGGCCGAGCAGGCGCGCGAGATCACGGCACCGGTCCTGAAAAAGACCTATGAGATTGTCGGGCTGGTTGGCGCTTAGGCCACCCTTTCCGGCAGCATGACAATAAAAGGGCGGGTGCTACGGCATCCGCCCTTTGCGCATCTGTGCACCGACAGTGCGCGCGGCCTGACCTTTTGTGCGCACATCTGGCAGGTTATCTTTGGCTTAACCAAAGTCACAGGAGGCCCCCCATGCCCGGCAAAGTTCCCGCCGACACCCGCGTCGGTCACATTCACCTCAAGGTGTCCGACCTTGACCGCGCGCTGGCATTTTATGG
>JAGXHE010000159.1 GCA_024636445.1 Sulfitobacter sp.
CCGCGACGATGTCGGCGGTGTCATCCACGCTGAGGGTCGTCTGGGTGACATAGGCCAGTTTAGCCGGATCGCGCACCTCGACATGCGCGACATCGTCGGGGGTTTCGACCAGCAAAACCTCGCCATCGGGCAATTGTCCCATGGTGCCGACGGTTTCGGGGTGTCCGGCGTGGCCGATCATGATCATCTGCAGGCCTGCCTCGGAATGGCGCTGGGCCTCGATGTGGACCTTGCTGACCAGCGGGCAGGTGGCATCGACATAGACCATGTTGCGGCGCTCGGCTGTGGCCGGGACCGCCTTGGGCACGCCGTGGGCCGAGAAGATCACGGGGCGGTCGTCGGGACAGTCGTCCAGTTCTTCGACAAAAACCGCGCCCTTGTCGCGCAGCGCGTCGACGACAAAGCGGTTGTGCACGATCTCGTGGCGCACGTAGACGGGCGCGCCCCACTTCTCCAGCGCCATCTCGACGATCTTGATGGCGCGGTCCACGCCTGCGCAGAACCCGCGCGGAGCGGCAAGATATAAGGTCAGGGGTGGCTTGAACGACATGGCGGGCTCCGAGGGCGCAAGGGGTAGACAATAGGTAGGATGTCGGACGGTCTGCGTAAACCCCGATGCTACAGTCGGTCGCTGTTGCGCCAGATGATAGGTGTCGCTGCACCAGCGCGCCTTTGCGGGGGAGGGGCTGCGGCTGGCCGTGTCGTGATATATCCTTGCCCCCCCTGTTCAGGGGGGTCAAGTTTTTCGTCGATTGAAGTAGTCTGTAGTGACTGGTTGATTGTACACAGTTTATTAAAAGAAAAAACCGGGCCTCTTTCTTGAAGAGGTCCGGTATTACTAATGTGAGAACGGCATTTCAAATGGCTGTCCGAAGTCGTCACAGGCATTTGGGTAACAGCGTTCAGGTTTACTGTTCGCTCGCGAGTGCCGCCGGGCGCGGTGCCGCTTCTTCGCGGGGTGGGCGGCCGATGACGTCGCGCAGCTCGTCGAGTTCGATGAAGTTGTCGGCCTGACGACGCAGATCGTCCGAAATCATCGGAGGCTGGCTGCGGATCGTGGACACGACAGAGACGCGCACGCCCTGACGTTGCAGGCTTTCGATCAGCGGGCGAAAGTCGCCGTCGCCTGAAAATAGAACAATGTGATCCACACGCGGAGCAAGCTCCATCGCGTCGACCGCCAGTTCGATGTCCATGTTGCCTTTGACTTTGCGACGGCCCATCGAGTCGGTGTATTCCTTGGCCGGCTTGGTCACCATCGAGAAGCCGTTGTAGTTCAGCCAATCAACCAGAGGGCGAATGGGCGAATACTCTTCGTTCTCCAGTAACGCGGTGTAGTAGAAGGCGCGCAGCAACTTGCCACGACGCATGAACTCTTGACGCAACAATTTGTAGTCGATGTCGAAGCCTAATGCCTTGGCTGCCGCATACAAATTGGATCCGTCGATGAACAGCGCGAGCCGTTCGTCTTTATAAAACATGAAAGGTCCTTTCAAAAATCGCCCTGCCTGCCTGTTTCCGTGAGTGTGTTGTTGAGTTAAGGCGGGCGTGTCGCGCAAAAATAGGTATTTTTACGTATGCCGCAAGGCACCCAAGAGGTCAAAAGGGACATTCAGTTGATGCAATTCCGGTCAGATATACTGCTTGCCCTTGGGTCAAATCAGCGATCTTCCGCCGGAACGCCCGAAGAGACGCTGAAAGCCGCCTGCCAGTGCATTGCGGATGCTGGAGGGGTGATTCGCGCAATCAGCCCGTTTTACGCCACGCCATGCTTCCCCGCCGGGGCGGGCCCCGACTATGTGAACGCTGCAATCGCCTTAAGGTGGAGTGCCGTGCCGGAGACGATCCTGGAGGCGCTGCACCGGATCGAGGCCGACCTGGGACGTGCACGTGTCCAGAGGTGGGGGCAGCGCACGCTTGATCTGGACCTGATCGCGGTGGGGGATATGGTGCTGCCCGATCTGCAAACCTACGCCCAGTGGCGCGATTTGCCGCTGGAGGAGCAGATGGGGAGGGCCCCCGAGCAATTGATCCTGCCGCATCCGCGGATGCAGGACCGCGCGTTCGTGCTGGTGCCGCTGGCCGATGTCGCCCCGGATTGGGTGCATCCGGTGACGGGACGCAGCGTGGTGCAGATGCGCGATGGGCTGAGTGCCGCTCAACTTGCACAGATACGGCCGCTTAATGCGCTGTAACCCGTGCTGCCCGTGTCACTTTGGCACCTGTTTTCGCCTTGTCATCGGGTGTAAATCGGCCTAGACAGACTTCTTCTGATGATTTTATCCGATGCAGGAGCACCTATATGGCCCGCGTAACCGTAGAAGACTGCGTAGACAAGGTTCCGAACCGCTTTGAACTGGTGATGCTTGCCGCACACCGGGCGCGCGAAATCGCGGCTGGCTCGGCTGTGACTGTCGACCGTGACAACGACAAGAACCCTGTCGTGTCCCTGCGCGAGATCGCAGAAGAGACCCAAGGTGCCGACGACCTGCGCGAGCGGATGATCGAAAGCAACCAGAACCAGATCGAAGTCGACGAGCCCGAAGAAGACGCAATGGCGCTTTTGATGGGTCAGGAAACAGCTGACAAGCCGGACGAAGACAGCATGACCGAAGAAATGTTGCTGCGTCAGTTGATGGCGGCTCAGGGGCAAGGCTAACGCCTTAAGGTGCGGACCAAATGATCTCTGCCGATGACCTGATCGCGCTGGTCCGCAACTACAATCCTAAGACAAATGAAAAACAGCTTCGCGCTGCCTATGCCTATGGCAGTGCGATGCACGAAGGACAGTTTCGCCATTCCGGTGAGCCCTATTTCACGCACCCCGTGGCCGTCGCCGCGATCCTGACAGAGCAGCAGCTGGATGATGCCACGATCATCACCGCATTGCTGCACGACACGATCGAAGACACCAAAGCCTCTTATAAAACCGTGTCGGAAATGTTTGGCACAGATGTGGCCACGCTGGTTGACGGCGTCACCAAGCTGACCAATCTGCAGCTGAGTTCGCTGGAGACCAAGCAGGCCGAAAACTTTCGCAAGCTGTTCATGGCGATGTCCAAGGACATGCGGGTGATTCTGGTCAAGCTGGCCGACCGTCTGCACAACATGCGCACGATCAAATCCATGCGCGTCGACAAGCAGGTGCAAAAAGCCCGCGAGACGATGGATATCTTTGCGCCTCTGGCCGGACGCATGGGCATGCAGTGGATGCGCGAAGAGCTGGAGGATCTGGCCTTTCGCGTGCTGAACCCCGAGGCGCGGGCGTCGATCATCCGCCGTTTCGTCACCCTGCAACGCGAGACCGGCGACGTGATCCAGCGGATCACCAACGATATGCGCCACGAGCTGGAAAAGGCCGGGATCGAAGCCGATGTCTTTGGCCGTGCAAAAAAGCCGTTTTCGATCTGGCGCAAGATGCAGGAAAAGGATCTGTCGTTTTCGCGGCTTTCGGACATCTACGGGTTTCGTCTGATCACGCAAAGCGAAGAGGACTGCTATCGTGCGCTGGGCGCAATCCATCAGCGCTGGCGAGCAGTTCCGGGGCGGTTCAAGGATTACATCAGCCAGCCCAAGACCAACGGCTATCGGTCGATCCACACCACGGTATCGGGCCGCGACGGCAAGCGTGTCGAGGTGCAGATCCGCACGCGTCAGATGCATGACGTGGCCGAAAGCGGTGTGGCGGCGCACTGGTCCTATCGCGACGGCGTGCGCTCGCAGAACCCCTTTGCGGTCGATCCGGTCAAGTGGATCGCGGGGCTGACCGAACAGTTCAACGACGAAGACGACCACGACGATTTCCTCGAAGCGGTCAAGCTTGAGATGTATTCGGATCAGGTGTTCTGCTTTACGCCCAAGGGCGATGTGGTGAAGCTGCCGCGCGGCGCGACCCCGATCGATTTCGCATATGCGATCCACACCCGCATCGGCAACGCCTGTGTGGGCGCCAAGGTGGACGGGATGCGCGTGCCCTTGTGGACACGGGTCAAGAACGGCCAGTCGGTCGAGATCATCACCGCTGAGGGGCAGACGCCGCAAGCCACCTGGCTGGAGATCGCGACAACCGGCAAGGCAAAGTCGGCGGTGCGCAGGTCCCTGCGCGAAGCGGACCGCGAGCGGTTTATCAAGCTGGGGCAAGAGCTGGCGCGGTCCGCTTTCTCGCACGTGGGACGCAAGGCCACGGACAAGGCGCTGGACACTGTTGCCAAACACCTGCGGCTGTCATCGGGTGACGAGGTTCTGGCGCGGCTGGGCAGTGCCGAGCTGACCGGGCGCGAAGTGGTGCAGGCGATCTATCCCGACCTTGCGCCTAAGCCCGGCAAGAAGGTCGACAAACGCCGCGCGGTGATCGGTCTGGCACCGGGGCAAAGTTTTGACCGGGCAACCTGCTGCCAGCCCCTTCCGGGAGAACGGATCGTCGGGATCACCTATCGCGGGCAGGGGGTGGTGGTACATTCGATCGATTGTCAGCGGCTGGTGGATTTCGACGACCAGCCCGACCGCTGGCTGGATCTGCACTGGCACGACGGCAGCCATCCGGCGGTCTATGGTGCGACATTTGATCTCACTATCGGCAACGATGCGGGCGTTTTGGGGCGGATCTGCACCTTGATCGGTGACAGCAGCGCAAATATCTCCAATCTTGAGTTTCTGGACCGGAAACCTGACTTTTACCGGTTGCTGATTAATGTTGAACTGCGTGACGTGGAGCACCTGCATTCGCTGATGCTTACGCTTGAAGCCGAAAGCGAGGTTGCGTCTATCGAACGCTTCAGAGATGTCACACATGGTGCTGCCGAAACGGTACGCACGCGCTGAGCCCGTAAGGGAAGGACCCTGCTCCGGTGATCTTCAAACGTCGAGATTCCAAGCCGATATTGCGCGCACTGGCCGAAGCCTTGTGGCCGCGTGGCGGATGGACTCGGGCGTTTCACTACGTCAAGCACCGGGTGCGCCGCTTGCCCGACACGCCCGAACGCATCGCGCGGGGCATCGGTGCGGGAGTGTTCACCACGTTTACGCCGTTCTACGGGATGCACTTTATCGTGGCGGCCTCTGTGGCCAAGGGGATGCGCGGCAATATCCTGGCGGCGCTGATGGCCACTTTTTTCGGCAATCCGCTGACCTATGTGCCCATCGGCATCGCTTCGCTGAAAACCGGCCACTGGCTTCTGGGCACCGAAATGGAGGCCGATGCGCATCGGTCCTTCGGCGGCAAGTTCTACGACGCAGCGTCGGACCTGTGGGACAATCTGATCGCGGTGGTCCAGGGGAATCCGACCGATTGGGCCGGGCTGGAGCGGTTCTTTAACGAGGTGTTCTTTCCCTATCTCGTGGGCGGTATCATCCCCGGAGTGGTTTGCGGCGCTATCGCCTACTACGCTGCGGTGCCAGTGCTGCGCGCCTATCAAAAACGACGCAAGGGCGCGATCAAGGCCAAGTTCGAGGCTCTGAAGGCCAAAGCGGCGGAAAAGGCGGCGGCGAAGGCCGCCAGAAAATCGGAAGCACGTTCCGAGCGAGACTGACAACGTGCCGACGTATCGGTGCAAAGAAGCCCTCGCGCTTGGGGTCTGGCGGTATTAGGCTGCGGCGCAAACAAGTTCTGGAGTAACCCTATGAAACCGCTCGGCCCTTTACGTCTTGGTGTGAACATTGATCACGTGGCCACCGTGCGCAATGCACGTGGTGGCGACACGCCTGATCCGTTGCGGGCGGCGCGGATTGCGCAAGAGGCAGGGTGCGACGGGATTACCGCGCACCTGCGTGAGGATCGCAGGCATATTTCTGACGCCGACATCGAAGGGTTGATGGAGGTGCTGAACGTGCCGCTGAACTTCGAGATGGCAGCGACCGAAGAGATGCAGAAGATTGCCCTGCGCCACCGACCACACGCGGTTTGTCTCGTGCCGGAAAAACGCGAGGAACGCACCACCGAGGGCGGGTTGGAAGTGGCACGCGAAGAGAACCGTCTGGCGCATTTTATCGCGCCCCTGCGCGATGCCGGGTGCCGGGTGTCGATCTTTATCGCGGCCGACAAACGCCAGATCGAAGCGGCGCATCGCATCGGGGCACAGGTGATCGAGCTGCATTCGGGGGCCTATTGCGATGCCCACCACGAGGGACGCATCGAGGACCGTGACCGCGAACTGGAAGCGCTGCGCGAGATGTCCGGCTTTGCCCATGGGCTGGGGCTGGAAGTGCATGTGGGCCACGGCCTGACCTATGAAACGGTGCAGCCGGTCGCGGCCTTTCCCGAGGTGATGGAGCTGAACATCGGGCATTTCCTGATTGGCGAGGCGATCTTTCGCGGCTTGCAGCCTGCGATTGCCGAAATGCGCCGCCTGATGGACGACGCCCGTGGATAGCTATCGTTTCAACATACCGCGTTTCGCCACCATCTACCTGGGTCTGAGCATCGGTTTGCCGATCCTGATCCATCTGATCCGCACCTATGCCGGTATCGACCTCAGCTCTGGCGGGGTGTCGTTGATCCCGGTCATGCTGACCACGCTGAACGAAGGCGCGCGTTTCGTGCGCGCCGCCGAGCGGCGTCCGACCAACCGCGAAGCCTGGAAGATGGCGGGGATGTTTTCCCTGTTCGGAGTGATGTTGTCGATGCTGCTGGCGGCGGTCGTTCTGGTGGTGGCGCCTGAGATGTTGGGCGATCTGTCAAACATGAGCTTTGCGCTGATCGCGGCCATGGTCGCGCTGATGGCGGTGGTTTACGTGTTGGTGGCACGGCTGTTCTTCTCGCTTGGTGCGCGCAGTGAAATGCGGCGTCTGTCTTAGACGACGGGAAAGGTTGGCTGCATGTTGTCTGTCTTGAGCCTTGATCGCGAGAGGGCCGTGCGATGATCCTTGGCATCGGCACCGATCTTGCCAACATCGAGCGGATTCAGGGCACTCTGGACCGGTTCGGCGACCGCTTTCGCAACCGCGTGTTCACCGAAATCGAGCAGGCCAAGTCCGAGCGTCGCAAGGATGTGGCGGGCACCTATGCCAAGCGGTGGGCCGCCAAGGAGGCCTGTTCCAAGGCATTGGGAACGGGGCTGCGCATGGGCATTTCATGGCGGGACATGGCCGTGAGCAATCTGCGCACCGGCCAGCCGGTGATGCATGTCACCGGATGGGCCGCCGAACGGCTGGCGGCAATGACGCCCGAAGGACACGAGGCGATCATTCACGTCACCCTGACCGACGATCACCCCTGGGCGCAGGCCTTTGTGCTGATCGAGGCGCGGCCCATAGCAGGTTGACGCTTTGGCCGCAGATGGCCTGCCTTGACACCCATGCATTGCACCCGCATGAAGCACCCTGACCAACGCAGGAGCGCCAACATGGCTGCCAAGGAAAAGTCCTCCAACGGATTCGTCGAAACGATCAAGACGATTGTCTATGCATTGCTGATTGCGGGCGTGTTTCGCACCCTGTTCTTTCAGCCGTTCTGGATTCCGTCCGGTTCGATGAAAGAGACCTTGCTGATCGGTGATTTCCTGTTTGTGAACAAGATGGTGTACGGATATTCCTATGCCTCGTGCCCCAGTGTGATCATGCCGCGTTTCGGCATTAATGTGGACGCCGAGGACATCTGCGGTGTCTTTGACGGCGACAACGCGCGCCTGTTCGGTGGCACGCCACAGCACGGTGATGTGGTCGTGTTCCGCCATCCGGTGTCGGGACGTGATTACATCAAACGGCTGATCGGTGCGCCGGGAGATACGGTGCAGCTGAGAGACGGCATCGTGATCCTGAACGGCGAACCGCTGACCCAGGAGCCCGCGGGCATGTTCTCGGAGCCGATGATGCGACAAGGGCCGCAAGGTCTGGTGCCGCGCTGTGAAAACGGACCCGTCGGCGAAGGCGGCATCTGCAACAAGTCGCGATTTGTCGAGACGATGCCCAACGGTGTCAGCTATACCGTGCTGAACATGACCAATCAGGGGTCGGACAACACCAACGTGTTTCAGGTGCCCGAGGGACATTATTTCTTTATGGGCGACAACCGCGACAACTCGTCCGACAGCCGGTTTGCGCAACTGGTCGGCGGTGTCGGCTTCGTGCCCTATGAAAACCTGATCGGTCGGGCCGACCGGATCATGTTCTCGTCCGCGGGCCGGTCGATGCTGTTCTTCTGGACATGGCGAAGTGATCGGTTCTTCAAGGGTATCCACTAGGCGATTTGATGAAGATTTCGAGCGAGCTCAGGGACTTTCAGAAGCGTATCGGACATGTGTTCGCCGATCCCAGCCTGTTGACCGAAGCGGTGACCCACGCCTCGATGTCGTCGCCGACGCGTGGCGACAATCAGCGGCTGGAGTTTCTGGGCGACCGCGTGTTGGGGCTGGCGATGGCGCAAGCCTTGCTTGAGGCTGACACCGATGCGGCAGAGGGCAAGCTCGCGCCGCGGTTCAATGCGCTGGTGCGCAAGGAAACCTGCGCCGATGTGGCCCGCGAGATCGACGTGGGCGCGGTGCTGCGGCTGGGCCGGTCCGAGATGCTGTCGGGGGGGCGCCGCAAGGAAGCGCTGCTGGGCGATGCGATGGAGGCGGTGATTGCCGCAGTCTATATGGATGCGGGCTTTGACGTGGCGCAGGCGATGATCATCCGGCTGTGGGGCACGCGCATCGGCGATGTCGATGCCGATGCCCGCGACGCCAAGACCGCGATGCAGGAATGGGCGCAGGCCCAAGGGCTGCAACCGCCGCGCTATGTCGAGGTGAGCCGCGAGGGGCCGGATCATGCGCCGGTCTTTACCATCGCCGCACAGCTGACCACGGGGGCCGCAGCTCAGGCCACCGCCAAATCGAAACGTCAGGCCGAACAGGCCGCTGCCGCCGCATTGCTGGCGCAAATGGAGAAGACCCAATGAACACCCGCGCCGGTTTCGTCGCCCTGATCGGAGAGCCGAACGCCGGCAAATCCACCCTGCTGAACCGGATGGTCGGGGCCAAGGTGTCGATCGTCACCCACAAGGTCCAGACCACCCGCACACGCATCCGTGGCGTGGCCATCGAGGGCGACGCGCAGATCGTCTTTGTGGACACGCCCGGCCTGTTCCAGCCGCGCCGCCGCCTGGACCGCGCGATGGTCGCCGCCGCGTGGAGCGGGGCTGCGGACGCCGACGTGGTGGTTCTGATGATCGAGGCCCACCGCGGCGTGTCCGAAGGCGTGGAGCGTATTCTGGAGGGGCTGGGCAATATCGGTGAGGGGCGCAAGGTGGCGCTGGCGATCAACAAGATCGACCGGGTGGAATCGCAGGTTCTGCTGGGGCTGACCAAGCAGATGAACGACCGATACAGCTTTGTCGAAACATTTATGATTTCCGCCGAAAAGGGATTTGGCGTCGAGGCGCTGCGCGCCTGGCTGGGCGGGCAATTGCCCGAGGGCCCGTGGCTGTATCCCGAGGACCAGATCGCCGATCTGCCGATGCGCATGATCGCTGCCGAGATGACCCGCGAAAAGCTGACGCTGCGGCTGCATCAGGAGCTGCCCTATCAGCTGACCGTCGAGACCGAGAACTGGGAAGAGCGCCCCGACGGCACTGCGCGGATCGACCAGGTGGTCTATGTCAGCCGCGATGGCCACAAGGGCATCGTGCTGGGCAACAAGGGCGAGACGATCAAGTCGGTCTCGAAGGCGAGCAGGACAGAGCTGGAAGAGTTCCTGGGCCGTCGCGTACATCTGTTCTTGCAGGTGAAGGTGCGCGAGAAGTGGCAGGAAGAGGCCGAGCGCTATTCGGAAATGGGTCTGGATTTCAAAGATGGCAACGTCTGATCCTGTGGTGAAACGACCCTCCGGGGGGAGTTTCTCGGGCAAGATGAAGTCATGAGTCGACTGACTGCGCGGTTTTGGGTCGATGCCTATCTGACGCGGCTGCGGCTGTTTGATATTCCCGCTTTTGTTCTGTCGCACGGTGATGACACCGGCGGCGCTGTGCTGGTCAAACTGAACACGCTGGACGGGCAGGCGGTGGTGTTTCACCGCAGCTTTGATCTGGCGAGCGATGCGCGGGTCTGGGCTGAACTGGCCAAGGGGACCGAGGCGGATGTTGACGCGGTGGTGACGCGGCAGCGCGGGTTCGATCCCGATCTGTGGGTGATCGAGGTCGAGGACCGGTCGGGGCGGCATCTGCTGGACCACGACGGGCTGGCCTGATCATGGAGTGGCGGGGAACGGGCATATTGCTGGCCGCGCGCAAACATGGCGAGACCTCGTTGATCATCGAGGTGTTCACTGAAGATCACGGGCGTCACGCAGGCGTCGTGCGTGGCGGGACCAGCCGCAAGATAGCCCCAATCCTGCAACCTGGCGCACAGCTGGACGTGGCGTGGCGCGCGCGGCTTGAGGATCACATTGGCAGTTTCACCGTCGAGCCGGTGCGCAGCAGGGCTGCGCAAGCGATGGGGGACCGTCTGTCGCTGGCGGGGCTGAATGCCGTGACTGCACTGTTGTGCTTTTGCCTGCCCGAGCGTGAGGTTCACGCGCCGCTTTACCGCCGGACCGAGGCGCTGCTGGATCTGCTGGGGCAGGACGATCTGTGGCCGCTGGCCTATCTGCGCTGGGAGTTGGCGCTGCTGGAAGAGATGGGCTACGGGCTGGATCTGGCGGCTTGTGCTGTGACGGGCGAGACCGAGGGGCTGATCTATGTCTCGCCCAAGACGGGGCGTGCTGTATCAGCCGAGGGGGCGGGCGAATGGGCGGACCGGATGTTGCCGCTGCCCGACGTGCTGCGTGGGCGTGGCGACGCACCGGATGCCGAGATTGCCGAAGGGTTGAAAACGACCGGGTATTTTCTGGAGGCCCATCTGGCGGGCGATCAGGGCAACCGCGCGCTTCCAGTGGCGCGTGCGCGGTTTGTCGAAGCGTTCAGTCGGCGGCTCTGAACAGCAACTCGCGGCCTTGTTCGTTCTTCAGGATCATCACGTCGCCAAGGACTTCGATCAGCGTCATTTCGGCCAGTGCGTTGAAGTATCGGGCTTCTGCTGCAAGCTCTGGACAGGCACGGCGGGTGGCGGTCAGCGGGCCGGTTTTGAACCACGGATAGGGCACGGACATGGCGCCCGAAAAGCCGTTGCACGGACCCTGGCCCGCGATCTGGCCGGTTTCGGGGAAACTGAGCGTTGCCGTCGCGTCGAAACGCTGGCCGTCGATTTCGGTGAGAACCCACGTTTTTCCACCGGCCCCATAGGCGCGGGCGGTTTCATCGGCTTTGCAGGATACGGCGAAGGTCAGGGCGAGGATCAGGGCAATGCGCATGGCATTGCCTAGCGCAACGCCAACACGAGGTCGATCAACGCGGTATAGGCATTGGCGGAATCGTGCCGTTTGGATTTGGGCAACATCGGCATTCCGATCAGTGCACCATAGGCGGCGCGGGCGAAATCGGGGTTTTTGAGGCCCAGTTGCGTGAGCAGCGTCGCCATATAGGTCAGACGCTCGGCGTCGACTTGCGCCAGCGCGTCGGCGGCGTCCTTGTTCTCTTGCGCCCATGACCGGATCGCGGGGGCGGTGGTGTCGTCCAACACGTGTTTGCCAAAGTCTTGGAGGCGGTCAGCGGGGGAGCCGTCACCTTCGAGCTGTGCGACCACGTCGGCAAAGGCCTGGCTTTTCCAATTGTCCAACAGGGCCTCGTGAAAGGCCGGAACATCTGCAAAGTGCCAGTAGAACGACCCCTTGGTCGTGCCCATGCGCCGTGCCAGAGGTTCGGCGCGCAATGCGGGAGGGCCATCGCTGCGCAGCGCGGTGATGCCTGCGCTGATCCATTTCTCGCGATTGAGACGGGCGTGTTTCATGCCGATCTGTGTAGAGCGTCGCAGGCCACCTCACAAGCGGCATATGCTGCAGGTGCAGCATATGCGCGGAAGCTTGCGGAGCATTTGGGCGCGGTGCCCGTTAATGGGGCAGTTTGGCGGGGATCAACCCAGCAAACGGCGCGCGATGACCTGTGCCTGAATTTCGGCGGCACCCTCGAAGATGTTGAGGATACGCGCATCGCACAGCACGCGGCTGATCTTGTATTCCAGCGCAAAGCCGTTGCCGCCGTGGATTTGCAGCCCGTTGTCGGCTGCGGCCCATGCCACGCGTGCGCCCAGGAGCTTGGCCATGCCTGCCTCGACGTCGCAGCGGCGGCCCTGGTCCTTTTCGAAGGCGCTGAAGTAGGTCAGCTGACGGGCGATCATGATCTCGACGGCCATCATCGCCAGCTTGTTCGCGACGCGCGGGAACTCGATCAGCGATTTGCCGAACTGCTTGCGGTCGATGGCGTATTGCATCGAGATATCCAGCGCCGACTGTGCCACGCCTATGGCGCGCGCGGCGGTCTGGATGCGGGCGGATTCGAAGGTCTCCATCAACTGTTTGAAGCCTTTGCCCTCTGCGCCGCCGAGCAGGTTCTCGCCCTTTACGTGGAAGTCGTCGAAGGCCAGTTCGTATTCCTTCATGCCGCGATAGCCCAGCACTTCGATCTCGCCGCCGGTCATGCCGTCGGTGGGGAAGGGGTTTGCGTCGTCGCCGGGCGTCTTTTCGGCCAGAAACATCGACAGCCCCTTGTAGTCGGTCGTGTTCGGATCGGTGCGGGCCAGCAGCGTCATCACATGGGTGCGCGACGCGTGGGTAATCCACGTCTTGTTGCCGGTGATCTTGTAGTCGTCGCCATCCTTGACGGCGCGGGTGCGCAGAGCGCCAAGGTCAGAACCGGTGTTGGGTTCGGTGAACACGGCCGTGGGCAGCTTTTCACCTGAGGCGAGGGCTGGCAGCCATTTGGCTTTCTGTTCGTCCGTGCCGCCCGCGATGATCAGCTCTGCCGCGATTTCCGAGCGGGTGCCCAAGGAGCCGACACCGATATAGCCGCGCGACAGCTCTTCGGAGACGACGCACATCGACGCCTTGGATAGGCCAAGGCCGCCGTGCTCTTCGGGGATGGTCAGGCCGAAAACGCCCATTTCGGCCAGCTCGTCAATCACTTCGATCGGGATCAGCTGATCCTTCAGGTGCCAGTCGTGGGCAAAGGGCTCGACCTTTTCCAGCGCATAGCGGCGGAACTGGGCGCGGATCATTTCAAGTTCTTCGTCGAGGCCGGAGGCACCCACCGTGATCTCGGCGCTGCGTTCCTGCATCAGCTCGACCAGCCGGATGCGCGCGGCTTGGGTGTTGCCGTGTCGGATCATTGCGGTGATCGCAGGCGTGGCCATGCCTGCCATATCGTCTGCTTCGAGGCCCATGTCATGCGGGCGCAGAACCTCGCCCTGGTTCATCGCGATGCCGCCCTGGATCTGGGCGAGATATTCGCCGAAACCGATTTGCAGCAGCAGCTGTTCGACTTCGCCAAAGCGGCCATCCTGATCCAGTTTGGTCGCCCATTTGTGCATCTCGTGCAGCGACTGTGCATAGGTCGCAAGCCAAGCCAGCCCGTGTGCGGCTGTCTGGTTCTGTTCGACAAGGGTGGCGGAGACGCGGCCATTTTCGCTGAGCATCACGCGCAGCTTGTCCTTGGCCGCATCAAGAACCGCATCGACGGGTGCGATTGCTGCACCGGCTGTCGCCAAAAGATCGCCCACAATCACCGAAGTAGCCGAAGTCATATGTTGTCCATCATGCGCCATGTCGTAAATCCCTTGTTTGCTTGCCGGTTGAGATAGGGCCTTCGCAGGTGCAGCGCAACTTATTTGCGTTTAGATGCGTCAATTTGATCGAAAGTTACGCAGCGATTTTACGCGTGCAAAGACTGAACGGGGTGCCTATAGCGTGCGCCATGGAAATATTTCTCGAACTGCTGTCGCCCACTCAATTGACGCTTGCCATAGGAGTTGCGCTGATCGCGGGATTCATCAAGGGCGTTGTCGGTTTTGCGATGCCGATGATCTTTGTGTCGGGGCTGTCGACGTTTCTGGCACCCGATCTGGCGCTGGCGATGCTGATCTTTCCGACGCTGGCGACCAACGGGGTGCAGGCCTTGCGGCAGGGGCCGCGTGCGGCGTGGGCGTCGATGACCAAGTTCAAGCTTTATATGATCGTGGGCGGCATTGTGCTGGTTCTCAGCGCACAGCTGGTCAGCATCCTGTCGATGCAGGTGATGCTGTTGATTATCGGCATTCCGGTGACATTCTTTGCGCTGATGCAGATCGCCGGCTGGACGCTGAAGCTGAACGGACAAAGCAGGACGTTCGAAGTGGTGATCGGCACCGTGGCAGGCTTTCTGGGTGGAATGTCCGGAATATGGGGCCCGCCGACAGTGATGTATCTGACTGCCTTGGGAACCCAGAAGCACGAGCAGATGCGTGCGCAGGGTGTGATCTATGGTCTGGGTGCCGTGTCACTGATGGGGGCACACATCGGGTCTGGTGTATTGAACGCGAACACCTGGCCGCTGAGTGCTGCGATGATCATTCCGGCGCTGCTGGGGATGGTCTGCGGCGGTCAGGTCATGGACCGTATCGACCAGGTGTTGTTCCGTCGCGCGACGCTGTTCGTGCTGCTGGTGGCAGGGTTGAACCTGATGCGTCGCGCGCTGGTTGGTTAGTTGGCTCTCAGGCCGATTTGGTGACGGTGCGCCCGGATACGTCTTCGATAAAGGTGACGATACGGGATTTGATCTGCTCGTCTTGTATCGAGGCCACGGCACTGACAATTTCCAGACCGTGATCGCGCGTGCTGACAGGTTCGGCTTCGTTCAGACCTTCGAAAAAGTAAGACGTCGGAACTTGCAGGATACGCGAGAGCTCATAAAGACGGCTGGCCGCGATGCGGTTCGAGCCGATTTCGTATTTCTGGATTTGTTGAAAAGAAAGTTTCAGCTGACGTGCAACGTCTGTTTGCGACATGCGTCGCAGGGTGCGTGCTTGTTTCAGCTTGCGGCCAACATGAATATCTACGGGATGAGACATCTGTTTTAGTACCTCCGGTTGTATGTCGATCAGTGATCCTTGGAATCTGACCCGTAATCAAGTGCATAGATATTTACAGTTGAGGTACATCAATGTTGCATCACTGGATGATTTATGTACCACTATGTAAGTATAGGTTGAAAAGGGGCTAAAAATTACACGCAGGCCTATAGATTCACCGCAAGATCATCATCCGCTTTTGTTCGAGATGTTGCGGTCATTTACCACTTTAGCGCGTCATTTGAACCTATCAACCGCTGTCGAGGAACTGGGCAGCACCCGCCAGACGGTACGGCGGCACATAACCTTTCTGGAACAGGCCAAGGGATTCGAGCTGTTTCGAATCAGGGACCGCCGATACGAGTTGACCGAACGCGGTGAAAGTGCGCTTCCCGAGGCGCTGACGCTGCTGTCGCGCGGCAATGCCTGGCTGACATCCGAGGTCGGGTTCGAGCACGGCATGCTGCGCATTTCCAGAGACGAGGGCGACTGGCGCTTTTTCATGCAGCAACGTCCCTTGGCCGACCTGTGGCAAACCGGGTCGAAGTTTATGCGGGACTGCATGCGGTGCTGGGCCGAGGCGGGTGGCAACATCGAACACCCCGCATTTCAGCCGGTGCGCCCCTTTGCGATGGTGTTTCGGCCCAATGACCAGCAATGGGTCTGCGTGGATGTTGGCCGGGATTCCTCGTTCGCCACGTGGTTCGGCTGGGAATGGCAAAGCAGTTCGATCGGTCGCACGCTCGAAGCCTTGCCGGGCGGGCCGCTGATCAGTGACCTGATGGAAGGCACGTTTCAGGAGATCGCTGCAAACAGCTCGCTGCGGTTCGATCACATCCACACCACGGTGGCCCGCAAACCCGGTACACCGCTGATGCCGCTCAGCTATGCGCGGCTTTTGCTGGGCGCACGGTTTCCCGATGGCTCGTTTGCGCTGGTCAACATCATCGAGCGGACCAACGCCCTGAAGATCGACGATCTGCCCGAGAAATTCGTCAATTCGATGGACCCTGAATGGGAAATGGATATCGACATCTGACCGCACAATGCTTTGGCATTGTGCCCCGCGCCGCGTCACTCGGACTGGCGGATGACGTGTAAGCCATGCAAATGCAACAAATTTGGTGTATGCGTCGCTATGGGACTGTGTCTGATGCGGACTTTACAGGATCTTCCGCTTGCCACCGTTCATCCTGTTCATGCGTCACACAAGGAGAACCCTGATGAGCATCCATAGTGTTTTCGAAGGCTCGCGTCTGTTGACTGAAACGGTTGAATTGCTGGCAAAACGCCAGCTCTATCTGTCCGTCGGTGACGATTTCAACGAGTATAAGGCATTGATTTCGCAATGTCGGCCCAACCAGCCGGTGAGCCTTCCGTTTGATCCGGCATGCTCGGATGTGTCGCATGACAAGGGGTTCTGGTCTGTCGGTCGCAACCCGCAGGGCAAGATCGTGCAGACGCAAGCGGTGCGGCTGATCGACCTGCACGGGCAAACACTCGCCGATCATATGGAGCAGAACTTTCGCGCCTATCCGCCATCGGGCGTGCCGATAGATCTGGCCGATTCCTGGTACAAGTCGGGGCCGGGGGCGCGACGCATGACGGGAAAACTTTGCTATCACGGCGAGATGTGGATCAACCCCGAAGAAGGCAATTATCGCGGGCGCGGAATCGTGGATATCCTTGCGCGGTTTGCATTCCTGACCAGTCTGTTGCAATGGCAGCCCGATTACGTCTTTGGCTTTATGCCGCGGTCAATCGCGCGTCGTGGTCTGGCCGAGCGCGAAGGGTATATGCACGTCGATCCGTTTTGCCTGAGCTGGAAGATCAAGGGCCAGAACAAGCCGGTCGAGGGCAACATGGTCTACATGGGCAACGAAGACATCCAGCACATCATCCATGTGCCACTTGATCTCGCGGCCTGATCGCGGCGCATGAAAAAGCCCCCGCGCGATTGGGCGTCGGGGGCTTTTCCAATTCGTGATCCGGGTGTACGGATTTAGCCGATGGCGGCGGCGCGCACGTCGTCGTCGATGTGCGGCAGATATTGCGCAAAGTTGGACGCGAACATTTCCACCAGTTTCTTGGCCTGACGGTCATAGCTTTCGGCATCGCTCCAGGTGCGGCGCGGGTCCAGAAGAATGTCGGCGACGCCGACCACATTGACCGGCACTTCAAAGCCGAAGTTCGGGTCTTTTCGGAACTTCACATTGCCCAGACTTCCGTCCAGTGCAGCCGTCAGCAGCGACCGTGTGGCGCGGATCGGCATGCGGCTGCCCGTGCCATAAGCGCCACCGGTCCAGCCGGTGTTGACCAGCCAGCATGTCGCGCCGTGCTGGGCGATCTTCTCGCGCAGCAGTTTGCCGTAAACTTCGGGGCGGCGCGGCATGAAGGGCGCACCAAAGCAGGTCGAGAATGTAGGTTCGGGCTCGGTCACGCCGCGCTCGGTTCCGGCGACCTTGGACGTGAAGCCCGACAGGAAGTGGTACATCGCCTGCGCCGGTGTCAGCCGTGCAATGGGGGGCAATACGCCGAACGCGTCGCATGTCAGCATGATGATGTTCTTGGGATGACCACCCAAAGCGGTCTTGGACGCGTTCGAGATGTAGTGCAGCGGATAGGCGCAGCGCATGTTCGCGGTCAGGCTGTCGTCGGCGAAATCCAGATCTTTGGTCTCGTCGTCAAAGATCATGTTCTCGATCACGGTGCCAAACTTTTCGGTGGTCGCGTAGATTTCCGGCTCGGCTTCGGCGCTCAGGTTGATCGTCTTGGCATAGCAGCCGCCCTCGAAGTTGAAGGTGCCGCGATCGGACCAGCCGTGTTCGTCATCGCCAATCAGCGTGCGGGCCGGATCAGCCGACAGGGTCGTCTTGCCGGTGCCGCTGAGCCCGAAGAACACGGCGGTATCGACGGGATTGCCCGTCGCGTGGTTGGCCGAACAGTGCATCGGCATCACGCCTTTTTCGGGCAGCATGTAGTTCAGCAGTGTAAAGACCGACTTCTTGTTCTCGCCTGCATATTCGGTGCCGCCGATCAGGATGATCTTGCGGTCGAAGTTCAGCGCGATGACGGTGTCGGAGCGGCAGTCGTGTTTGGCGGGGTCCGCCTTGAACGAGGGGCAGTTGATGACAGTGAAGTCTGCGACGAAATCTTCCAGATCTTCGCGGTCGGGACGGCGCAGAAGGTGGCGGATGAACAGGCCGTGCCATGCCAGCTCGGTGACCATGCGCACGTTGATCGCATAGGCGGGATCAGCGCCGCCGATCAGATCCTGCACGAAATAGTCGCGGCCCTTCATGTGGGTCAGCATGTCATCGTAGAGCGCGTCAAACCCCGCCTCGGACATCTCGGCATTGTTTTCCCACCAGATTTTGTCGGCGACGCTGGCGGTTTTGACCACGTGTTTGTCGTTGGGCGACCGTCCGGTAAATTTGCCGGTGGTCACCAGAAAGGCACCGCCCTTGCCCAGGGTTCCTTCGCCGCGCGACAGTGCTGTTTCGACCAGCGCAGGCTCGATCAGGTTGTAATAGACATTGCCCAGCTCCTCGATCCCTTGATCTTCAAGCCGGAAATTCGGGTTCACCCGTCCAGATGTCATGTGTCGTCTCCCTGTCGCCGCCACGGGCGGATGGTGCCAAGTACGACGCTGCTGCGCCGCGGCCATTATGGCCTGATCGCCTCATAACATGAGGTTTCCGAACATGAACAGGACGCTTTGGCACAGTTAGCGCCACCACTGCGATCTTTGTCTCAAGTACCGCTTCATGCCCTATTCCGCGGCTGGTCGTGAAAAGAAAAAGTGCGTCAATTTAGCCATTCCTAACCAAATTGTGGCGCAATTGCGGCGTTGGAGCCAGCTGATTCGCAGTTAAGGATTGATTCGACCCAGTAATTTCTGGATGTATGGATAAAAAACAATATTGAGCAGCATAAAGGGTAGAGGCAATGTCAAAGATTGCATTGGTAGACGACGACAGGAACATCCTGACGTCTGTTTCAATGACTCTTGAGGCCGAGGGCTTTGAGGTAGAAACGTATAATGATGGACAGGCGGCGCTAGACGCCTTCAACAAGGGGCTGCCGGATATGGCGGTTCTGGACATCAAGATGCCGCGCATGGACGGGATGGACCTGTTGCAGCGGTTGCGGCAGAAAACGTCGATGCCGGTGATCTTTCTGACGTCCAAGGACGACGAGATCGACGAAGTTCTGGGCCTGCGCATGGGGGCCGACGACTACGTCAAGAAACCTTTCAGCCAGCGTCTTCTGGTTGAACGCATCCGCGCTCTGTTGCGTCGTCAGGATGCCGTGGCCACAGACGAAGTCGGCGATACCGAAGAAACCAAGGTGATGGAACGCGGCGATCTGCGGATGGACCCGCTGCGCCATTCGGTCAGCTGGAAGGGCAACGATGTGTCCCTGACGGTCACCGAATTCCTGCTGCTTCAGGCGCTGGCCCAGCGGCCCGGTTTCGTCAAGTCGCGCGACCAGTTGATGGACGTCGCCTATGACGATCAGGTCTATGTAGATGACCGGACAATTGACAGCCACATCAAGCGTTTGCGTAAGAAGATGCGCACTGCAGACGATTCCTTCTCGGCGATTGAGACGCTGTATGGGATCGGCTATCGTTACAACGAAGAGTGACACGGGCAAATGGCGCTGGCCGAAAGGAACTTTGTGCGGGATATGGCCCCACCCCCATCGCGTGACGGTGACGTTGTGCTGGGCGACGATTGGGTCGCGCCCGACCGCTCGGAAACCGGCAGGGAAATCCGGGCCAACCGGGCGCGGCGTGGCCTGTTCTCGCTGCGTGGGTCGCCGCTGACGCGCAAGATCATCACCTTCAACCTGATCGCGTTGAATGTGCTGGTAGCGGGTATTCTCTATCTGAATTCGTCTCGTGACAGTCTGGCGGTGCAACGTGCCACGTCGATGGTCAGCGAGGCGGAATTGATCGCCGACGTGATCGAGGCGCAATTGCCTGCGGGCGCGCCTGTAAATCTGGCCACCGGCGATGGCGTTGACGTGGCCGCTACCTTGCAAGGGCTGGACCTGCGCAGCGGTATCGAAGTGCTGGTTTTCGACCCTTCGGGCACTTTGGTGTCCAGCATCGAAGGGGACGCAGCACAACCGCTCGTCGGACAATCTGACGGCGGTAACCGGACGATCCTGACAGACGGGCTCAGCTGGCTTTGGGACAAATTGTCCGCACCGTTCGCTGGCGATCCCCCCGTGAATGCGCCTACCGTCGAGGAACAGCTGCGCACATTGGTATCAGGCAGTCTGACCGGCGGAACCCAGGTGCGCGACGGTCTTGATACGGTCGGCGGCACCTTGTTCAGCGTCATGACCCCCATTCAGCAAAACGGCACCGCCGTTGGCGTCGTCGGCATCACGTCGGCGGCAGGCGAGATTGACAACCTTGTGCGCAGCGAGCGCGAGCGCGTTTTGCAGATGTTCGTGATCGCCACGCTGGTGTCTGTCGGCCTCAGCCTTGTGCTGGCCTCGACCATCGCCAATCCGCTGGCCGATCTGGCCGCCGCCGCTGAACTTGGCCGCGACCGCAACCAGCGCAAGGTAAACCCCGGACGCATCCGTATTCCCGACCTGACTGCGCGGCCCGATGAAATCGGACGCCTTTCCGGCGCGCTGCGGGGTATGATCGCGGCGCTCTACAACCGGATCGACGGCAACGAACAATTCGCCGCCGATGTCGCCCACGAAATCAAGAACCCGCTTGCCTCGCTTCGGTCGGCTGTCGGCACGCTGCGGCTGATCAAGCGCGAAGACCAACGCGACAAGCTGCTGGATGTGATCGACCACGATGTACGCCGACTTGATCGTCTGGTCAGCGACATCTCCAACGCCTCGCGGCTGGATTCCGAACTGGTCAAGGAAGAAGAAGAGCCTTTCGATCTGCTCAAGATGCTGGGCAATCTCGGGGAGTATCTGGGCGAGGACGCCAAATCCAAGGGCATCGATTTCATCACCGATCTGCCGGAACAGCCGTTGCAGGTGCACGGGCTTGAGGCGCGATTGGCGCAGGTGTTCGTCAACCTGATCACCAACGCGATTTCGTTCTGCGAAGATGGCGATGCGATCCGCGTCTGGGCGCGCAAGAAAGAGAACCGAGTTCTCGTGGTGGTCGAAGACACCGGCCCCGGCATTCCCGATCAGGCGCTGACGAAAATCTTCAAACGCTTCTATTCCCAGCGTCCCGAAGAGCATTTCGGCAATAACTCTGGTCTTGGGCTCGCGATTTCGAAACAGATCGTCGAAGCCCATGGCGGTGTGATCTGGGCCGAAAATATCCGGCCCACCGATGCGGATATCACCAGTGAACCCCTGGGCGCCCGTTTCGTTGTGGGTCTGCCGGTCTGATATGTCGACCCCGGCGGATCTGGTCACGATCCACGCAACGACAGTGGCCGTGCAAGGCCGTGGCGTTGTGATAGTGGGGGCTGCGGGGTCGGGTAAATCGTCGCTGGCGCTGCAATTGATGGCATTGGGTGCGCTGCTGGTCTCTGACGACCGAACGGTGCTGCACAACGATGGCGACCAGATCATCGCCGATGCCCCCGATGCGCTGCGAGGCCTGATCGAGGCGCGCGGGGTCGGTATCCTGAAAGCCACCGCTGCAGAGGCTGTTACGGTGGCATTGGTGGTCGACCTGGACCAAAGCGAAACCCAACGCCTGCCGCAGCCACACCAGCACGTGCTGCTGGGTGTTGCCATACCTTGTCTTCACAAGTGCGATACTGCCGCTTGGCCCGCCGCGATCATGCAATATCTTAGGATCGGAGCTGCCGACCTATGACCCAGAATATGACCCAGACAGAACCCACCCATCGCCGCCTTGTTTTGATTACCGGACCGTCAGGTGCCGGGCGGTCCAGTGCGATCCGCGCGCTGGAAGATCTGGGCTTCGAGGCGATCGACAATATGCCCCTGCGTCTGATCCGGGCCTTGCTGGACGATCCGTCCAGCACCGGACCGCTGGCGTTGGGAATTGACCCGCGCACCCGCGATTTTTCGGTAAATGCGGTGACGGATGCCTTGGGGCAGATTGCCGCCGTTCCGGGGCTGCTGCCCGAATTGCTGTATCTCGACTGTGACACCGAGGTGTTGCTGCGCCGTTTCTCGGAAACACGCCGCAGGCATCCGCTGGCGGACGGGGATCGCCCCGAGGCAGGCATCACGCGCGAGCTTGACATGCTGGGCCCGCTGCGCGCCCGGGCAGATATCCTGATCGACACCTCGCAGCTGAACGTCCACCAGTTGCGCGCCGCCGTCGAGGAATGGTTTGCACCGGACGAGCAGGATCATCTTTCGGTCTCGGTCGAGAGCTTTTCGTACAAACGCGGCCTGCCGCGCAGTGTCGATATGGTCTTTGACTGCAGGTTTTTGAAAAACCCCTATTGGGAGCCTGCGCTGCGCGCGGCAAATGGCACCGAAAAGAGCGTGCAGGACCATATTGCCACAGATTCGCGCCACGCGGATTTCGTCGCCAAAACCACCGATCTCGCGCTGTGGTTGCTGCCGGCCTTCGCGGAAGAAGGGAAATCGCACCTTTCGATCGCTTTTGGATGTACCGGTGGGCAACATCGGTCGGTTGCCATGGCGGAAACCTGCGCTGCGGCCCTTGCGAAGGCGGGCTGGCAGGTGTCAATTAGACATCGCGAATTGGACCGCCGGAAAAAGGACGGGGCAGAGTGATCGGAATTGTGATTGTGGCACATGGTGGACTGGCGCGAGAGTATCTCGCTGCCATCGAGCATGTTGTCGGCTCGCAATCCGGCGTGCGTGCCATCGCCATCGAAGCGAACCACGACCGGGCCGAAAAACAAGACGAGATTTGCAAAGCCGCCGACGACGTCGATGATGGAGACGGCGTTGTTGTGGTCACTGATCTCTACGGCGGGTCTCCGTCCAACCTGTCGATGCGTGCCTGCCAGCCGCAGGGTCGCCGCATCCTGTATGGCGCAAACTTGCCTATGTTGATCAAACTGGCCAAAAGTCGGCACAAACCCGTCGGCGATGCTGTACGTGCGGCATTGGACGCTGGCAAAAAGTATATCGACAGCCAGAATGTCAGCGCAGAAAGCCCGAACCACGTATGACCAAATGCACCTTGAAGATCGTGAACGAAAAAGGGCTTCACGCCCGCGCCTCGGCCAAATTGGTAGAAGTCGTCGAAGCGTTCGACGCCCAGGCCGAAGTGGTCAAGGACGGTATGTCGGCTTCGGGCGACAGCATTATGGGCCTTTTGATGTTGGCAGCCTCCAAAGGAACCTTTATTGACGTTGAAACCTCCGGGCCGGACGCCGAGGCGCTGGCAGACGCGTTGACGGCCCTGGTTGCGGACAAGTTCGGCGAAGGCGCCTGAAACGCAGGCGTTCGCAGACCTCACGGCATGATAAAGGGTGACACAGACGTGGTTGAAAGCTCGCAGAGCTCAGCAGGCTTGACACAGACACAGGAAGAAACGGTCACGTTTACCAAATATGACCGCCGCAGCCTGTCCTATGCCTCGACCTTCGACGACCCGTGGAAAGCGCGCTTTATCCGTATGATGGAGGCGTTTACCGGCAAGCTGACGATCCTGCGTCTGATCCGCAAATTCGAACGCCGTGGCGCGCCGCAGGGGCAGGCGTTCTGGCGGGCCTGTCTGGATGTGATGGGCATCGAGCTGACCACGCCGCAGCACCAACTGGACCGTATCCCCAAGAAAGGTCCGGTGATCGTGGTGGCGAACCACCCGCACGGTATGGTCGACGGTATGATCTTTGGCGATCTGATCGGTCGCGTGCGCCCGGATTACCGTATTCTCACCCGCTCGCTTCTGACCGCCATCGACGAGGTCGCGGGCAGCTACATGATCCCGGTGCCGTTCCCACATGACCCAGATGCGCAGCGCAAGGGCGTCGAGATGCGGGCCAAGGCGATGAAACATCTCAAGGAGGGCGGCGTGGTGGCGCTGTTCCCCTCGGGTCAGGTCGCGGCGTCTGAGACCTATATGGGACCGGCGGTCGAGGCGGAATGGAACGTTTTCACCGCCGCGTTGATCCGCCGTTCGGGGGCGACCGTGGTGCCGATGAAATTCCCCGGTCAGAACAGCCGCGCCTATCAGATCGCCAACAAACTGTCGCCGATGTTGCGTCAGGGTCTGCTGTTGCACGAGATCGTCTATTCGCTGAACAAGCCCCAGGGGCCAATTGTCGGCGATCCGATTCCACCCGAAGACATCAAGGCCTGGGCCGATGATCCGCGCGGTTTCATGGCGTGGCTGCGCGAGCATACTCTCAGCCTTGAGGGCTGATCGTAGACGCCCCGGCCCTTAGCGCGTCGGCACCGGCGTATCGCCGCGATAGTCGTAGAACCCGCGCTCTGTCTTGCGACCCAGCCAACCGGCCTCGACGTATTTGGTGAGCAGCGGGCAGGGGCGGTATTTGGTATCGGCCAGCCCGTCGTGCAGGACGTTCATGATTGCAAGGCAGGTGTCCAGACCGATGAAATCCGCCAGTTCCAGCGGCCCCATCGGGTGGTTCGCGCCCAGTTTCATCGAACTGTCGATCGACTGCACGTTGCCGACACCTTCGTAGAGGGTATAGACGGCTTCGTTGATCATCGGCATCAGGATGCGGTTGACGATGAATGCAGGGAAATCCTCGGCGCTGGCCGCAGTCTTGCCCAGCTTGTCCACGACCTTTTTGCAGGCGTCATAGGTCTCGGCATCGGTGGCGATGCCACGGATCAGCTCGACCAGTTGCATCACCGGCACCGGGTTCATGAAGTGAAAGCCCATGAATTTCTCGGGCCGGTCCGTGCGGCTGGCCAGCCGGGTGATCGAGATTGACGAGGTGTTCGACGTCAGGATCGTGTGGGGTTTGAGATGCGGCAGCAGGTCTTCAAAGATCGCCTGTTTCACGGTTTCGCGTTCGGTCGCGGCCTCGATGATCAGATCGCTGGGGCCCAGATCGGTCAGCTTTACGGTGGTGGTGATCCGCGCCATCGCGTCGGCCTTGGTCTCCGCGCTGATTTTCTCGCGGCTGACCTGCCGTTCCATGTTGCTGTCGATCAGCGCGACGGCTGCTTTTAGCGCGTCGTCGCTGATATCTGTCATTGTCACGTCATAGCCTGCCAGCGCCATGACATGGGCAATCCCGTTGCCCATTTGGCCCGCGCCCACGATTCCAATCGTCTTGATGTCCATGAAATGCCCCTTCTCTTGTTAGCGCACCATATGCGTCCCGCGCGTCTGGCCGCAAGGTGTGAACCGCCGCGCGTTCGGGTCAGACCTTGTTAGCAAATTCTAAGGACCTGTCCGCTATACCCAGCCTCGGGTGAAATTGAGAGGTGGGTTTATGACCTATAATGCCATGGGCCAGGGGTCCCTGGACTATCTTCCGTGTCGATACGGCACATCGAAAGTCTTGTTTCGCGGGCCGAGAAAGTCGCTGAAAAAACCGTATCTGGCATTTTTTGGCGGCACGGAGACATATGGAAAATTCGTGATCAAACCGTTCCCGGAACTGGTCGAGGAGAAGATCGGGCTGCCCTGCGTCAATCTGGGCTGCACCAATGCAGGCGTGGAGGTGTTCGCCTCTGATCCGCAGCTGACTGAGATCGGCGCTGGGGCTGCGGTGACAGTGTTACAGGTGCTGAGCGCGCAAAACATGTCGAACCGGTTTTATTCGGTCCATCCGCGTCGCAATGACCGGTTTCTCAAGCCGTCTGTATTGTTGGAAGCGATCTTTCGCGACGTGGATTTCGCGGAGTTCAATTTCAACAAGCATATGTTGACGCATCTAAACGAGGTATCCCCGGAGCGGTTTCGCAGCGTCCGCGAAGAACTGCAAAGCGCGTGGGTGGCGCGGATGCATCATCTTTTGGGGCGTATTCCCGGCAAGACGGTGCTGTTGTGGTTCGGTGCGGTCGATCCCGACAATCGCGACACTGCGATGCGCTGCGACCCGTGGTTCATCACCCGCGAGATGATCGAGATGCTGCGCGGCAAGGTGACCGTGGTCGTCGAGGTGAAGGCCTCTGAATATGCGCGCGACCAAGGCACTGAAGGCATGGTGTTTTCTGAAATGGAACGCCCCGCTGCAAGTACCATGCTGGGACCTGCTGCCCATGAAGAGGCCGCAGCCGCTCTGACGCCGGTACTGCGGGAGTTGCTGGGCAAGTTGGCCAAGGCTCACGCCTGATACGCAAAAGGCCCGCCATCACTGGCGGGCCTTTGTTGAACTTTGGATGAGCCTCGCCCGTCCGGCTACAACTGTCCGATTACAGCTTTTCGATCAGTTCCGGCACAGCGGTGAACAGGTCAGCCACCAGGCCATAATCTGCAACCTGGAAGATCGGCGCTTCTTCGTCCTTGTTGATCGCAACGATCACCTTGGAGTCTTTCATGCCGGCAAGGTGCTGAATCGCACCGGAAATGCCGACCGCCACATAAAGCTCGGGGGCGACGACCTTGCCGGTCTGGCCAACCTGCCAGTCGTTGGGGGCATAGCCACTGTCAACCGCCGCACGCGAGGCGCCAACGGCGGCACCCAGCTTGTCGGCCAGCTTTTCGATCAGCTTGAAGTCTTCTTCCGAGCCGACACCACGGCCACCCGAAACGACGACACCCGCCGATGTAAGCTCGGGGCGGTCGCTGGCGGCGACCATGTCTTCGACCCAGGACGACAGACCGGGATCGGCTGCTGCCGAAATGGTCTCGATCGATGCCGAGCCACCGGTCCCTGCCGCATCGAACGTCGATGTGCGGAAGGTGATGACTTTCTTGGCGTCTTTCGATTTCACGGTCTGGATCGCGTTGCCCGCGTAGATCGGGCGCTCGAACGTCTCGCCGTCCACAACGCCGGAAGCGTCGGAGATGATCATCACATCCAGCAGAGCCGCGACGCGGGGCATCACGTTTTTCGCATCCGTAGTGGCGGGTGCTACGATGTGCTCGTAGTCGCCGGCCAGCGACACGATCAGTGCTGCGGTGGATTCCGCAAGGCGGTGCCCAAGCGTCGGATCTTCGGCGACCAGAACTTTGGACACGCCCTCGATTTTCGACGCCGCTTCGCCCGCTTCAGCGGCAGAGCCGCCCGCGCACAGAACGGTCACGTCACCCAGCGCCTTCGAGGCGGTGACAGCTTTGGCGGTGGCGTCCATCGCCAGTTCGCCATTGGTCACTTCAGCAAGAAGCAGAACAGCCATTATACGACTCCCTTTTCTTTGAGTTTCGCCACCAGAGCGTCAACATCAGCCACCATTTCGCCAGCCGCACGGGCTTCTGGCTCTCTGGTGCTGATCACTTCCAGATGCAGCGCCGTATCGACGCCGTAGTCGGCGGCGGTCTTTTCATCCATCGGCTTTTTCTTAGCCTTCATGATGTTCGGCAGCGACGCATAGCGCGGCTCGTTCAGACGCAGGTCGACCGAGATGACGGTCGGCATGTTGACTTCGATCGTTTGCAGACCGCCGTCGACTTCGCGTGTGACCCTGGCTTTGTCGCCGACAATCTCGACCTTCGAGGCGAATGTCGCCTGCGACCAGCCCAGCAGGGCCGACAGCATCTGGCCGGTGGCGTTCATGTCGTTGTCGATCGCCTGTTTGCCGCACAGCACGAGGCCGGGCTGCTCTTCTTCCACGACCGCTTTGAGGATCTTGGCGACGGTCAGAGGTTCGATGTCTTGATGTACGTCGTCCGCAGCGATCACCAGAATCGCACGGTCCGCGCCCATGGCCAATGCTGTGCGCAGGGTTTCCTGCGCCTGCTTGACGCCGATGGAAACCGCGACGATTTCCTCGACCTGTCCGGCTTCTTTCATACGGATCGCCTGTTCGACGGCAATCTCGTCGAACGGGTTCATCGACATTTTCACGTTTGCAAGATCAACACCCGATCCGTCCGCTTTGACGCGCACTTTCACGTTATAGTCGATCACGCGTTTGACAGGCACCAGCACCTTCATGAGCGTTCCTTCCTTGACAAAATTCGACTCACCAGATGGCAAGCCCACAATTCATTCCGCACGGTTTACCCAAGCCCGCGTTGGGGAAACAGGGTAAAATCGACACATTATGGGAGGGCGACGCCGCGTTTTGGCCCCGCCCGCCCGTTTTCGTTGCGTCAACGGTTTGCGCCGGGCACCCACAAAACATCGTCCTTGCCGCTGTTGTTGGCAATGCGCGATGCGACGAAAAACCAGTCGCTGAGGCGGTTGAGGTATTTCACCGCCGATGGATTGACCTGTTCCAATGTGGCAAGCTCCACGGCCAGACGTTCGGCACGGCGTGCGACCGTGCGGCAGACGTGCAGATGCGCCGCCAGGGCGGCACCGCCGGGCAATACGAAGCTGCGCAGGGGCTCAAGCTCGGCGTTCATCACGTCGATTTCCTCTTCCAGACGGTCCACCTGGGCGTCGATCATGCGCAGGGGCGGGTATTCGGCCTTGGCGTCGCCTTCCATGTCGGGGCGGCACAGGTCGGCACCCAGATCGAACAGGTCGTTCTGGATGCGCGCGAGAGCCTTGTCGGTGGCGCCAGTCGCCTCAAGCCGCGCAACACCCACAAAGGCGTTCAGCTCGTCCGATGTGCCATAGGCATTGACCCGTGCCGCGTGTTTGACCACGCGCGTGCCGTCACCCAAAGCGGTATCGCCCTTGTCGCCCGTGCGTGTGTAGATCTTGTTGAGTACAACCATTTCAGCCTCCTGTGCCGCGCACGAGCACGGCAATCACAATCAGGACCACAGCGGCAAATTGCGCCATGATCCGCATACGCATCAGCTTGTTCGAGTTCTTCGAGGCCCAGCCGTCGCCTTTGGCAAAGCCGCCCAGTCCGGTGACCAGCACCAGAACGACGGCCGCACAGGCCAGCAGGATCAAGATGAACATTGGATCAGAGGTCATGACCAGTTCCTTATTCGCTGTTTGATATCAGATGTAGTGGTCTGCGCGACGAATGCGAACCCGTTTGCGCCAATTAGGCCCGCGACAATATCCAATCCAGCGCCCGCGTCGGCAAAATTCGCCGCATGAACCCCATCACATAGGTCGGCACCGTCACATAATAACGCGGCCTTGGTCGCGGGCTTTCAATAGCGTGGATCAGCTTTTTCACCACCGCTTCGGGGGGCAATTCGAATGTGTCGGGGCCAGTGTTTTCGGCATAGAGGCGGTTGAGCAGTTTACTGTCGTACTGTTCGGCGCGCGCTGAGGTTTTCCAGTCGATCCAGCGTTCGAAATGTTCAACCGCGTTGATGCGAAACCGGCTGGTAACGGGGCCGGGTTCGATCAGGCTGATGTGGATATCGGTGTCGCGCATCTCGATCCGCAGGGTGCTGGTCAGCCCCTCGATCGCATGTTTCGACGCATTGTAGGCGCCGCGCCACGGCATGGTGATGAACCCCAGAACCGATGAGCATTGCACGATCCGTCCATGCCCCTGGGCGCGCATCACCGGGATTACGGCGCGGGTCAGCGTGTGCCAGCCAAAGAAATTTGCCTCGAACAGGGCGCGCAGGCCGTCTGTCGGCAGGTCTTCGACCGCGCCGGGGGTTGCGTGGGCACCGTTGTTGAACAGCGCGTCCAGCGTGCCGCCCGTGGCCGCCAGAACTTCGGCCAATCCGGCGGTGATGCTGGTCTCGTCGGTATAGTCGATCTGCGGGCTGTCAAACCCTTCGGCTTGCAGGCGCGCGCAATCCCTGGCCTGACGGCAGGACGCGAACACCCGCCATCCGCGCGCGCGCAGACCATGAGCCGCCGCATAGCCGATGCCCGAAGAGCAGCCGGTGATCAGAATGGATTTCATAGCAAAACTGCCCGCAAGGTCATGCGGGCAGGTGTGTCACGCGCGAAGGGTGTTGGCAATCAACTGCTGGTCAGCAAAAAGTCCGCCATCCAGCCTTCTGTGCCGCCGTCCATCGGGCGCAGTTTCACCCAGCCGTTGCCGGGGTCTTGCAGGATTTCGACCTGCACACCGCGCGTCAGGCTGCCGACCACGCCGTAGTCGGTGCCGGGGCCGCCGCGCACATTTACACGGTTGCCTGTGACGGCACGGACGTCTTGCACGCCGTTATCTTCCTGAACCATCAACTCGGCGGAGACCTGGGTTTCGCGCTGGATTTCGGGTTGGGCCGAGGGGATCAGGCTGGGCAGGATGATCTCCGGGCCCTCTGACACGTTCATCGACGCACTGCTGAGCGTTGCACCTTCGTATTTTACGGGTGTTGCCGCGTTGGTCATTGGCTTGGCCGGAGTTGCGATGTCACTGGTAGTGGCCAGGTTCAGCGCGACGCGTGTCACTTCGGCCTCGCCATAGCTGCGCTGCGTGTCGACATCTGCCAGTAGCGTTCTGGGGGCTGTGGGTGTGGTTTGGTCAACCTCAATGCGCGACATCCGCAGGGCTTCGCCGTCAAAGTCGGTTCCCCCGCTCATTTCAAAGAAAGCCCAGCCCATGAAAACAAACGTCAGCACGATAAAACGAAACATACCATAATCCCCAGAAAAACCCGGCATGCGCGGCAGCTTCTGCGCGGGTTGTTTGTACATTATCAGGCAGAGGCGGGTAGCGCAGTGACAATCGAAGTTTAAACGTGACCGCTTGTCTGCCGTGTTGGTTATGCAACGCAGCTCCCGTGCAAACTGTTCCGCAAGTCGGTTCAGATGTTTTGCCCTCTTGTCCCGTTTGGGGCACATGGCTACACAGCATCTATGTCAGATATCACCGAACCCCCCAATATGAACCTGTCCGAACCTCTGCGCCGCGCGCTGGGTGACCGGTATCTGACCTATGCGCTGTCTACGATCATGCACCGTGCGTTGCCTGACGCCCGTGACGGGCTAAAACCGGTTCACCGCCGAATTCTGTTTGCGATGCGCGAATTGCGTCTGTCCTCCAAAGGGGGATTCCGTAAATCGGCCAAAATTTCCGGCGACGTGATGGGCAACTATCACCCGCATGGGGATGTCGCGATTTACGACGCGATGGCGCGTCTGGCCCAAGATTTCAACGTGCGGTATCCGCTGGTCGACGGTCAGGGCAACTTTGGCAACATCGACGGCGACAACCCCGCCGCCAGCCGCTACACCGAAGCGCGCATGACCGCGGTGGCCGAGGCGCTGCTCGATGGTCTGAACGAAAACGCGGTCGATTTCCGCGACAACTACGATGGCACGCTGACCGAACCTGTCGTGCTGCCCGCGCAGTTTCCCAACCTGCTGGCCAACGGCTCTTCGGGCATTGCGGTGGGCATGGCCACCAACATTCCCCCGCACAACATCGCCGAACTGTGCGATGCCTGCCTGCATCTGATCAAGACGCCCGACGCGCGAGACGACACGCTGCTGAATTTCGTCAAAGGCCCCGATTTTCCCACTGGGGGCATCATCGTCGAGCCGCCCGAGAGCATCGCGGAGAGTTATCGTACGGGCAAAGGCGGCTTTCGTCTGCGCTGCCGCTACGAGGTCGAGGATCTGGGCCGCGGACAGTGGCAGATTGTCGTCACCGAGATTCCCTATCAGGTGCAGAAATCCAAGCTGATCGAAAAGCTGGCCGAGGTCATTCAGACCAAGAAGGTTCCGATACTTGGCGATGTGCGCGATGAAAGCGCCGATGATATCCGGCTGGTGCTGGAGCCACGCTCAAAAAACGTCGCCCCTGATGTTCTGATGGGGATGCTCTACCGCAATTCCGATCTGGAAGTGCGGTTTTCGATGAACATGAACGTGCTGATCGACGGCGTCACGCCCAAGGTCTGCTCGATGAAGGAAGTGCTGCGTGCATTCCTTGATTTCCGCCGCGAAGTGCTGGAGCGACGCAGCCTGCACCGCATGGAAAAGATTGATCACCGGCTGGAAGTGCTGGAAGGGTTCATCATCGCCTTCCTCAATCTGGACCGCGTGATCGACATCATCCGCTATGATGACGAACCCAAGGCCGCGCTGATGCGCGAAGACTGGGGCCGCGACCATGTGCGCGCAACGAACGAAAAAGATTATCAGTCGCCGCCCGCCGCCACCGAGGAATCGCTGACTGATGTTCAGGCCGACGCGATTCTGAACATGCGCCTGCGCAGCCTGCGCCGTCTCGAAGAACTGGAATTGCTGCGCGAGCAATCTGCGCTGATGGAAGAGCGTGCGGGCCTTGAGGATCTGCTGGAACACCCGCACCTGCAATGGGACGCGATCAGCGAACAGCTGCGCGCCACCAAAAAGCGGTTTGGCAAGGACTGGACCATTGGCGACACCCTGAACGCAGGCGCGCGCCGCACCACATTCGCCGAAGCCGGACAGGTCGAAGACGTGCCGCTTGAGGCGATGATCGACCGCGAGCCGATCACTGTTGTGTGCAGCCAGATGGGCTGGATCCGCGCAATGACCGGCCACATCGACCTGACCCGCGAGCTGAAGTTCAAGGACGGCGACGCGCCGCGCTTTGCCTTTCACGCCGAAACCACCGACAGGCTGCTGGTCTTTGGGTCGAACGGGCGGTTCTACACCCAGTCCGCCGCCACCCTGCCCGGCGGGCGCGGCATGGGCGAGCCGTTGCGCCTGATGGTCGATCTGCCCAACGAGGCGCAGATCGTCGATCTGTTCATTCACCAGCCCGACGCCAGACTGCTGGTCGCCTCGACCGCAGGCGACGGATTTGTGGTGCCTGAAAACGAAGTGATCGCGCAGACCCGCAGCGGCAGACAGGTGCTGAATGTGCGCGGCGATGTCTCGGCGCTGGTCTGCAAACGGGTGACCGGCGACGCCGTGGCCGTGGTGGGCGAGAACCGCAAGGTACTGGTGTTCGATCTGGACGAACTGCCGGAAATGGGCCGTGGCAAGGGCGTGCGTCTGCAAAAGTACAAGGACGGTGGCTTGTCCGATGCCACGACCTTTACCCTTGCCGATGGTCTGACCTGGCTGGACCCTGCAGGCCGCACCCGCACGCAATCCGATTTGGCCGAATGGCGCGGCAAACGTGCCGGATCTGGCCGCATGGCGCCCCGCGGATTTCCCCGCGATAACCGATTTAACTAAAGCTGGTCTTGCCGTTGCAAGACGTTTTTACTGACAAGCAATAAACGAAAATGCGCAGACAACATGTGCATAAAACAATTCAATTTGTACCAAAGGACGATTCAGATCATGAGCTCAGCAATTACTGGCCAGTATCATGGCAAGGCGGGGCCGTTGTTCTCGCTCTATTTCAAAACCGCATTTCTTACCCTGATCACCTTGGGCTTCTACCGGTTCTGGGCGAAAACCCGCATTCGCAAGTACATCTGGTCCGCGACCTCGGGCGATGGCGACAGCTTTGAATACACCGGCACCGGATTGGAAAAGCTGCTGGGCTTTCTCTTTGCGATCGTGGTGCTGGCGATCTATCTGGGCATCGTGCAGATGGCGCTGTTTTTCTTCGGCCTGAACCTGTTCACCGAGCCGCGCAACGAGATCGAAGCCTTGGCGCAGGTGGGTGCGATCTACATCACCCTGCTGGCGGTTTTGCCGTTGTTGCTGTTCGCCACCTACCGCGCCCGTCGCTACAAAACTGCGCGCACCCGCTGGCGCGGGTTGAGGTTTGGCATGGACAACGGCGCCTGGGGCTATGTGTGGCGCGCGCTGGGGCACTGGTTTCTGACGGCCATCACTTTGGGCATTCTATTGCCGCGCCAGACCTTCTGGCTGGAAAAGTACATGACCGACCGTATGTGGTACGGCGACGCAAAGTTCGAGCAGACCGGACGCTGGCAATCGCTTTATCCGGGGTTGAAACATGTGCTGTTCGCGGTGCTGCTGATCGGGATTGGTGGTGCTGGGGGTATCTTTCTGGAATCTCCGTTTATCGCAATCTCATCGGCTTTTGTTGGGTATATCTGGCTGATCGTGGGCGGAGTTTACTACCGCATCTACACGTTTAATGTGCTGACCCGCGCCAGGGTGCTTGATGGCGCGGTCACCTTTGACTCCGGCGCGCGCACCGGACGCGTGATTGCAATCGTACTGACGGGCATCGCGGCAATTATCGGAGCGACGATTGTTGCAGTGCTGGTGATGGGTCTGGTTCTGATGGCGGCGCTGGGTCTGAACTTTGGGTCGGCGGCATCGCTGTTTGGCGGCACTTCAGGTCCGGGTGATATCAACCCGGCGGGCGGCATTCTGGGCGGTGTCCTGATTGCGGTGCTTTATGTGGTGCTGATCCTTGGGCTGGGCGGGCTGTCGCTGGTGATGATCACCCAGCGGATCATCGGCCATGTTGTGTCTTCGGTGGTGGTGGCCAACGCGCCGCATCTGGAGCAGGTCCGGCAGCGCGCTGCTGACCAAGGTGCTGACGCCGAAGGCTTTGCCGACGCGCTCGACATTGGAGGGGCGATCTGAGTGGAAGAGACCGCGCGGTATTTCGATGGCGAAACAGGTCTGCGTCTGGACGCAGACCTGTCGCTGGACACTGCCGCGCAGGTGCTGACATTGTGCCACCCCGCTTTGCCTCAGGGCGTTCAGCACTGGCCGCTGAACGCTCTGCGCGCCTTGACCGATCAGGCGCGCACCGACCAGCTGGTGATGACGCTGAAGGCCGGTCATTCCTATGACAGCGGGCTGATCGACACGGCGCGATTGACGGTTTCCGACGCGCAGATGATCCGCGATATTACGCGACTGTGCCCCGATCTGAAACGCCGCGACGTGGCTCCGGGCACCGCACGCCGGGTGGTCACACGGCTGGGGCTGGCGGTCGGTGCGCTGGCGATGATGATCTTTGTCATTCTGCCTGCGATGGCCGGCACGATGGCGCTGATCATTCCGATAGAAAGAGAAGTCGCCTGGGGCAAATCGATCGTCCGCCAGATGGAACGTATCCTTGGCGGCACCGAAGCGGGTGCGCTGATCTGTTCCAGCCCCGAAGGCGACGCGGCGTTACAAAAGCTGACGGACAGGCTGATACAGCCGACGGGCGTCGAATACGATCTGAATATCTTGGTGATGAACCACGAAATGGTCAACGCCTTTGCCGCGCCGGGCGGGCAGATCGTTCTGGTGCGCGGGCTGATCGAGGCCGCCGAGACACCAGACGCGGTGGGCGCTGTGCTGGCCCACGAAATTGCCCATGTCGAGAACCGCGACAGCACGCGCGGAGCCTTGCGCGCGGCAGGCTCGGCGGGGCTGCTGGGGATGGTGTTGGGCGATTTTGCGGGCGGCACCGTTGCGGTGGCGATGGCCGAATGGGTGCTCAGTTCCAGCTACACCCGCGAGGCCGAGGCCAAAGCCGACCTTTACGCCCTGACCATGCTGGACAATGCCGGTGTCACGACGACCGGCTTTGCCGACTTTTTCGACAGCCTCGCCGATATCGAGAGCATCATGCCCGATCTGCCGGTCTATATGTCCAGCCACCCAGAAACCGCCGAGCGCGCCGACGCAGCCCGCAGTTTTGCGGCCAGCCAAGGGCAGACCAAACCGCTGCTCACCGATGCCGAATTCAAGGCCCTGCAAGAAATCTGCGACTGAAGCCACTTCATCTTGCCGGATAAACTCCGGGGGAGGCGCGAGAGCGCCGGGGGCAGAGCCCCTGACTTTACACCGGCTCAGCCGTCAGCCAGACGCCGCCTTCGGGCCTCAGAGTCAGGATCATCACCGGTTTGGGATCACGCCCCGCCACCGGTTTGAACCGGAACCGCGACAACACCGTCGCCAGAATAATCACTGCCTCTTGCAGAGCAAAGGACGCCCCGATGCAGATGCGCGGCCCGTCGCCAAAGGGCAGATAGGCGTAGCGGTCAATCGACTTGCGGTCGGCAAACCGTTCGGGGCGGAACGCATCGGCGTCCTCCCAAAGCAGCTTGGACCGACCCAGCGCGTAGATCGGGATCATCACCGTATCGCCGGGCAAAATCTCGCGCCCGCCCAGCGTGTCCTTTTTTAGCGCGGTGCGCGACACGATCCCGGCAGGCGGATAAAGGCGGAGCGCCTCGTCGACGATCTGGCGGATATAGGGCAGATCGGCCACATCGTCGGCGCCTGCAGCACGTCCTTGCAACACCGATTGCGCCTCGGCGCGGGCGCGGTCCTGCACGTCGGGATCGAAGGCCACCAGATACATCGACCATGCCAGCGTCAGCGCCGTGGTCTCATGGCCCGCCACGATAAAGGTTAGCAGGTTGTCGCGCAGCTCGGCTGTGGACATGGTGCGCCCCGATTTTGGGTCTTCGCCCGCCAGCAGAAGGTCCAGCAGATCGGGCACGGCACTTGCGCCACGCGCTGCGCGTTCTTCGATGGCCTTGTCGGCGACAGATTTCATCTCTTTGAGCGCCTTGCCGGACATCACCCGACCCGGACGCGGCACCCAGTCGGGAAATCCCAGGATGTCGAACAGCGATATCTTTCCCGCCTCGGAGATATAACTGTCGATCGCGTTGTGCACTCCGTCACGGTCGAATGTGTCGCCGCCGGAGAATGTGACATCGGCGATCACGTCGAATGTGGTCGTCACCATCTCGTCCAGCAGGTTCACGGCGCGCGGGCCTGCTGCGGCAATCCGGTCGCAGGCGCGGTCAGCGGCTTCTGACATGATCGGAGCCAGCGCCGATACGTTGCGATGTGAAAACACCGGTGCCGCCGTGCGCCGCTGCCAGCGCCAGTGTGCGCCCTCGGCGATGAACAGCGATTCTCCGATGGCCGGTTTCAGCAGGTTCTTGGTGACCAGCGATTTGGGGTACTGATCCAGTCTGTCGAGCAACATTTCGCGTATGGCCTTCGGGTCCATCACCATGTGCCAGCGTTTGCCGGTCTTGCCCGATACCATCGGCTGTGTCGTCGCGATCTCGGGAAGGATCGACAGCACGTTGCGCCGCGCCTCTTGCAGGCTTTTCAGCAGGCCCCAAGGTTCGTTGACCAGTGGTACGCGAACGGGCAGGGGGCTGTGGGTGACTTGCGGCAGAACCGTGTCGGGCATCGTGCTCTCCTTGTTAACAGATGATATAAGTGCATCTCCCCAGCGTGCAATCGCGCTGCGACCAATTGCGCCTGTGGCGATCATCCGCTAGGCCTTTGCCCGAACAATCCTTTTGGGGGGACTGCAATGCTGCGGCTTGTAATGATGATGTGCGTAATGGGGCTGGTGACGGCCTGTGGTGGTGCCAGAGATATCAACGACAAACCTGTGCCGCTGGGCAACTTCAACCTGATGCACAATATCGTGGTGGCCCCCAAGGCGCAAAAAGGTCCGCTCAGCCGCGATGCGACCGAAGAGCAATTGAACACCGCAGTGCAAAGCGCCATCGCCCAGCGGTTCGACCGTTATGACGGTGACAGCAACTACCACTTCGGCGTGTCGGTCGAAGGTTATGTTCTGGCCGCACCCGGCGTGCCGCTGGTATTGTCGCCCAAGTCGATCCTGATCATCAACCTGACGGTCTGGGACGACGCTGCGGGCAAAAAGCTGACGGACAAGCCTCATACGATCACCGTGCTGGAAACCTTTGGCACCGGCACCGTTGTCGGGTCGGGTTACACGCTCTCTGCCGAAGAACAGCTGCAGCAGCTGTCTGAAAACGTGGCAAAGGCGATCGAACGCTATCTGGTCAAGCAGATGAAAGAGGAAGGCTGGTTCGTCACCACAGGCTCTGGCCGTCCCGGTGCCGAGACAGCGACACCGGCTTCGGGTGAGACGATGACCACACCACCGGTCGAAGTGGCCGCCGAATAACGAAATAACAACAGGTTCGCGCGGCAGAACACAGCGCGCGGGGATTTACGCCGAGGTCCGCGTGCCGCAGGTTTCGCGCTCAGGCCAAAACGATCAAGACCGCTTGATTTTCCTGCGCAATGGCAATACATGCCGCGCGGAACGCATTTGGGTCTGCAAGGATTCCACAACCAAAAAGGGCACCTTTCATGGGTAAGGCAAAGTTTGAACGCAACAAACCGCACGTCAACATTGGCACCATTGGCCACGTTGACCACGGTAAAACGACGCTGACAGCGGCGATCACCAAATACTTTGGTGACTTTCGTGCATATGACCAGATCGACGG
>JAGXHE010000160.1 GCA_024636445.1 Sulfitobacter sp.
CGGCAACGGCGACAGCGAAGGGATCATGGAAGACGAGTACAGCCAGCAGGAACTGGACGATGCGGTCGAAGTGATCCGCCACCTGGCATCGCAGCCGTGGTGCAACGGCAATGTCGGCATGATGGGGATCAGCTGGGGCGGCTTCAATGCGCTGCAGGTGGCGGCGATGACCCCGCCCGAGTTGAAGGCGATCATCACCCTGTGTTCGACCGTCGACCGCTTTGCCGACGACATCCATTACAAGGGCGGCAACCTGCTGAACGAGAACCTCGGCTGGGGGGCGACGATGTGGTCCTATTCCAGCCGCGCGCCCGACCCTGCCCTGCGGTCGGACTGGCGCGAGATGTGGTTGCAACGGCTTGAGGCGGAACCGTTTTTGCCCTCGCTGTGGCTGCGCCACCAGCGGCGCGACAGCTATTGGGAACATGGCAGCGTCTGCGAAAGCTATGACAAGATCAAGGCCCGCGTGCTGGCTGTCGGCGGCTGGGGCGACAGCTACAAGAACACTGTGCCGCTGATCCTGCGCAACATTCCGGGATCGAAGGGGATCATCGGGCCGTGGGTGCACAAGTACCCGCATTTCGCCGTGCCCGAACCGCGCATCGGCTTTCTGCAAGAGGCGCTGCGCTGGTGGGACCGCTGGCTGAAGGATATCGACACCGGCGTCGAGGACGACCCCGATTACCGCGCCTACCTGATGGACGGGGTGCGCCCCGCCACATGGTACACCGACCGTCCGGGCCGCTGGGTCACCCAAGAGCGCGCCGTCGCGGGGCGTGAAACGATGCACGAAGCCCCCCTGACCAACCGCGATTTCTGGCTGGGTGACGGCGTTTTGAGCACTGACCCAGATGTGGCCGACACCACCGTGAAGTCGCCTGCGCACACCGGTGCGGACGGCGGTGAGTATTGCGCGATCTGGCTGGGACCGGAGATGCCCGGCGACCAGCGCCGCGACGATGCGCTGTCATCGACATGGACCTCGGGCCCGCTGGAGAGCGACATGGACATTCTCGGCGCGCCTGCGCTGGAGATCAGCCTGCGCAGCGATGCGCCGCAAGCACAGTTGGCCGTGCGCCTGTGCCATGTGCACCCTGACGGGGCCTCGACGCGGATCACTTATGGCGTGCTGAACCTGAGCCACCGCGACAGCGCCTCGGACCCTGCCGCGATGCCGGTGGATCAGGACCAGTTCGTGACGCTGACGCTGGATCACGTCGGATACAAGGTGCCCAAGGGCCACCGTGTGCGGGTGTCGGTCTCGACCGCCTATTGGCCGCTGATCTGGCCCGCGCCCACCGCTGCCGCCGTGCATATTCACCGCGCGCAACTGGGTGTTCCGCTGTATCAGCCGCGTGACGATGACCGCACCGTATCCTTTGCGCCCCCCGCCGCCGCCGATCCGTGGGAGGTGGAGGAACTGCGCCCGGAAAACCACGTGCGCAGGCAGGAGACCGATATGGTCAGCGGTGTCACCACGCTGGTGATCGAGGATGATTTTGGCAAGGTGCGCGACAGCGATCACGGGCTGATCAACGGATCGGTGGCGCGGGAACGCTGGTCGATCCACCCAGACGATCCGCTGAGTGCGCGTGGCACCTGCCACTGGACCGACGAGATCGAACGCGACGACATCCGACTGCGCACGGAAGCGCGCTGCGAGATGTGGTCGGACGCGACAAGCTTCTACCTGACCGCGAAACTTGAAGCATATGAAAATGACACATTGATCTACGACAAGTCGGTGGAGGACTGCATACCGCGTGATCACCTTTGATCACACACCGGCACCGAGCGGGATTTACTCTTGCGAGAAGGCCGCAAATGCGCAACGTTGACTCTGTAGTCAATAATAACGCGCGCAGCAGTCGGGCGACTGACTTGGTTGCGTGAAAGCGTGAAAAACAACTCAACGGGAGACCTGAAGATGAATGAACAACTACAACATATGACAGGCGAAGTCGCCAAGGGCCGCATGACACGCCGCGAATTCGTGGGCCGCGCTGCAGCCTTGGGCGTGACGGCAGTTGCTGCCAACGCGATGCTGGCAGGCCACGCACAGGCCGCAGCACACGAAGCGCCCAAACGGGGCGGCATGATCAAGATCGGCTCGTCGGGTGGCGAATCCACCAACACGCAAGACCCGGCCCTGACCGCATCCGAAGTGCCATTGAACAACCTGTACGCATGGGGCGAAACCCTGCTGGACGTCGATCCCGAAGGCCAGATCGATTACCGTATGGCCGAAAGCGTCGAAGCCTCGGCTGATGCGCAGCAGTGGGTCTTCAAGATCCGCAAGGGCATCCCGTTTTCGAACGGCAAGGAAATGACCGCCGAAGACGTGCTGAAAACCATGCAGCGCCACTCGAACGAGGAAAGCAAGTCCGGTGCCCTGGGCATCATGCAGGGCATTGCAAACATGAAGGTGGACGGCGACAACTTTATCGTCGATCTGGAATCGCCCAACGCGGACCTTCCCTTTCTGATGGCCGACTACCACCTGATCATCCAGCCCGATGGCGGCATGGACAATCCGGGTGCGGCAATCGGCACCGGCCCCTACACGCTGGAAATCGACGAGCCGGGCGTGCGCCACGCGTTCAAGCGTCGCGAAGACTACTGGGACTCGGAAAACCGCGGCTTTGCGGATGAGTTCGAACAGCTGGTTCTGAACGATGCCACCGCGCGGACTGCCGCGCTGCAATCGGGTCAGGTTCACGCGATCAACCGCGTCGATCCCAAAGTTGCCAGCCTGCTGGACCGCGCACCGAACCTGTCGGTGCAATCGTCGGCGGGTCGTGGTCACTATGTGTTCATCGCGCATATCGACACAGCCCCCTTCGACAACAACGAACTGCGTCTGGCGCTGAAATACGCCATCAACCGCGAAGAGCTGGTCGACAAGATCCTGCGCGGCTACGGCTCGATCGGCAACGACATGCCCATCAACGCAGCCTATCCGCTGTTCGATGCGTCGATCCCGCAGCGCGAGCACTCGATCGAAAAAGCGAAAGAGCACTACGCGGCCTCGGGTCACGATGGCAGCCCGATCATCCTGCGCGTTGCCGACGGTGCCTTCCCCGGTGCGGTCGATGCCGCATCGCTGTTCCAGCAATCGGCCCAGGCTGCCGGTATACCGTTGGAAATCAAGCGCGAGCCGAACGATGGCTACTGGTCGGAAGTGTGGAACGTACAGCCCTTCTGCGCATCCTATTGGGGTGGCCGTCCGGTGCAGGACCAGATGTATTCGACAGCTTATCTGTCGACCGCAGACTGGAACGACACGCGCTGGAAACGTCCCGAGTTCGACGCCATGCTGAACGCTGCCAAGGCCGAGCTGGACGACGCCAAACGCAAGGAAATCTACTCTGAAATGGGCCAGATGCTGCGCAACGAAGGCGGTCTGATCCTGCCGATGTTCAACGACTTTGTGAACGGCGTCAGCAACGATCTGGGCGGTTGGATCAACGATCCCAACGGCGAGATGATGTCGAACCAGGCGGCGATCAAATGCTGGCTGAAAACGGCATAAGGGCGCATATCAGATGCATCCCGTACTGAAACTGATTGCCCAGCGCCTTGCGCTGGGCGTCATTTTGCTCTTTGCGGCCTCGGTCCTGATCTTTGTTGGCACTACGATCCTTCCGGGCGACGTCGCGCAATCCATATTGGGACAGTCCGCCACGCCCCAATCCCTGGCCAACCTTCGTGCCGAACTGGGACTGAACGACCCTCCTGTTACCCGCTATTTCGCCTGGCTTGGCGGCGTGTTGCAGGGCGATCTGGGCACAGCTCTGACCAACGGACGCGACATTGCCGAAAGCCTTGGATATCGCTTTCGCAACACCATCTTTCTGGCCTTCTGGGCTGCTATAATCTCGGTTCCGCTGGCTATTTTTCTTGGCTTGTTGGCGGTGCGTTTTCGCGACCGCTGGCCGGACAAACTGATTTCGGCCGTGACGCTGACGTCTATTTCGATCCCTGAATTCCTGATCGGCTACGTCTTGATGTTCTTTATCGGCGTCAAGCTGGGCTGGGCCCCTTCCGCCGCATTGATCAACGATTCCATGTCACTGGGGCAAAAGCTGAACACCATCGCGCTGCCTGTATCGGTGCTGACGCTGGTGGTTCTGGCGCATATGATGCGCATGACCCGTGCCGCGATCCTGAACGTGATGCAATCGGCCTATATCGAAACCGCCGAGCTCAAGGGCCTGAGCGTTTTCGAGGTGATCCGCAGGCACGCCTTTCCCAACGCCATCGCGCCCATCGTCAACGTGGTGATGCTGAACCTTGCCTATCTGGTGGTCGGTGTCGTCGTGATCGAGGTGGTCTTTACCTATCCCGGCATGGGGCAATATCTGGTCGACCACGTGTCCAAACGCGATGTGCCGGTGGTTCAGGCCTGCGGGCTGATCTTTGCCGCGGTCTACATCCTGCTGAACATGGTGGCGGACATCGTCTCGATCCTGGCGAACCCAAGACTGAGGCATCCAAAATGACTTTTACCGTTCAAAACACCGCAAAAGTCATCCGGTCCACAGGAGGGCTGATCTGATGAGGATACCCATTTCCGCCCTCATCGGGCTTTTCTTTACCGCAATCTATTTCCTGATGGCGATCTTTGCGCCGTGGATCGCACCCTATGGCGTGGCCGAAGTTGTCGGTGATGTCTGGGAGCCGTCTTCGTCGGAATACCTGCTGGGCACTGACGGCATCGGGCGTGATCTGCTCAGCCGCATGATCTATGGCGGGCGTACCACGATCTTTATCGCCACCATGGCCACGGCGCTGTCGTTCATCACCGGATCGGTGCTGGGCTTTGCCGCCGCCGTGATGGGTGGCTGGGCCGACCAGTTGCTGTCGCGCTTTGTTGATCTGATCATGTCGATCCCCTCGCTGATCTTTGCGCTGGTGGTTCTGTCAGTGATGCCGGTGACCATTCCGGTTCTGATCGTGGTCATGGGCCTGCTGGACAGCACCCGCGTCTACCGGCTGGCGCGTGCCGTTGCTGTGGACATCACCGTGATGGACTATGTCGAGGCGGCGCGTCTGCGCGGCGAAAAACTGGTCTGGATCATCTTCCGCGAGGTTCTTCCCAATGCGCTGTCACCGCTGGTGGCGGAAATGGGGCTGCGGTTCATCTTTGCGGTTCTGTTCGTCTCGACCCTGTCGTTCCTTGGTCTTGGCGTGCAACCCCCCGAGGCAGACTGGGGCGGCATCGTGAAAGAGAACAAGGAGGGCATCGTCTACGGCATTGGCGCGGCTCTTTATCCGGCGGTGGCGATTGCCACGCTGGCGATCAGCGTCAACCTTGTGGCCGACTGGGTCCTGAACCGAACCACTTCACTGAAAGGGGGCCGGGGATGAGCGATCCTTTGGTAAAAGTCCGTGGATTGAAAATTGGCGCGACGGTCTATCCGCCGGGAGAAAAGCCGCATGACATCGAAATCGTCCACGGTGTCGATTTCGATCTTCAGGCGGGTGAGGTTCTGGGTCTGATCGGCGAGTCCGGTGCGGGCAAGTCCACCATCGGTCTGGCCACGATGGCTTACGGTCGTGGCGGCGTCGAACTGACCGGCGGCGAGGTCTGGGTCAATGGCCGCGATCTGCTGCAATCCAAGCACCGCGACATCCGGCGCCTGCGCGGCGCCGAGGTGACCTATGTCTCGCAATCGGCGGCGGCGTCGTTCAACCCGGCCAAGAAGATCATGGAGCAGGTGACCGAAGCGGCGATCAGCCAGGGCAAGTTCAACAAGAGAGACGCCGAAGCCCGTGCGGTAGATCTGTTCAAGGCGCTCGGCCTGCCCGACCCCGAGACCATCGGCAACCGCTTTCCGCACCAGGTCTCGGGCGGGCAGTTGCAGCGGTGCATGACGGCGCTGGCGCTGTGCCCCCAGCCCGATCTGGTGGTCTTTGACGAGCCGACCACGGCGCTGGACGTGACCACGCAGATCGATGTGCTCAAGGCGATCAAGGACGCGATCGAGGCCACCGGCGTCGCGGCGCTGTACATCACCCACGATCTGGCCGTGGTGGCGCAAGTGGCGGATCACATCATGGTGCTGCGTCAGGGCGACATGGTCGAATACGGCACCACCGACCAGATCATCAACCACCCGCAGGAAGAGTACACGCAGGCGCTGGTGTCCGTCCGCTCGATCAAGCACATCGAAAAGGAACCCACCGAAACGCCGCTCTTGCGGGTTGAAAACATCACCGCGCGGTACAAGGGCACCAGTTTCGACGTGCTCAAGGACATCAACGTCGAACTGCACCCCGGTCAGACATTGGCTGTGGTCGGCGAAAGCGGGTCGGGGAAATCGACACTTGCGCGGGTCATTACCGGCCTGTTGCCGCCCAGTTCGGGCAACATCAACTTTGACGGGCGCAATCTGTCGCCTGCCCTGCCGCAACGCCCGCGTGACGACCTGCGCGAGTTGCAGATGATCTACCAGATGGCCGACACCGCGATGAACCCGCGCCAGACCGTCGGCACCATCATCGGGCGTCCGCTGGAGTTCTACTTTGGCCTCAGGGGTCGCGAAAAGCAGACACGTATCCAGGAGCTGCTGGACGAGATCGAACTGGGCGAGGGCTATCAGGACCGCTATCCGGCGGAACTGTCCGGTGGGCAGAAACAACGTGTGTGCATCGCGCGCGCGCTGGCGGCCAAGCCCAAGCTGATCATCTGCGACGAGGTCACCTCGGCGCTCGATCCGCTGGTGGCGGACGGTATCCTCAAGCTGCTGCTCAAGCTGCAGAAGGTCGAGGACGTAGCCTATCTGTTCATCACCCACGATCTGGCGACGGTGCGCGCCATCGCGGACAGCATCGCGGTGATGTTTCAGGGCGAGGTGGTGCGCTACGGATCGAAGTCCGAAGTGCTGTCGCCGCCCTTCGACGCTTATACCGACCTGCTGCTCAGCTCGGTTCCAGAGATGAAGATCGGCTGGCTGGAAGAGGTGATCGAACACCGCCGCATGGAAAGTGCCGGCAACTGATAGTCAGGAGCGGGGCGCATGTAGCGCCCTGCCCGCCCCCCCCGGTGTTTGTGCTGCGCGCCTAGTCAGCGCTCAGCGTCACCAGCGGCTCGAACCCGCCCCACATCATGCGCATCCCGTCGAATGGCATTTCAGGCATGTCCTGCATGCGTGGATCGTTCATCATCGCCTCGAACCCCTTGTCGGCGCTTGCCTTGTCGGGCCATGTCATCCACGAAAACACGACCACTTCGCCCTCTTCGCGTTTGACGGCCATCGGAAACGAGGTGACCTTGCCCTCGGGCGTATCAACGCCCCAGTTTTCCTGCACCGAAAGACAGCCGTATTCCTTGAAAATCTCCCACGCCGCTTCGGTCATGGCCTTGTACGCGGCTTTGTTCTTTTCCGGCACCGCCAGTAGAAATCCAGACACATATGACATCGCGTCATCTCCCTTTGATAGATTCGCTTATCAGATTGACATTTATTTAAGTTGATATCAACATGTATGGATGATTGACCCCTCCCTGCCCCTTTCCGTTACCCACGAAGTGCGCGACAGATGTCTGTGCCTGCACGTACAAAGGGCTGCACGGGTACTTGCGCGCCGGTTTGACGAGGCGTTGCGCCCGTTCGGTGTCACCAACGGGCAATTTTCCCTGTTGATGGCCCTGAACCGCCCCGACGGGCCAAGGATCAGCGATCTGGTGCCGTTTCTGGGCATGGACCGCACCACCCTGACTGCGGCGTTGAAACCGCTGGAGCGGCAGGGGCTGGTTACATCGTCAGCCGATGAAAAGGACCGCCGCGCCCGGCGTCTGCGCCTGACGGAAAACGGGCGCGCGGTGCTGGCTGAGGCGCTGCCCACATGGCGGGCCACCCATGATGCGGTCGATGCGGCGCTGGAGCCGGTGAGCCCGCAGGACTTGCGCGACGGGCTGATGGCGCTGGTGGCCGAGTAAGACAGCCTTTGGGGCACCTGCTTGCAGGCAGGCGCCCTTGGGCTGTCAGGCCTGATTGATCTCTGAAACCGCAAGGTTGGTCAGCTTGCCGTTGGCCGCCTTTTCCTGATCGAGGATCTGCGTCAGCAGCGCGTGCGCCGTGTCGTGGCCCAGCACCCTCGCCCACTCGCGCAGGGTGCCGTAACGCGCGATCTCGTAGTGCTCGACCGCCTGGCAGGCACCGATCAGCATCGCGTTCCTGGCCTGACCCGTGGCCTCGTCCATGATGCCCTCGGCCTCCTTGATAAGTCCTTCGATTGCATCGCATTTTTCGCCCTTGGGCTCTTTGTTGATGGATTTGAACACCTTGTCCAAGAGCTTGATCTGCTGTCTGGTTTCTTCCAGATGCTCGGCCACGGCGTCTTTCAGCTTCTTGCCGTTGGCGGCCTCCTGCACTTTGGGCAGCGCCTTGGTCAGGGCGTTTTCCGCATAGTAGATGTCTTGGAGGGTATGCTCGAAAGCGTCTTGCAATGTTTTCATGGTCTTTTTCCTCGTGACGGGTTGGGCTCCAAACCAGAGCTTCTATCAAACAACGCAACTGGCATCCGTGTTCCGCGCCGGTATCACTGCCGGAGCGTGCAGCGGCACAAAACCGCCTGAGCCTGTCTGTGAATTCCTGTGGCCGGGTGCATTGCGTCCGGCCCTGTGATCCGTTCATATGGGCCGTGAAATATGGAGGCGCTTATGGACAAGAAACTGTTGCTGATCATTCTGGACGGCGTGCCATGGCGCAACTGGCGGCGGCTGTTCGGAAATCTGGAAGGCTGGGTGGACAGCGGCGATGCCCGCGTGTGGAAACTGCGCGCGGTGCTGCCGTCGATCTCGGCGTCGTGCTATGCGTCGATCCACACCGGCGTCGCCCCCGCCCAGCACGGCTGTACCGGCAACGGCAACGTGTTCCGCCTGTCGCAGCCCGATGTGTTCTCGTCCACCCGCGCGGCGGGCGGCGTCACCGGGGCGGTCGCACACAGTTTCTGGTCGGAGTTCTTTAACCGCCACCCGTTCGATTACGTGCGCGACATCGAATATGACGAGGCCGACAGCGACACCATCAACCACGGGCGGTTCCACACGATGACCGGCTATGGGCACAACAACCAGATGACGCCCTCGGACGTCGATCTGTTCGGCACGCTGACCAACCTGTGCCTGCGGTTCGGGCTGAACTACGGCATGTTGCACACCTGCACGCTGGACAGCATGGGACACCGCTTTTTCCACGAAAGTCAGGAAATGGACAGCGCCTGTTTTATCATGGACGAGATGCTGGCCCCGTTCATCCCCAAGTGGCGCGCCATGGGCTACGAGGTGATCGTGACGGCTGACCACGGACAGGACGAGCGCGGCCACCACGGCGGGCGCGGTGCGTTGCAGCAAGAGGCGGCGCTGTATTATTTCGGGGACGCGGAAGGCCCGCACGAGGACACGGTGATCGACCAGTTGCAGCTGGCGCCGACGATCCTGTCGCGGCTGGGGGCACCGATCCCCGATACGATGAAGGCGAAACCGTTTCTGACGTGATCTGAGTAACCTCAGTCCAGATCGGTGATCTGACCTTCGCGCAGCAGGGTCAGCGCCTGGACCATCCGCGCAAAGCTGGTCGCGGCACGTTTTGACATGTGCCGCGCGCGCAGATGGGCGTGGACCAGCCCCGCCTCTTCGATCCACACGGCACGGCCACCTGCCGCCTGAATGGCATCGCGGTAGGCTTCGCCGTCGCTGGAGAGCGGATCGAACTCGGCGGTCAGCACCACGACGGGCGGCAGGCCGGAAAAGTCGGTGTCCTGCAAGGGCGCAAAGCGTGGATCGCCGGAGTGGTCCTGCCCGCCCGAGCGCAGGGTCTGGTAGAAGTCCATGTCGCGCACGCTGAGACCCGGCGCATCGGCGTGGGTGACGTAGCTGCCGCGCGTGCGGTCGCCGCCAAGGCCCGGATAGATCAGCAGGCTGCCGGTGATGCGCCCTTCGATGCGGCCCCTTGTGTAATGCGCGATGGCCGCCACAAGATTGCCGCCCGCGCTGTCACCGCACAGCACGACCGGCCCCGTGGTCTTGGCGCAGACCGCCTGAAACGCGGCCCATGCATCGTCGAAATCGCCGGGGAACGGGCGCTCGGGCGACAGTCCGTAGTCGACCGCGATCACCTGCATGCCGGTGCCTGCGCAAAACTCGGCGCAGATGCTGTCGTGGCTGTCCAATCCGCCGACGACGAAACCGCCGCCGTGGCAGAAGAACACTGTGCCCGCGACGGGATTTCCGCGGCTGTAGACGCGGCAGGGCACATCGCCAAAGCTGCGGTCCTGTGCGGTCACGCTGTCGGGATGCCCCGCGTCAAAGTCGGCGCACATGGCGTTGTAGACGCGGCGCTGGTCTTCGATGGTCAGCCCGACGGCATCGGGCGGATAATGCAGTTCGGTCCGCGCCATGAAGGCGCGGACCTCGTCATCCATAAGCTGTTCGTAGTCGGGCAAGGTCTATTCCGCCGCGACGGTCTGGTTTTCCAGCTCCCAGCCCTGAATGAACGGACCCAGCACCTCGCCGATCGCCTCGGGGCTGTCGCCATTGGCCTCGACCTGTGCTGTCAGCCCGCGTTTCTTGTGATCGACCACGGAGGTCACCCGTGCCTTCAGGCCCGCATCGGACAGGGCAGCATTGTAGACCCGCGTGATCGCGTTCTTGCGCAGATCGGGCTTGAACACCTTGCCCACCGCCGTCTTGGGCAGCTCGTCCAGAATGGTCATGTGCTTGGGATGTGCCGCGCGTTCGTGCACATGCTTCTTGCAATAGGCCATCAGCTCGTCTTCGGTCACTTGCGCGCCCTCGACCAGTTCGACATAGGCGCAAGGCACCTCGCCCGAGTGGGCATCGGGCTGACCGATGGCACCGGCAAAGGCCACGGCCTGATGCCCTTGCAATGCGTCCTCGATCTCGGCGGGGTCGATGTTGTGACCGCCGCGAATGATCAGATCCTTGGCACGGCCGGTGATCCACAGATAGCCATCAGCATCCATCCGCCCCAGATCGCCCGAGCGCAGGTGCGTGCCGTTGTAATACAGATCCTTGTTCTTGTCGGTTTCGGTATAGGTGTGGCCGGTGTAGACGCCGGGGTTGGAAATGCAGATCTCGCCGATTTCGTCCACCGCACATTCCATCGGGCCGTCGTTGGTCTGCTTGATGATCTTGACGTCCGTATAGGGGAACGGAATGCCGATGCTGCCGATTTTCTTCAACCCGTCCACCGGGTTGCCGGAAATCAGGCAGGTCGCCTCGGTCATGCCGTAACCTTCGACGATGGTGACGCCTGTGGCCGCTTCAAAGCGTTTGAACAGCTCCTTGGGCAAGGGCGCAGAGCCGGAGAACGCGGTTTTCACCGTGCTGACATCCGCATCGATCGGGCGCTGCATCATCGCCGCAAGGGCGGTGGGCACCGAGACGATAAAGGTGATCTTCCAGCGTTCGGTCAGCTTCCAGATGTTGTCAAAGACGCCTTCGCCGCGATAGCCCTGCGGCGTGGGGAACACCACATGCGCGCCGCTGAACACGGCACCCATCAGGATCACATGCACCGCCATGACGTGAAACAGCGGCAGCGGGCAGAGCAGCACGTCTTCCTCGTTCAGCAGCAGCTCGCCGCCGACCCAGCCGTTGTAGACCAGCCCCGAATAGCGGTGCTGCGCCACCTTGGGCATGCCGGTGGTGCCGCCGGTGTGGAAATAGCAGGCGACGCGGTCTTCCTGCACGTCCTCGAAATCGAGGCTGGTGTTGTGCTTTTTCAGCTCGGCGTTGAAGTTGAGGTAATCGGCATGGCCTGCCTGCGTAACCTTGGGACGGATCAGCGGAATGATCCACGATTTCGGCGGGGTCACGTAGCGCAGCAGGTCGACCTCGAGAACGGTCTTGACGCCTGGCGCGTGTTCGACCGCCTCGGCCACTTTTTCGGCCACGTCCGTCTTGGGAAAGGCGCGCAGGGTGACGACGACCTTGGCCCCGGTCTCGCGCAGGATCGACGCGATCTGTTCGGGGTCCAGAAGCGGGTTGATCGGGTTGACGATGCCCGCGGTCGCACCGCCCAGCATGGTCAGGATCGCCTCGTTGCAGTTGGGCAGCACATAGGCCACGACGTCCTTGGGTCCGATCCCGAGGCTGCGCAGCATGTTGGCGGTTTGCGCGGCCTTGGCCTTGAGCTGGGTCCAGGTGAATGTCTCGGCCTTGTCCTTGGGGCCCGAGAAGATCTGATAGCTGACGGCCTTGTGTTTCGGAAATTTCGCGGTGGTGTCGCTGAGCATGCCGAACAGCGTCACCGGAAGATCGCGCTTGGTCCACGGGCCTTCGGCCTCGATGCGCGCGCGGTCCTTCAACCCTTCGTATTTCATTGTGTGTATCCTCCCTGTTGCCGCCGCTGACCGGTGGCCTTTTCCCTTGGTGGAACAGGATGGTGTGGTTTACATTAATGCGCAAGTAAATCAGGCGAAAACACACCTCTGCCGGACGCAGCGTCAGCCGCGCGGCCCTTGAACCGGCCCCTGAGATGCGGGGAAAAAGATGCCCCCCGGAGCGCGCTAGCCGGTGATCACATCGCCGGTGAACTGCAGCTTGGCCAGCCGTGCATAAAGCCCGCCTTCGGCCACCAATTCGTCATGGGTGCCCACGGCCACGATCCGGCCTTGTTCAAGCACCACGATCCGGTCGGCTTTCTTGACCGTGGCCAGACGGTGCGCCACGATCAGCGTAGTGCGCCCGTGGCTGAGCGTCTCGAAGGCCGCCTGCACCGCGCGTTCGCTTTCGGCGTCCAGCGCGCTGGTGGCCTCGTCCAGCAGCAGCACCGGCGCGTCGCGCAGGATGGCGCGGGCGATGGCGATGCGCTGCTTTTGCCCGCCCGACAGCATCACGCCGCGCTCGCCCAGATAGGCGTCATAGCCATCGGGCAGTGCGGTGATGAAGTCATGCGCCGCTGCGGCTTTGGCTGCCGCGATGATCTCGGCTTCGGTCGCGCCGGGGCGGCCAAAGCCGATGTTGTCGCGCGCCGAGGTTGCAAAGATCACCGGATCTTGCGGCACCAGGGCTATATGGCGGCGAAACCCGTCGCGGCTGAGCGTGCTCAGGTCCACGCCGTCGATCATGATGCGCCCCGACTGCGGCTCGTAGAAGCGCAGCAGCATCTGGATGATCGTCGTCTTGCCCGCACCCGACGGCCCGACAAAGGCCACGGTCTCGCCCGGTGCAATGTCGATGCTGACGTGATCCAGCGCCGACACATCTGGCCGCGACGGATAGCTGAACGATACATCCTCGAAGCTGATGCGCCCCTGCACCGGTGTCGGCAGCGTGGCCGCGTCGGTGGCGTCCTGCACGCTGTCCTCGACCGTCAGCAATTCGACCAGCCGTTCGGTGGCGCCGGCTGCCCGCTGCAATTCGCCCCAGATTTCCGACAGGGCCGCGACACCGCCTGCCACCATCACCGCGTAGATGACGAACTGGATCAGCGCGCCCGACGACATCGCACCGGCGCGCACGTCATTGGCACCGATCCACAGCACGCCCACGACGCCCGCAAAGACCAGAAAGATCACGATCATCGTCATCAGTGCGCGTGTGCGGATACGCCGCCCCGCCGCGTCATAGCTGCGCTCGGTCACGTCGCTGAACTGTGCGCGCGTCACCGCCTCCTGGGTAAAGGCCTGCACGGTCTGAACCGCGCTCAGGGCTTCGGAGGCGCTGCCGGACGACGCCGCGATCCAGTCCTGATTTTCACGGCTGATCACCCGCAGACGACGGCCCAGCACCAGAATGGGAATGATCACGGCGGGCACGATCAACAGCACCAGCCCCGTCAGCTTGGCCGAGGTCAGCAGCATCAGCACCAGCCCGCCCGCAAAGATCAGCATGTTGCGCAGGGCAATCGACGCGCTCGACCCGATCACGCTGAGGATCAGCGTGGTGTCGGTGGTGATCCGGCTGAGTACCTCGCCGGTCATGATCTTTTCGTAGAACGCGGGGCTCATGCCGATCACGCGGTCGAACACCGCCTTGCGGATGTCCGCGACCACCCGTTCGCCCAGTTTGGTGACCAACGCGTAGCGCAGCGCGGTCCCCACGGCCAGCAATCCGGCGATGACGAGGGCTGCCAGAAAATACTGGTCCAGCAGCGCCCCGTCTTCGGTGCGGAAATTGTCGACCACACGGCGCACCGCCAGCGGCAGGGTCAGCGACACCACGGCCGTCAGCGCCAGCGCCGCGACCGCCGCGCCCAGCAATATGCGGTAGGGCGTCACGAACGGCCACAGGGCGGTCAGAGCGCCGATGCGCTTGGACGTGGCGCGCTGATCCTCACCCTTGCCGGGTATCAGAGCTTGCGGGGATGTGGTCTGCGCGGTCAGCGCGGTCTGCTCAGCCATGACGGCTCCTGAATTCAGTTCGCGCCGACTTGTGGCGGCTGCGCGCCGCGGGGTCAATGCGACAATGCCCCCCGTTTGGGCCCCCCGCTCGGGGCGCGTGGGCGGTGTATCAGGGTCAGGGATTGGAGCGGGCGGAGGGAATCGAACCCTCATCTTCAGTTTGGAAAACTGAGGTCTTAACCATTACACAACGCCCGCTCAGCATGGTAAGTCGTATTTCATGCTCGTGCAGAGGTCAAGTAACTGCTGAACAAAGGGAGAGGAATTTCGATGCGCAAACCGAATGCTGTTATCATAGGAGTAGGTGACGGGCTGTCCGCTGCTTTGGCGCGGAACCTTATGTCATGGCTCAGATGGGATTTTTTGATCTTTCGGATCGTTACGCGAGCCTGGATGCGAAGAAAGACCCGTTGGTCGAGATCAACGAGACCGTGCCATGGGAAGAGTTCCGCCCACTTCTGGAGCAGGTCTGGCGCAAGCCCGAAAGCGAGCGGAAATCCCGTGCCGGGCGCAAGCCGATGGATGCGGTGCTGATGTTCAAAACCCTTGTCCTGAGCGCGCTATACAACCTTTCGGACGATCAGGTCGAGTATCAGGTCAGGGACCGACTTTCCTTTACCCGGTTTTTGGGCCTTGGCCTTGGAGATCGGGTCCCGGACGCAACGACCGTCTGGTTGTATCGCGGGGCGCTTGCGCAAGCGGGCAAGGTGGAGGAATTGTTCAAGCTCTTCGATGGTCACCTCGCGCGGCAGGGGTATATCGCGCGGGGCGGGCAGATACTGGACGCATCCATCGTACCGGTGCCGCGCAACCACAAAATCCGCGAGGAAAATGCAGCGATCAAGGGCGGTGACGAAC
>JAGXHE010000161.1 GCA_024636445.1 Sulfitobacter sp.
ACGCAGGCCAAAGTGCCTGTCGTCAAAGAGGATGTCGGTGATCGTGCCAATCGCGCCGTCCTTTGCGCGAAGCGTGTATCCGGTGATGTCAGAACTGCGTTGCATGGGCGCGTCTCCCTTTCAATTGAACCTGTTGCGGGAATCGGAAGCCACAGGTTCGTTCATCTGCTGTCGAATAAACCCTGCAGAGCCGCAGATAGTTCCATGGGCAAGGCGCGGGGAATGGGCTGTGCAGGGGGCTTCCCGCAGCGTTCGGACCGTGCGAATTCTTGACTTGGGGCGGCTACGCGGCATCTGAAAAGGCTGGTGCGACCAGTAGCGTTGCATCGGGAGTATAAGCATGAAGCATCAAAGCTATGACGTGATCCCGGATATCCATGCCGACATCGACCGGCTTGACGTGACGCTGGACGCTTTGGGCACGGACGCCCCGCTGGCCTTTCTGGGAGATTTCATCGACGCAGGCAAGTCGACGCGGCGGTCAGACGATGCCGCCGTACTAAAGCGTGTGCGTGGCATCATCGACGAGGGCAGGGGCGTTGCCGTCATGGGCAATCACGAGCTCAACGCCATCCTCTATCACACGCTGGGCATCGATCAGGCGGCGCTGAGGCCGCACACCGAAAAGAACAGGGCGCAGCACAGGAGCTTCGTGCGCCAGTTCGGCACCGCGACCCCGCAGGCGCGGTTGTGGACGGACTGGTTTCTGACGCTGCCGCTGTGGCAGGAACTTGGTGATCTGCGTCTGGTCCATGCCTGCTGGAGCCAGCGGGACATCGACCTGATCGCCGGGCGGCGTCCCGACGGGCGGTTGTGCCACGAAGACCTTGCCGAAGTGGCCGCCGAAGAGACGGATTTTGCCAAGGCAGTGAAGAACCTTGTCACCGGCCCGGAATTGCAGTTGCCGAAGGGCTATACGTTTCGCGATGCGGGCGGACATTTGCGGCATCGGGTCAGGATTGCATGGTGGCGGTCGGAGGCCGAAACCTGGGGCGATGCCGCCCTGTCCGTCCCTGACCCGAGCGAGTTGCCGCAAGGCGACGTTCCGCAAAGTCGCGAGGTCGCCTTTTATCCCGCCGATGCGCCACCGGTTCTGGTCGGCCACTACAAGATGGCCGACGCGCCCTGTGTCGAAGCGCCGAACGCTGCGTGCCTGGACTATCCCAAAGCCATCTGCGCCTATCGTTGGCGCGGCGAGGATAGGTTGCGTGACGACCACCTTTTGCACAAACCGTGGACCAGGTAGGACGCTACGCCGCCTCGGGCGTGGTGGTCGGCTCTGCCCTGCGCGCTTTCTTTTCGCCGAGCATCAGCATGGCAGGGGTCACGATCAACGTCAGGATCGTCGCGACGACAAGACCCCCCGCGATGGCAGAGCTCAGCTCTGTCCACCATTGCGTCGAGGGTGCGCCATAGACGATCTCGCGGGTAAAGAAGTTCAGGTTCACGCCGATCACCATCGGAAGCAGGCCAAGCGCGGTCGTGACCGAAGTAAGGACCACGGGACGCAATCGCTGTGCGCCGGTTCTAAGGGCTGCTTCCAGCGGTGACAGCCCCGATTTCTTCAGGTCATTGTACGTGTCGATCAACACGATGTTGTTGTTGACCACGATGCCCGCCAGCGCGATTACCCCGATCCCGCCCATGACGACGCCAAAGGGCCGGCCGGTAAGTATCAGCCCGTAGAGCACGCCCGCCACCGAAAACACGATGGCACTCATCACGACGAAGGCCTGGTAGAAGTTGTTGAACTGGATCACCAGAATAACGAACATCATGAAGATCGCCGTTATGAACGCGCCGACAAGGAAGGTCATCGCGTCGGTCTGGTCCTGTGCTTCGCCTGCGAAAGAGGCTTCGACGTTTTCCGGCAGGTCCACCCTGTCGATCGCGGTTTGCAGCGCGATGACCTGATCGTTGACCAACACGCCGGGGGCGACGTTCGCCTCGATGCTTATGACGCGGCGCTGGTCGATGCGGGTGATGGTGCCCGACCGCGGCGACGGCTCGAACGTGACGAAGTTCGAGATTGGTACAAGACCCGCAGAGGTTGGTACACGAAGGCCCTGCAATTCCTCCAGGGTGCGTTCCTCTGAGGGGAAGCGCACGTTGATATCGACCGAACCATCGGCGTCGGAGGGGCGGTAATCGGCCACGGTGATCCCGCGCGTCAGCAGGCGCACCGCCTGTCCCAACGTCGAGATGTCGGCGCCGAAACGGGCGGCTTCGGACCGGTTTACCGAGATCTGCCATTCGACCCCCGGCAGCGGTCGGGTATCGGTGACATCCGTGAAACCCCCGATGTCCTCCATCGCGTCTCGGATGGCCTCGACTGCGGCGGCTTGCGCCACAGGATCGCTTGAACGCACTCTGAGGTTCACCGGTTTGCCTGCCGAAGGACCGTTTGATGCCGTCTGCACCTGCACGTTGATGCCGGGGATCTTGGCCATTTCGGTCCGGATGTCCTCTCCGATCTCTGCGGCGGTGCGCCTCTCATCCCATTCGGTGAATTCAATCTGGATGGTTCCGATCAGGTCGGCGGCGTCCTGATTGCCGCCTCCCGAACGGGCGTAGACCGATGCGATTTCGGGGTAGTCGTACAGGCGCTCTTCGACTTCGCGCACCAGTGCGTCTTTCTCGTAGATCGAAAAGTTGTCGCGGGCGCGGACCTGCACCTGGGCAAAATCCGGCTCTACCGAGGGGAAAAAGCTGACGCCATTGCCGAATTGCCCATAGGCCGAGAACCCGGCCAGCAGGAAAACGACCGCCATGATCACGGTAGCCCAAGGGCGCAGGATCGCGAATTGCAGGACACGGACATAACCGCCTGCAAAGCCGCCCAGATCGCGCGGATCGCCGCTTTCTGCGGCTTGCAGCGCATGTTTTGCCTTTGCCGATTGCGGAGGTTTCTTGCCGATGATGCCGCCAACGACCGGGATAAAGATGAGCGCCATGAACAGCGAGGCGGTCAGCGTCAGAATGACGGTGATGGGCAGGAATTTCATGAATTCGCCCACCGTGCCCGTCCAGAACAGCAGCGGAAAGAACACCGACAGCGTCGTGGCCGTAGAGGCGATGATGGGCCAGGCCATGCGTTTGGCGGCATAGGTATAGGCGGCCTTTGGCGCGTCGCCTTCCTGCAACCGCCTGTCGGCCAGTTCCGTGGTGACGATGGCCCCGTCGACCAGCATCCCCACCACGAGGATCAGCGAGAACAGCACGATCAGGTTCATCGTGGAGCCCATGAAGTAGAGCGCGGCAACCCCCGCAAGAAACGCACCCGGAATGGCAAGGCCGACCAGCAGCGCCGAGCGGATGCCAAGCGCCCAGACGATGACGATCATCACCAGGATCACGGCGGCGATCACGTTCGCCTCCAGATCGCTGAGCATGCTCTCGACCTGCTCGCTCTCGTCCTGAATGTAGTCGATCTGCACCGACGTGGGCCAATCGCTCTGGGCCTCTGAAATGACCTCGCGCACGGCGGCGACGGTCTCGATGATGTTGGAGCCCGACCGCTTCTTGATCTCAAGCGCCAGCGCTGGTTGACCGTCGATGCGCGCAAAACCGGTCGGGTCTTCGAACGTGCGGCGGATCGTGGCGACGTCGGCAAAGGTCACCACCGTATCGCCGCGCACCAGCACCGGCAGCGACATCACGTCCTCGATGTTCTCGATCAGGCCGGGCACCTTCAGCACGATCCGTCCTGCGCCGCTTTCGATGGCACCTGCCGCGATCAGTTGGTTGTTGCGGTTGATCTGCCCGATCAGCTCTTCAAAGCTGAGGTTGTAGGTCTCGAACACGGTGGGGTCGATCAGCACCTCAAGCAGTTCGGTCCGCGCGCCGCCGATGTCGACCTCAAGCACTCCGGCCAGACCTTCGAGGCGGTCCTTGAGATCTTCGGACAGGTTGTTGAGCGTGCGTTCGGGCACCGGGCCCGACAGTATGACCGTCAGGATCGGGAACAGTGCCGTGTTGATCTCGGTGACGACGGGATCGGTCGCATCTTCGGGCAGGTCGGGCTTGGCGCGATCCACGGCCTTCTGGACCTTGTCGAGCGCGGATTCCGCATCGAATCCGGGTTCGAATTCTAGCTGTACCGACGCGTAGCCTTCGCCGCCGTTGCTGGTCATCTGCTTGAGGCCAGTCAGTGACGACAGTTCGGTTTCAAGCGGTTCCACCAACAGGCGTTCGGCGTCCTCGGGCGAGATACCGTCAAGACCGGTCGAGACGTAGAAGATCGGGATCGGAATCTCGGGCGAGCTTTCCTTGGGGATCACGACATAGGTGAAGGCGCCGACGGCAAGGATCATGACCAGTGCCATGATCACCACGCGGCTACGGCTGAAGGCGGCGTCGATAAGGGCGTTCATTGGCTGGCTTCCGTCTCTGCGTTGACCGAGGCTGCTTCAGCGTCCGGTGTGGTGGTCTGGCCGCTGCCGTCCGCCTGCGCACTGACGTCCGCCACGCCTTGTTCGGCCTGCGGGTTCACCGTCTCGCCACTGTTCACGAAACCCTGGCCGATGGTGATGATCTGCGTCTGTTCCGGCAGGCCCGAAACCCAGATACCATCTGTCTGGGCGCGCACGATGTCGATCTTGTGGAATTCGACGATGTTCTCGGGGTTTACCGTCTTGATCCCCAGCGTGCCGTCGGTATCAAGCGAAAGGATCGCGGGCGAGACGAAATGCGCAGTCAATTCGCCCGTAGGAATGCGCAACTGCGCGCTGATGCCCGCAGGTATCGCGCCGTCGGCGTTGGGCACCTTGATCCTTGCCATGAAGGTCCGTGTTTCCGCATCTGCGCTTGTCGCCACGAACTGAACCTCGCCGTTGGAGGTCTCGCCGGTGATGAATGCGACCTGTGCGGCCTGTCCGACCTTGATGTCGCGCAGGGATTGCTGGGGGATCTGGATGCTGATGGTCAGGGGCGTGTTGTCGACGATACGGCCCACATCGGCCCCCATCGAGACGAATTCGCCGATGTTGATATCAAGCGATTCCAGCCGTCCGGCAAATGGTGCGCGGATTTCGGTGTTCCCGATGACCTCCTGCGCTTCGCTCACACCTGCCTGGGCCGCTGCCAGTGTCGCGCGGGCCTGGGCCACGCGGTCGACAGTGGCGATGCCGCGCTTGACCAGTTCCGTGGCGTTGTCGAATTCGCGCTGTGCGCGGCCAAGCTCTTGTTCGGCGCGGTCCAGATCGGCCTGTCGCGCTGCCAGCCCGAACCGGGCGATCACCTGACCGGCTTCCAGATCGGCACCCATTTCAACCAGAACTTCGCCGATCTGGCCGGATGTCTCGGCGCGGATCGCCGTGTCGCGGTCGGGCAGGGCCTGTCCTTCGGCGACGAAAACCTGTTCAACCGCTTCGGCCTCGGAATTGCGCACTGCGACGGTCACCGCGCGGGGTGCGACCGAGGTCTTGGCGGACTCGACCACTTCTTGCGATGGCAGGATGTATCCGCTGCCCATCCAGCCGATGATTGCGATGGCAAGACCGCCGGCGACCCATCTGGATTTGTTTGATCCACGGTCACTTTCAAATTTCAGCGTCTGGCGCTGATTGGAGGGTGTCTCGGTCATCTTCTAGTCTCCTTGGGCTCGATTGCCCGCTTCGGACGTATCTTGATTTTTTGCGATTGCGCCAAGCATAAGGCGGTATTCGGCAGGGTTCGACAGCACGATGCTGCCACGGGGCAAGCCCAATATCCGGTCGATCAAGGCACCCTCTGCCACCATCCGCTCGTTCATGATATCCGTCGCTTGTTCCGTATTGCCGGTTTCGGTGGCGCTGATCGCGCGCTCGAGCACGGCACGTCGGCCTTGGGACATGGCCATGATCGTTTCGGCAACAAGACCGATGTCGGACACATCAAAGATGCCCTCATCGACACCTTGGGTGATCATCTCCAAAAGCACGGGCATTGCGGCCGCGTGTGCCGCCGCCGTGATCCGCGCGAACAGGATGTCATTGCCGGGGCGCATCATAACGTCGATCAGGAACTTCATGCGCGGAGCCTGCTCGGCCTTCCAGCGGCTGGATTCGGCAAGAAATGCGTTGAACCGCGTCAGTGCATCGCCCGAGGTCGTCTCTCGTGCGGCTTGGGCCGAGGCCAGAGCTTCGGAGGTGAAACGTCCGACCACACCGTCAAGCAGATCTTCCTTGGCGGTGAAGTGGTGATAGAACCCGCCCTTCGAGATGCCCGCCTCGGCCAGCACGTCGGCGATCGTGACGTCGTCCCAGCCTCGCGTAAAGAACAGCTCTTGTGCAGCATCCAGGATGTGCAACCGCCGCTCTTCCGGGGCCAGGCGCCGACGCTTGGGGGGCTCCGAGGTTGTTGATTCAGTCTTTGCCATGGTGCCTCTTGATACAAACCGACCGTCGGTATGTAGTGAGTATGGCGGGCGCTACAAGGCCATTTGAGGGGCAGTGTGAATAATAATATTTCAGAAGCAGCTTTTGTATCAAGGCAACCCATCCTGCGCCGCAGATGTGGATGGGTCGGCGCAACGGTGCTGCGCCGACCCATCTGAGTTTATGCGTCCTGAGCAGGCATTGTGCCGACAGACACGTCGAGAGTCTTTTCCTCACCTTTGTGCAGGATTTTGACCGGCACGGTAGCCTTGGGCGTTGTAGAGGCGACAGCGCGGGTCAGGTCGCGCGTATCGACGATCTCGACCTCGTTGAACGATAGGATGATGTCGCCCTGTGTCAGGCCGGCCTTTGCGGCGGGGCTGTCTTCGGTCACGGCCTCGATCATTGCGCCCTTGGGCTGATCAAATCCCAGAACCTGCGCAATTTCCCCAGGCATCGGTTTTATCTGAACGCCCAGCCAGCCGCGTGTGATCATGCCGTCATCCGACAGGTCCGCAACGATCGTCTGAACCAGATCCGAAGGCACGGCGAAACCGATGCCCACCGACCCGCCGTCCGGCGAGAAGATGGCCGTGTTCATGCCGATCACTTCGCCTGCGTTGTTGAACAGCGGACCACCCGAGTTGCCCCGGTTGATCGCGGCGTCGGTCTGGATGTAGTTGTCATAGGGACCAGAATTGATGTCGCGTGACAGCGCCGAGACGATGCCTGTGGTCACTGTGCCACCCAGTCCGAAGGGGTTGCCGACAGCGACGACTTCGTCACCTGCGCGCATCGCATCGGACTTTCCGAAGTTGACGAAAGCCATCTTCTCGTCGGAGTCCAGTTGAAGCACGGCCACGTCGGTCAAGGGATCGCTGCCAATCACCGTGGCGTCAAAGCTGCGTCCGTCGGCCAGCTTGACCTTCACGCTTTCGGCGCCTTCGACCACGTGGTTGTTGGTGACGATCCTGCCGTCTTCGGAAATGATGAAGCCCGAACCAAGACCCTGCTGTGCAGGCCGCTGGCCCTGTTGCGGCATCATGTCTTCGAACTGGCGGCGCAGTTCATCGGGAATGCCCTCGGGCAGCTGTCTGGACGTGTTGGCGGGCTGCGCCTTGGCTGTGACCTCGATAAAGACCACGGCGGGGGCGACAGCTTCGACCAGATCGCCGTAACCTCCGGCTGGAACGGCGTGTGCCGGGGCGGCGGCGGTCATGGTCATGCCGGTTGCGCCCAAGGCGGCGACAAGCGCCGTTGAACTTGCAAAGCGGCGGAATATTGAAGTGGAAGTCATCGATTAAAGCTCCGTTGTGTTGCGTTCGATGATGTCCATATGGGTGGCGCGTCTAACACCCGGCTGGGCGCTTCTATACAAATAGTTTAACTGACTTGCAGGCCTTGCCCTTGGTCGTGCGAACCCCGATCTTCGGGTCGTGGCCTTCTGCCGGGCCTGCGTTCGGGCCAAGGATAAGTGAGAATGTGATGAGACTGCTTGTGGTCGAAGACGATGCAACGACGGGTGCCTATATCACGCGGGGGCTGCGCGAAGAGGGGCACAGCGTCGATCTGGTCACCAATGGGCGCGAAGCGTTGATACAGGCGACAAGCGGCACCTATGACGTTCTGGTCGTCGACCGCATGCTGCCCGAGATCGACGGCATGACGCTGGTCAAGACCCTTCGCGGGGCGGGAAATCATGCGCCGATCCTGTTTCTGACATCGCTGGGAAGCGTCGAGGACCGGATCAGCGGGCTGAACGCGGGGGGCGATGATTATCTGGTGAAACCCTTTGCCTTTGGCGAGCTGTCGGCGCGGGTTGCGGCTTTGGCGCGGCGTCCGCATGCCGCTGAACAGGAAAGCGTATTGCGCGCAGGTTCGCTGGAGATGGACCTGATCGCGCGCAGGGTAACGCGCGAGGGGCAACAGATCGACCTGTTGCCGCGCGAGTTTGCCATTCTGGAACTGCTGATCCGCCGCAAGGGGCGCGTGCAGACCCGCACCATGCTGCTGGAATCGATCTGGGATATCTCGTTCGACCCGATGACCAACGTGGTCGAAACCCACATCAGCCGGTTGCGCGCCAAGGTCGACAAGCCATTTGAATCGGAGCTGATCAAGACCGTCCGCGGTGCCGGTTACAGGATAGACAGTTGAGCGTGCGCCGCGCCTTTTTGCTGCGGTCGATGCCGCTGCGGCTGGCGGCGGCGCTGCTGTTGCTGTTCTCGGTGGTGTCGCTGCTGGGGCTGCTGACGAGCTATGTCTACACGCAGCGATCGTTTGAACAGACTTTGCGCGCCGATCTTTCCCAAGACATGGCAGGGTTTCGTGCGGCTCCCTCTGCTGCAGCATTGGCCGCCCTGGTCGAGGCAGAGGCGCGCAGCACCGATCCCGAGCGCGTGGTGCTCAGCTATTTCGCACCGAACGGTCAGCATTTCGGCAATGCCGTTGTGGGGCGCGATGCCGACGGCTACCGCATCCTGTCGCATCTGCCCGGCAATCCCGAGGTCACCGGCCGGTATCTGGCGCTGACCACGTCCCTGCGCGGCGGGCAGTTGACCATCGCCCGTGGCCTTGCGCAGATCGACGTCCTGCGCGATGTCTTCGTGAACATTCTGGTGCTTTCGCTGCTGCCGACGATCCTGCTTGTGCTGTCGGGCGGCTTCATTCTGGCCCGCCGGGGTGCGCGGCACGTCGCCGTGATCAGCAGCGTGCTGGATCAATTGACCTCGGGCAATCTGCAAGCACGGGTTGGCGACGTCACAGGGTGGTCCGACGATCTGGCCCGCATCGCCGCCAAGGTCGACCAGATGGCCCGGTCGCAAGAAGATACCGTGGCAAGCCTGCGGCAGGTGTCGTCCGACATTGCCCATGATCTGAAAACCCCGATCCAGCGCGTCGCCGTGCATCTGGACGATCTGAGCCAGAGCGATGATCTGAAAGGCCCCGAGCGCGCGCAACTGGACAAGGCGCTGACTGAACTGGACGGCATCGTGTCGATCTTCCATTCGCTGCTGCAACTCGCGCAGATCGAAAGCGGCTCGCCGCGCGCGCGGTTCGCGCCGGTTGACCTGACTGCGCTGTGTCAGACCCTGTGCGAGGTCTACGAGCCTTCGGCGGCCGAGCGTGAGCAGACCCTGACGTTTGCGACGCCGGATGATCCGGTGCCACCGATTGTGGGCGACCGGAACCTACTGGGGCAGGTTCTGGCAAACCTGATCGAAAATGCGCTGAACCATACGCCGAAGGGCACAAGGATCACCATCGCACTATCGTCGGGTGAAAACCATGTGGACCTGTCCGTCATCGACACCGGCCCCGGTGTTCCCGAAGCCGAACGCGAGCTTGTCTTGCGACGCCTCTACCGGCTGGACCGCAGCCGCACGACACCGGGCAACGGTCTTGGGCTAAGCCTGGTAGCGGGCATCGCCCAAGTGCACGGTGCGACGCTGCATCTGGAGGATGTGCAGGGCGGCTTTGGGGTAAGGCTGAGATTTCCGCGCGAAACGGCCCCCATCACCTAGGCCCTCGGCGGTCCCACGCTTGACCTTGGCATGAACTCGACATCGATCACTTCGGACGGGCCGGACAGGCTGCCGGCCGAGATCATCTCGATCAGCATTTCCGCCGCCCGTACCCCGATCTGGTTGCGGGGCTGGCGGATCGTGGTCAGCGGCGGAGTCAGATGCTGGACCACTTCGATATTGTCGAAACCGATCACCGAGACATCATCCGGCACCCGCAGCCCCGCCCGCTGCACAGCGCCGACAAAGCCCACGGCCATTTCGTCCGACGCGCAGAACAACGCGGTGGGCCGGTCGGTCATCGCCATCCACCGCCGTGCCGCCACCATGCCGCTGTCCATGCTGTAGTCGCCCTCGTACTGCCAGTCGGCACGCAAGGGCAGATCGTGAATCTGCAGGGCTGCAGTAAAGCCTTGTTGCCGCGCCACGCTCAGAACGTTGCCTTCGGGGCCTGCGATATAGCCGATGCGGCTGTGCCCCTCTTGCACCAGATGATCGACGGCCAGCCGCGCGCCCGCCTGATTGTCTACCGTCACTGATGGCAGGTTGCGGTCCATCCACTCGCAGGCCATCAGGACGGGGGGCCGTCCGGGCATGTCCAGCACCTGCGGCGACAGCGTGCCGTCAAACACGATCAGCCCGTCCGCGACGCCCGAAACCAGAAAATGCCGCAACCGCTCGTCTGGGTCGGTGCCGGATTGCGTGTCGGCCACCAGCAGGCCCAGCCCCGCCTCGGTCAGCACCGACGACATGCCCGCAAGGATCTGTGAAAAGAACGGGTTGGCAAGGTTCGGCACCAGCGCGATCACGCTGCCGGTGCGCTGGCGGCGCAGGTTCGATGCGGTGGTGTTGATCCGGTAGCCGGTCTGTTCGACGGCATCAAGAACGGCGGCGCGTGTCGTTGGCGAGACGACCGAAGGCTTTGACAGCGTCCGGCTGACGGTCGCTGTCGACACACCGGCAACCCGCGCAACATCCTGAATCGTGGCAATTTTCCCGTCCATACCGTTCCCTAGATTTCCGTGCAGAATGGCGCAAGAAAAATCTGTTGTAAACGATTGCAACGTATGCGAGCCTTAATGGCAATCGTTTACATGGCAGGTGATGCCGGAATCAGACGATGCGCGCTGGAGGGCGCGCCCACGGGAGGACATCATGAAGACAATACAGGGCCCCGCCCTGTTTCTGGCGCAGTTTGCGTCCGACACAGCGCCGTTCAACACATGGGCCGATATCTGCAAGTGGGCTGCCGAATGTGGCTACGCCGGTGTTCAGGTGCCCAGTTGGGATGCCCGCCTGATTGATCTGGATGTCGCCGCCAGCAGCAAGTCCTATTGCGACGACTGGAAAGGGCAGGCGGCCGATCATGGCCTGACCGTCACAGAACTCACCTGTCACCTGCAAGGCCAGCTTGTCGCGGTAAACCCTGCCTATGATGTGGCCTTTGACGGGTTCGCCGATCCGTCGGTGCGGGGCAATCCCGTCGCCCGTCAGGCCTGGGCCGTCGAACAGGTGCAAAAGACCATCCGCGCCGCGCACAACCTTGGCCATACCGCGGTCGGCACGTTCTCGGGCGCGCTTGCGTGGCCCTATATGTATCCGTGGCCGCAGCGCCCTGCCGGTCTGGTCGAGGCTGCCTTTGACGAGCTGGCCGCGCGCTGGCGTCCGCTGCTGGATCTGGCCGATGAAAACGGTGTCGACCTGTGCTATGAAATCCACCCCGGCGAAGACCTGCACGATGGCGTGACCTTCGAGATGTTCCTCGACCGCGTAGACCAGCACGCCCGCGCCAAGATGCTGTACGATCCCAGCCACTACGTGCTGCAATGTCTGGACTATCTGGACAATATCGACATCTACGCCGACCGCATCGGCATGTTCCACGTCAAGGACGCCGAGTTCAATCCGACGGGGCGTCAGGGCGTCTATGGCGGATATCAGTCATGGGTCAACCGCGCGGGACGCTTTCGCAGTCTGGGCGACGGGCAAGTCGATTTCGGCGCGGTGTTCTCGAAATTCGCCGCGATGGATTTTGACGGCTGGGCCGTGGTCGAATGGGAATGCGCCCTCAAACACCCCGAGGACGGTGCCCGCGAAGGCGCGCAGTTCGTGCGCGATCATATTATTCGCGTCACCCCGCACGCCTTTGACGATTTTGCCGATGGCGGCACCGATGACGCGGCCAACCGCAAGATGCTGGGGCTGGACAGATGAGCCGTTTCGCAGATCGCAAAGGCCCGATCCGGCTGGGCATGGTCGGCGGCGGCACCGGTGCGATGATCGGTGCCGTTCACCGGACCGCCGCGCGGCTGGATGGTCACTTTGATCTGGTGGCGGGCGCACTGTCGTCCACGCCCGAACGTGCGCAGGCGTCGGGGGCGGACATCGGCCTTGATCCGTCGCGCATCTACGACGACTTCACCGAGATGGCAAAGCGCGAAGCCCGGCTGAAGGACGGCATCGAGGCCGTCGCCATCGTCACACCCAACCACATGCACCTGCCTGCTGCCCGCGAGTTTCTCAAGCGTGGCATTCACGTGATCTGCGACAAGCCGTTGACCGGCACGCTGGCCGACGCCAAGAAACTGCAGTCCGCCGCTGACAAATCAGGCGCGCTTTTCATGCTGACGCACACCTATGTCGGCTATCCGATGGTGGTCGAGGCGCGCACGCGGATCGCTGCGGGCGAGTTGGGCGATATCCGGCTGGTTCAGGTGGAATATGCGCAGGACTGGCTCAGCACCGCGCCCGCGCCCGACAACAAGCAGGCTGATTGGCGCACCGATCCCGCACGCAGCGGCGCAGGCGGGGCGACGGGCGACATCGGCACCCACGCCTGGCATCTGGCGCGCCACATCACCGGATTGCAGCCCGAAGCGCTGGCCGCCGATCTGCAGGCCTTTGTTCCGGGCAGGGCGCTGGATGACAACGCCCACGTGCTGATGCGATTTGAGGGCGGCGCGCGCGGGATGCTGTGGTGTTCGCAAGTCGCGGCAGGGCTGGAAAACGGCCTGCGCATCCGGGTCTTTGGCACCAAGGCGGGACTGTCCTGGGCGCAGGAGCATCCCAATCACCTGACGATTACGCCCATCGGCGGGGCAGCACAGGTGATCACGCGCGGTCTGGCCGAAACATCCCAAGCGTCACGCCAAAGAACGCGCATTCCCCCCGGTCACCCCGAGGGATACTTCGAGGCCTTTGCCAATCTCTACACCGACGCCGCCACGGCCATCCGCGCGCACCGCGTGGGCGAACCTCTGCCCGATGGTCTGATATTCCCGACCGTCGCCGAAGGCGTCGAAGGCGTGGCCTTCGTTGATGCCTGCGTGCGCTCGTCCAAACGCAATGCCGCTTGGGTGACGCTGTGAGCAAGGTGTTGCAAGCTGTCGGCGTCAAGCGCCGCTTTGGCCC
>JAGXHE010000023.1 GCA_024636445.1 Sulfitobacter sp.
CGGCAAGGCCGCGTGGTTCCGCAAATGGGCGGAGCAGGGCATGGCCAGCCTTGAGACGCGATTGTCGTCCGAGGCCCAGACCGGCACATATTGCCACGGCGAAACACCTGGATTGGCCGACTTGTGTCTGTTCGCCCAGGTGCTGAACAACGAACGCTTTGGGGTTGGGCTTCAGGATTATCCAACAATCGCAGGTATTCACGATGCCTGTATCGCGCTGCCCGCATTCGAACGCGCTGCCCCGGCGAACCAGCCTGACGCTGTGTGATGCGACACCGTGGCCGGTAACTTGCCACCTCTGGTTCTGCGGACGAGGCTAGTCTGATCAGGGACGAGGCAGCGCCTGCCGACAGCGACAGCTAAGTTGCCGAACTTCCGGCAGTGCGGGCCTGTGCTTGCGCGGCCAATTCCGGCAGGCCGTTGCGGGCGTAGACTTCGGCCAGCATTAGGTTCAGCGGCACGCCATCAGGATCATAGGTGCGCCGCATTTCCAACACCTGCTGTGCCCGTGCCACGTCGCCGTTTTCCATCAACGCATCCAGATGGATTTGCTCGAACAGATCGCGCTGGGCATGGCTTCCGCCGCATTCCGCGAGCCGGGGCAGGGCCGCGCCCATCAGCCGCACGGCCTGCGCCCAGTCCTTATCTGCATGGGCCACGATTCCTTGGGCAGCCGGTAGGGCCACTTCGGCCCACGCTCGGTGATCGTGTTGCGCGGTGTCCGCCGCGCGCGCGCCTATCGCGTCCATCATAACGCCCAGCGCCGCGCGGTCGTCGTTGCGGCCCAGCGCATAGAGATATTGCAGCGTCAAAAACGGGCTGACCGTATCGGCGCCGCGCTGGGCGACGTGATCCACCACATCGGCCCAGCGGTCGCCCACGTCGATACCCGCGAAATCCAGTCGCGCCAGCAGCGACACAGCACCGACCTGATCCTGACTGTAGTCTTTGGCCAGACCCCAGACGTTTTCATCATAGGCGCGCAGCACATCCGCGTGCCGTCCCTGACTGATGTAGAACAGCGCCAGATGCCACCAGTTGTGGCTGCGCATAAAACTGTTCAGATCGTGCCAGGTGTCCGCCACGCTTTCCAGAAACGCCGTACCCTCCGCCACGTCACCGCGCGTCAGATGGATATGCGCCAATGCATGATGCGCCCAAGGCTCGTCATGGCGCAACTCCATCGCACGGCGTGCGGCAACCTCTGCCTGATCCAGCAGGTGACATTCCTCGTAGCCAAAGGCCAACATGCCGTGGGCATAGGCGATGTCATCGGCAGCGGGAAAAACACGGGTCGCAATCCGCAGCATCGCGGGAAAATCGCCGATGTTGAACGTGTGGTACTGGCCCAATTTCAACATCACCATATCACGCGGATAGCGGCGGATGGTCTCTTCGCACAGGGCGATCAGTTCGGGGATCTTGCCGTCGTGAAACAGCCGTGCCGCGTTCACCGTGGCCTGCTCACGCGGGGTCGCCTTCGGGGCAGCAGCCTCTGCGGCTTTCAGGAACGGCGCAGCCAGTTGCGGGGCCACGGGCGCCTCCAGCAGCATATACAGGATCGCGGCATAGGCGTTGACCAGCGCACAGTCGGGCGCGGCCTCGGCGGCCTTCAGCACATTGGCGGCCTTGGTCTGAAAGCTGATGAACCCGTGTACAAAGTCATCGACGCCTTGCAGGGCAGCAGTGTCCGCGCCGGACACCGGCAGGCCATAAAGATCGGTCATTTCAGGCATTGAGGTCACTCCAGCAGGGCAGCAGATCATCCGGTTCAGCGTGGGCCAGAAAGACACCGCGCGCAATGGCCCGCGACAGACACAGTGCGGCAGCATGGCCGATCAACGCCAGGTCGCGGTGATCATCCTGCATCGCGCGTGCGCCTGTGGACAGGGCAAAGACCAGATCGCCATCACCCGGACTGTGCGCAGGCACGCAGGCCCGCCCAATGCCGTCATGCGCCGCCCACGCAACGCGCTGGCACTGCGCCTTGGACAGGCTCGCGTCGGTCGCGACGATGGCAATTGTGGTGTTGGCCCGCTCGATCGCCGCGCTGACCTTGCGGCTGTCCAATGTGCGGCCCAATCCGCTGGCGGGGTCGGGGCCAAGGCCGCCAAACTCGCCTTCGATCTCGAAGGGTGCGGCCCAGAAATGCCTGTCGCCCGGCGTGGTCACGGCACCCATCGGGTTCGCCGCCACCAATGCCGCCACGGTCGTGCCATCCGGCAGCACCAGCGAGGCCGACCCAAGCCCGCCCTTCATCATCGCCGTCATCGCTCCGGTGCCAGCACCAACGCTGCCCAGATCAAAGGTGTCGCTTGCCGCATCCAGCGCCGCGCGGCCCAGCGTGCGATAGGGGTTCTCGTCCCAATCCTTGTCACCGCCCGACAGCAGATCGAAGATGATCGCCCCCGGCACCAATGGGATCACCGCATCGCCCACGCGGTACCCACGCCCCGCGGCGCGTAGACCGTCAACGACACCCGAACAGGCATCCAGCCCATAGGCAGAGCCGCCCGACAGCACCAGCGCATCGACTGCCGCCACCGATTTGTCCGGCTGCAACAGGTCGGTTTCGCGGCTGCCTGGCGCGCCGCCCATCACCGCGACCGACGCGGCAAAGGGTTCGTCAGCAGTCACCACAGTGGCCCCCGATTTCAGTGCCTGATCGGTGGCGTTGCCGACACGCAGGCCGGGCACGTCGGTCAGCAGATTGCGGGGGCCGGGTATCATCATGTCAGAGTCTCAGGTTTCATATGCAGCGCCCGCCGTCGACTTCCATGGCGACGCCGGTGATCATGCTTGCCTCGTCCGAGCATAGGAAAAGCGCCGCGTTCGCCAGATCCTCGGGTTGGGAAAAGCGGCCCAGCGGTATCGTCGACAGGAACTTGGCGCGGATTTCCGGGGTGTCTTCCCCCATGAATGATTTCAGCAACGGCGTTTCGCCTGCCACAGGGTTCAGCGCATTGACGCGCACACCGCTGGGGGCCAGCTCGACCGCCATCGTGCGGGTCGCGGTGATCATCCAGCCCTTCGACGCGTTGTACCAGTTCAGGTTCGGGCGCGGCGACACGCCAGCGGTTGACGCGATGTTCAGGATCGCGCCGGTTCCGCGTGCCTTCATGTGGGGGACCAGGCTGCGTGCGGTCAGATAGACCGACTTCATGTTGACGTTGAACACGCGGTCAAAGTCTTCTTCGCTCACGGTTTCCATCGGCTGTGGCATATGGGTGATGCCCGCGTTGTTCACCAGAATATCGACTTGTCCCAAAGACTTGAGCGCGATATCGGCCATCGCCTGCACAGACGCACCATTGCCCACATCGACCTGACAGTATTCCGCCCCCAGATCGGCAGCCACTTTCGCGGCCCCCTCGCCGTTGATGTCAGCCACCAGAACGCGGGCCCCTTCGGCGGCAAAGCGGCGCACGATGCCCTCGCCAAAACCCGAAGCCGCGCCGGTGACGATCGCTGTTTGTCCCTGTAGTCGCATGTCTCTCTCCCTGCGTATAATCAGCCGTGATGGGCCGCGACGGTTTTCAGCGTGGAAAACCCGTAAAGCGCCTCGAACCCCTTTTCGCGACCATGTCCCGATTTGCCGGTGCCGCCAAAGGGCAGTTCGACCCCGCCGCCTGCGCCATAGTTGTTGATGAACACCTGCCCCGCACGCAACGCACGTGCCAGCCGCATCTGGCGCGCGCCATTCGCGGTCCAGATCGCGGCAACCAGACCGTAATCAGTGCTGTTGGCGATCTGCACCGCCTCTTCTTCGGTGTCGAAGGGGATCAGCACCTGTACCGGGCCGAAAATCTCGTCGCGGGCCAGCGTGTGGTCGGGTGGCACGTCGGCAAACAGCGTCGGTAGCACATAGGCCCCGTTTTCGGGTGCGTTCTGCAACTGTCCGGTGGCGGCGATGGTCAGATCAGCACCCTTGTCCAGAAACCCCTGCACAATGTCGCGCTGCCGGGCCGAGATCACCGGGCCCACGCGCAGGTCGTCCATCGCGGGACCGACTGTCAGCGCGCTATATGCTTCTGCCATGCGGTCACGCACGGCGTCGTAGACACCGCGCTGCACCAGGATACGGGACGAGGCCGAACAGGTCTGGCCCGCATTCTGGATGCCCGCGTTCACCAGAAACGGCAGGGCCGCGTCGATGTCGGCGTCGTCGAACACCAGTTGCGGGGATTTGCCGCCCAATTCCAGCGTCACCGGCACCACGTTCGCCCCTGCGGCCTGTTGCACCAATGCACCGGTGCGCACCGATCCGGTAAAGCTGATGTGGTTTATTCCCGGATGCCCCGACAGCGCCGCGCCTGCTTCGACGCCAAGCCCCGTGACCACGTTCAGCGCACCATCGGGCAGGCCGACCTCCTGACAGATGCGGGCAAAAGCCAGCGCGGTCAGACAGGCCTCTTCTGCAGGTTTCAGAACACAGGCGTTGCCCATCGTCAGCGCGGCACCGACGCTGCGCCCGATGATTTGCATCGGATAGTTCCAGGGCACGATATGCCCGGTGACCCCATGCGGTTCGCGCAATGTATAGACGGTGTAGCCGTCCAGATAGGGGATCGTGGCACCATGCACCTTATCCGCAGCACCGCCGTAAAACTCCATGTACCGCGCCAGCGCCACCGCATCGGCGCGGGCCTGTCCCAGCGGTTTGCCCACGTCGCAGGCCTCGATTTCGGCCAGCGTGTCGACATAGTCCAGCACACGGCGACCGATCTCGGTCAGGATGCGCCCACGCTCAAGCGCGGTCATCCGGCCCCATGCGCGATCCAGCGCCGATCGCGCGGCGGATACGGCTGCGTCGATGTCATCGGTGCCGCCACGGGCGATATGTGCCAGTTCGCTGCCGTCCGACGGGTTGATCAGCGGGATTGTCTGGCCATTGGCGCAGGGCTTCCACGTGCCGCCAATCAGGATTTCGGTAGGGTCAAACCAAAGGGGATTGGGCATGGGCGGTGGCCTCGTCTGTCATGTCTGTCAGGTCGGGCAGCGACGGCGCTGCGGCGATCAGAGTTTGGGTGTAGGGATGCTGCGGGTTGGAAAAGACCTGTTCGGTCGCTCCGTGTTCGACGATCTGGCCCGACTGCATGACCAGCACGCGGTCGGTCACCGTCCGCACGACGCTCAGGTCGTGGCTTATGAACAGATAGGTCAGGTCGTATTGGCGGCACAGGTCGGCCAGCAGGTCCAGGATCTGCGCGCGCACCGACACATCCAGCGCGCTTACCGCCTCGTCGAATACGATGATTTCGGGCCGGATGATCAAGGCACGGGCAATGGCGATACGCTGGCGCTGTCCGCCGGAAAACTGGTGCGGATATTTGTCGGCATCTGCCGCGGACAGGCCGACAGCCTCCAGCGTTTCAGCGATCAGGTCGGTGCGGGCTTGCCCCTTGGGCGGATCGTCCAGCAGATAGAACGGTTCGGTGATCAGCCGCGACACGCGGTGGCGCGGGTTGAAGCTGCCGTAGGGGTCCTGGAACACCACCTGCATGTTGCGGCGTACGGCAAGGTTGGCCTTGCCTGCTGAAAACACCGGCGCGCCGTTCAGGGTGATCGTGCCGCTCTGCACGTCCTCAAGGCCCAGAATCGCCCGTGTCAGGGTCGATTTTCCACAGCCACTTTCCCCGACAAGGCCAAGACGCTCGCCCTTCTTGATGTCAAAGCTGACGTTGTCCACCGCCCGGAACGTACCCGGCGCGCCGAACAGTGTCTTGCGCGGGGTGCGGTAATCGCGGCTGACCCCGTCAACTTTCAGCAAGGACGCGTCGGACTTTCGCGTGGGCAGGTCCACCTGATGGGTCGAGGCGGCAAACAGCAGTTTGGTATAAGGATGGCGCATGTTGCGCAGCAGATGCGCGGTATCGCCCTGTTCGACGATCTCGCCGTGCTGCATCACCACGATGCGGTCGGCCATCTCGGATACCACGGCCAGATCATGGGTAATCATCAACAGGCCCATGTCATCTTCGCGCGCCAGTTTTGCCAGCAGCTTCAGTATTTGCGCCTGTGTGGTGACGTCCAGCGCCGTGGTCGGCTCGTCCGCGATCAGCAGCGCGGGGCGCAGGGCGATGGCCATTGCGATCACCACCCGCTGGCGCTGGCCACCAGACAATTCGTGCGGAAAGCGACCAAGCGGAAATCGGTCCTGCGGCAGGCCCACGCGCGTAAGGGTTTCAGCGGCGGTCTTCATCGCCTCGGCGCGGGTGCCTGCGCCATGAATCAGGATCGTTTCGGCCACTTGGTCGCCAATGTTTTTCACCGGGTTCAGCGCCGTCATCGGCTCTTGAAACACCATGCCGATGGCATTGCCGCGCAGGGCGCACATCTGCGCCTCGGTGCGGGTCAGCAGGTCGGTGTCGTCCAGCATGATCCGTCCGGTGGCGTGCGATCCGTCGGGCATAAGACCCATTACCGAAAACGCCGTCATCGACTTGCCCGAGCCGCTTTCGCCGGTGATGGCCACGACCTCGCCCCTTGCCACCTCGAAGGTTACATCCCGCAGCACCGGATGGTTGTGGATGCCCATCGTCAGGTTCTGAACGCTCAGCAGGCTCATACCCGTGCCACCCGCAGACGTGGGTCCAGCATGTCGCGCAACCCGTCACCCAGCAGGTTCAGACCCAGGACCGTGATGATGATCGCACAGCCGGGGATCAGCGCCATATGCGGCGCGATACTGACCAGCGTCTGCGCATCGGCCAGCATCCGGCCCCAGCTGGGCGTGGGTGGCTGTGCGCCAAGGCCCACATAGGACAGCGCCGCCTCGGCCAGAATGCCCAGCGAGAACTGGATCGTCGCCTGCACGATCAGCAGATTGGCGACATTGCCCAGCACATGCTCGAACGCGATGCGCGCGTCGCCTTTGCCCGAAACCCGAGCCGCCATGATGAATTCGCGCGCAAGGATCGGCAGCGCACCGCCACGGGTGACGCGGGCAAAGACCGGAATGTTGAAAATACCGATGGCGATGATCGCATTGATCGCACTGGCCCCGAAAACCGCGGTGATCAGAATGGCGATGACCAGACTGGGAAAGGCAAAGACCAGATCGTTGCCGCGCATGATCAGCTCATCGATCCAACTGCCATTGCGTGCAGCGGCCCACAGGCCCAGCGGCACGCCGATCAACATGCCAATGCCCACCGCGACAAAGGCCACGGCAATCGAAGTCCGCGCGCCCACCATAATTAGCGACAGAATATCGCGCCCGAAATGGTCGGTGCCCAGCCAGTGCGTCATGTTCGGCGTCTGCAGCTTTTGCGGGATATCCATCGCGGTGTGCGTAAAGGGCGTCCAGACAAAGCTGATCAGGGCGGCCAGTACGACCAGCACCGTCAGCACGCCGCCGATGATCAGATTGCGGCTCATGTGCGGCTCCTTAGACGCGGGTCGACAAGGGCATAGGCCAGATCGACGGCAAAGTTCACCATGATCACGGCAAAGACCAGCAGCATCACCACGCTTTCCACCACGATCAGATCCCGCGCACTGATCGACTGGAACACCAGCCGCCCCAGACCCGGCAGATAGAACACCTGTTCGATGATGATCGCCCCCGCCAGCAGGAACGAGAATTGCAGCCCGATGATCGTCAGAACCGGGATCATCGCATTGCGCAGCCCGTGCCGCCACAGCGCCTGTCCGCGGGTCAGCCCCTTGGCCCGTGCGGTGCGCATGAAATCCTCGCCCAGCACATCAAGCAGCGCGGATCGCATTACCCGCGACAGGATCGCCGCCTGCGGCAAGGCCAGCGAAATCGCGGGCAGGGTCAGCGACCACAGGCCCGCACCCAGCCCGTTGTCCCATCCGACAAAGCCACCGGCGCTGAACCAGCGCAGGTTGATCGCGAACAGCAGCACCAGCATCATCGCGAACCAGAAATTCGGGATCGCGACGCCCAGCTGCGTGGCCCCCATCACGGCGGTATCGCCTGCCTTGCCACGACGCGACGCGGCGTAGATCCCGGTGGGAAAGGCGATGACGGTGCTCAGCGTCAGCGCATAGATCGCCAGCGGAAGAGACACCCACAAACGGTCTGCGATCATCTGCGCAACGGGTGTGCGGTAGGTGTAGGATGTGCCGAAATCGCCCGTCAGCAATCCGCCGATCCACGACAGGTAGCGCTGCCATTTCGGCACGTCCAACCCCAGCTCGGCGCGCAAGGCGGCAAGGGTGTCGGGCTGCGCGTTGATGCCCAGCATAAAGGTCGCAGGATCACCCGGAGCCACCTCGATCACGAAGAATATCACCAGCGAGGCAACGGCCAGACTGATGCAAAGTGAGAGAAGGCGTTTGAGAGTATATCGTAGCATTGCGGGCACGTTAGGCGCGGATTGCGACAGGGTCTAGCGCTGACAACGCAGCAAAAGCAGGAACGCTGCGAAAACTGCCAGCGGGTGCTGTTCTTGTCGATCGGAAACGTGATCTAATGTGCCTCATGTGTGCCCTTGGTCCCTTGCCGCGTCCGCTTTTTATCGGGCACGAGATTTACCGCGCCTCGACCTATGGGCGCTGGCACCCGCTGCGGGTGCCGCGGGTGTCGACGGTGATCGATCTGTCACGCGCGCTGGGTTGGCTGCCGCGCGATGTCTATATCACCAGTCCCCGCGCCAAGCCTCTGGCACTTATGGGATGGCACACGCCGGAATATGTCGCTGCACTGGTCCGCGCCGAGGACGAGCAGGACGTCACCGAAGAGGTGCGCGCGCGTCACCACCTTGGCACGACATCCAATCCGGTCTTTGCCGAGATGTTTCGCCGTCCGGCGACTGCTGCAGGCGGGTCGCTGTTGGCGGGCGAGCTGCTCGCACGTGGCGGCACCGTGTTTCACCCCGCAGGCGGCACGCATCATGGCATGCCGGATCGTGCCAGCGGCTTTTGCTATCTCAACGATCCGGTTCTGGCGATCCGGTCGCTGCGGGCGAACGGCGCTGCGCGCATCGCATATATCGACATTGACGCGCATCACGGCGACGGCGTTCAGCGCGGGTTCGAGGATGATCCCGACACGCTGGTGCTGTCGGTGCACGAGGCAGGGCTTTGGCCGCGCACCGGTGCCTTGGAAGAGACCGGCGCAGGCAATGTGTTCAATCTGCCGGTGCCCCGCCATCTGAACGACGATGAAATGGCGCTGATCCGCGACGGGCTGATCCTGCCCGCGATTGCCGCGTTCTGGCCGGATGCGATCGTGCTGCAATGCGGGGCGGATGCGGTGGCCGACGACCCGCAATCGCACCTGTCGCTGTCCAACAACGCGCATTGGCAGATCGTGCAAGGGTTGATGGGCATGGCACCGCGCCTGCTGGTACTGGGTGGCGGCGGCTATAATCCATGGTCCGCAGGGCGGCTGTGGACGGGAGTCTGGGCCACGTTGAACGGATACGCAGTGCCGCCGGTGTTGCCTGAGGCCGCTGAACAGATCCTGCGCGGGCTGACGTTTCAGGGGAACAAACGCGGGCGAAACCCTGACCCCGCGTGGTTCACCACGCTGCGCGATGTGCCGCGCGGTGGGTCTGTGCGCGATCAGGTCCGCACCAACGTAATGCAGTTGGCGGCGCGGTTCTGATCAGCGCTGCGGCACAAGGGCGTAGTCGGCGTCGCTGACATGCTCCAGCCAGTCGGCGGCATTGCCGTCCAACGCCTCTTGCATCGCCATATGCACCATCTCGGTGTCGGGCGCGGCACCGTGCCAGTGTTCTTCGTGCGGCGGTATCCAGATGGTATCGCCCGCCGACATCACACGCGGCGGCTGACCGCGCAACGCGATGCGTCCTTCGCCCGACAGAACATACAGCGTCTGACCCAGCGGATGTGTGTGCCAGGCGGTGCGCGCACCGGCGGAAAAGGTCACCACCAGCGCCCGCAGCCTTGCGGGTTCGGGGGCGGTCACAACCGGATCTTGCCAGACATCGCCGGTGAAATATTCGGCGGGGGCTTGCGTGCGGGGGCGTGCGCCCGATTTATAAATGTCCATTGCCTGTATCCTTTGGAGAAAAAGAAAAAGGGCGACGTCGCCGCCGCCCTTGGTCGCGATTGAACGGGGGTTATTCCGACCAGCTGACACCGGTCAGATCGGTCGCCTGCGTCGGCGCATTGGTCCACAGTCCTTGCAGTTCGGCCTTGGCGACCGACAGCATGGCCAGCTGGAACAGATAGCCGTTCACATAATTCTCGGAAATCATGCGCTGGGCGTCTCCCAGAAGTGCGTCGCGCGCCTCGGGATCGGTGGTGCTGTTCAATTCGGTCATCAGCGCCTGCAGATCGGCGTTGTCATACTGGAAATAATATTCGGGGTCGGCGTAAATGCCGATATCCATCGGTTCGGTGTGCGAGATGATGGTCAGGCCAAAGTTCTTGCCGTTGAACACCGATTCCAGCCACTGCGCCCATTCGACGTTGATGATCTCGGCCTTGATGCCGACCTCGGCCAGTTGCGCCGCGACAATCTCGCCGCCGCGACGGGCATAGGATGGGGGCGGCAGGTGCAACGTGGTTTCAAACCCGTCGGGAAAGCCTGCTTCGGCCAGCAGAGCCTTGGATTTTTCAGGATCATATTCGCTCATTCCGGTCAGATCGACATAGGCCGGATTGTGCGGTGCAAAGTGCGTGCCGATGGGCGTGCCGTAGCCAAACATCGCACCGTCGATGATCGACTGACGGTCGATGGCATGGGCCAGCGCCTCGCGGACCTTCACGTTGTCGAACGGCGGCTGCGCGTTGTTGGTGGACAGGATCGTTTCACCCTCAGTGCTGCCGACCAGCACCTGAAAGCGGGGGTCAGCCTCGAACTGCGGCAGGTTCTCGGGGGCCGGAAAGCCTGCAAATGCGTCCACATCCTCGGCCATCACCGCGGCAAAGGCGGCGGTCGGGTCCGAAATGAACTTGAACGTTGCCTTGGCCAGCGCGGGCGCGTCGCCCCAATAGGCGTCGTTGCGTTCCAGCTCGATCTTGTCGCCCTGCACCCAGTTCACGAATTTGAACGCGCCGGTGCCGATGGGCGTCTGTTTGATCGTCTCGATGCTTTCGGGTGCAACGATCACCGCGTCGCCCCATGCCATGTTGAACAGAAAATTGCCGTTCGGCTCGGTCAGCGTGACTTTTACGGTGGTCGGGTCGACTACCTCAACATCCGTGATCCCTGCGAACAGCGCCTTTTGCGCATTCACGCTGTCTTCGGCGCGGGCACGGTCGAGGCTGAACTTCACGTCTTCGGCGTCCATCGTGGTGCCGTCGTGGAACGTCACGCCCTCATGCAGCTTGAACGTATAGGTCAGGCCATCGTCGGAAATCTCCCAGCTTTCGGCCAGTCCGGGCACGATCGACCCGTCGCCCATAAAGCGGGTGAGGCCCTCGAACACGTTGGAATAGAGAACCGAATCAATGGCGCCAGCGGCGGCACTGGTGGGATCAAGGTGCGGTGGTTCCAGCTGCATGGCGACGGTGATGTCGTCCTTGGCCAAGGCGGACCCGGCGATCAACGCTGCAGACGCGACCCCCAGCATAAGCGAGCGGATGTGTAACATTTGAGACTCCCATGTTGATTTTTCAAAAGGCTAGCCAGTTCCTTTGGCTTTGACCAGCGCCGCCATGTTGCGCGGGCAGAACCAAAGCGTTATGGCGGCGACTTTCGCACATTTTCAGGCAGTGACGACATGGCAACCCTTGGAATTGATTTCGGCACCTCGAATTCGGCAGCAGGTTATGCGGTAGATGGCCAGACGCAGTTGGTCGCGCTCGAACCTGATGAGCAGACGTTGCCCACGGCGGTGTTCTTCGATTTTGAATCGCGCAAGGCCCTGTACGGACGCCCCGCCAATGCCGCACTGATCGCGGGGGACGAGGGGCGCTATATGCGTGCGCTCAAAAGTCTGTTGGGCACGTCCCTGATGCGCGAATCCCGGATGCTGCTGAATGAACGGCAGGATTTCATCACCATCGTTGCGCGGTTTCTGGCCACGATGAAGGCACGCGCCGAGGCAGAAAGCGGTCTGACCTTCGACACCGCGCTGTCCGGGCGTCCGGTGCTGTTTCACAGCGCCAATGCGGCGCGCAACGCGCAGGCGCTGACCGATCTGACCGAATGCTACCGCGTGGCGGGTTTCGATGCGGTCAAATTCATGCCCGAACCCGAAGCGGCGGCGCTTGCCAGCCGCGCGGCA
>JAGXHE010000162.1 GCA_024636445.1 Sulfitobacter sp.
CCCACGATGATCATCGGCACCGAGGGCGGAATGATCGGCCCCACGGTCGACGACGCAGCCGTGACAGCCGCCGAGAAATCTGCCGGGTAGCCCGCCTTTTTCATGCCGGGGATCATCACGCCGCCGATAGACGCGGCATCGGCAACGGCGGTGCCGGTAATACCGCCAAACAGCATCGACGCCGCGATATTTGTCAGACCCAGACCGCCCCTGATCCAACCCACCAGCGCATTGGCAAAGCGGATGATCCGCTGTGTGATCCCGCCACGGTTCATCAGGTTCCCGGCAAGGATAAAGCCCGGAATAGACAGCAGCACGAATACATCCATGCCCGCATACATCTTTTGCGGCATCACCACGATGGGGATGCCCACATAGACCAGATAGGCCAGCGACGACAGGCCAAGGGTGATGGCCACGGGAATGCCGATAGTCAGGCCCAAGGCGAATACGACAAGCAGAATGGTAACGGCCACGGCCTTATTCCTCTTCGGGTTTTTGGGGAGTGCCGTCTTCGGCACCGGCCAGCATGGCGATGCAGCGCAACACAGCAAACAGCGCAAGTCCGCCAAGCAGGATAAACATCGTCATATGCACGTAATCCATTCGGATACCCAGCGCGGGCGCGGTCTGCATCCGGCCGATGCTGATGTATTTCCACGCAGGCATCAGCAACACCAGCGCCAATCCAGCCGTCGCGGCAGCCGAGAAAAACCGCAAAGCCTTTGGCATCCTGCCGGGCAGCGATTCACTGACCACATCGACATTCACCAGATCGCCCGTGCGAAACGAGAGCCCCGCGCCAAAGGCGATCATATAAAGCAGCGCAAAGCGGGTCAGCTCTTCGGTCCAGACCGGAGAGCTGCCGGTAAAGCGACCAACAACCTGTACCAGAACTGCAACAATCAGTACGGCAAAGGCGATACCGGCACCGGTGCGGGCCAGTACGGTCAGAATGCGAATGAGAGTTTCGGCGTGTCGCATGTCGCAGCGCTCCAAACGGCAAAGGGTGAAACCAGCGCAGCAGCAAGTGCCGCGCCGGTCGATCTTATCAGGCATAAATGCGCCTTATTCGGCGAACAGGTCTTCGACGGTCGGGCGGATCTCGTCGCTGACGTTGCTCAGCACGGCATCCTTGGCAGCGGCTGCAAAGGCGGCACCGTCCACTTCGACAAAGGTCATGCCGTTTGCTTCCAGATGCGCGCGGTCATCCGCAACACTGGCTTCGAATAATTCGCGCTCATAGGTCTGGGCGCGGGCTGCGGCCTCCATCACGGCGGCCTGATCGTCTTCACTCAGCTCCTGCCACGTGCTTTCCGCGATGGTCAGGTAGATCCACGAGCGGACATGCTCGGTCAAGTTCACGTGACTTTGCACTTCGTTAAAGCTGGCTGAACGGATCAGCGCCAGCGGATTTTCCTGTGCTTCGATGGTGCCGTTTTGCAACGAGGTAAAAACCTCGGAGAACGCCATCGGACCGGGGGCTGCACCAAGCGCCGACCATACGTCGATGAACAGCGGCACGTTCGGCACGCGCATTTTCAGACCGTTCAACTCGTCAGGCGACGCGATGGGGCGGTTCGATGTCAGGTTGCGCGGACCACGCGCGAAATAGGCGATGGGGCGGATCTGCGCGTTTGCGACGATCTGCGCTTCGATCTGGTCACCGATCTCGCCCGATGCCACTTCGTCCATGTGTTCGATGGATTTATACGCATAAGGCACAGCCAGCAGAGCCGCCATCGGCGACCAGTTTTGCAGGCTTTCGCCGGTAATGGTCATGTCGACGGTGCCCAGCTGCATGCCGTTGATCAGGTCGATTTCCTTGCCCAGCGACTCGTTGGGGAACACTTCGACCGCGATACGGCCATCGGTTAGCGCCGAAAGCTCTTCACCGAACCTGACCGAAGCCAGATGCCACGGGTTGTCCTCGTTGGCCAGGTGACCCAGTTTCAGCGTCATTTCCTGCGCGAAAACAGGCATGGCTGTCAGTGCGGCAATGGCTGCGGCCATGGCCGGCTTTTTCCAGTTGAAAGTCATCGTATATCTCCTCCTAGGATGGGTGCATTGACCGGCGTCGGTATTCCCGCCTCCGGCAATTCGAAAAATTCGGGGTTGGCCGCCAGGATGCGCGGCAGGTCGATCAACACTTCGCGCAGGTGGCTGCGAATGGCTGCGTTGGCGGCAATCATCTCGCCGCGCTCGATGCTGTCCACGAGGTCAGCATGCTGGGCCACCAGCTTCTCAGCAGGGAACTGCCCTAGCGACAGGAACCGCACGCGGTCCATCTGCGATTTCAGCCCTTCGATCCGCCGCCATGCACCACGTTTGTCGGCAGCATCCGCCAGCGTACGGTGAAAGCGTTCGTCGAGTTCGATAAAATCCGTCGGCCTGTCGCGGGCGATGCCCTGCTGGGCCGTCAGCTGCATGCGCAACTCGCGGATCAGGGCCGCATCTGGATTGTCGGCCAAGATCGCCACGATGTCGGCCTCAATCGCCTCGCGCAAAAAGCGCGCGTTCAGCACATCGGTGTAATTGATCTTGGTAATGACCGTGCCGCGCTGGGGCAGGATCGCCAGCAAGCCTTCACTGGCCAGACGAATGAACGCCTCGCGCACCGGCTGGCGGCTGACATCGCAGGATTTGGCGATCTCGCTTTCGGAAATACGGTCACCGGGGGCAAAGCGGTTGCGAATGATCGCATCGCGTAGCTGTGCGTAGATCTGCGGCGTGATCGGCGCGGATGCGTCCAGCGTTACGGCTGTGGTGCGGTCTGCATACATGATTCGCTCTCCTCCCACTCGTTAACTACCATACTTCCATACTAGTCAGCAATTGTTCTAACTGATAAGGTGATCTCAACGACGACTCGGAGGGATTCCCAGATGAAACAGACATGGCGATGGTTTGGCCCGCGCGACATGGTCTCAATCGACGACACGCTGCAGGCAGGGGTCGAAGGCATCGTCTCGGCGCTGCACCACATTCCCACCGGCACCGTATGGTCACCCAAGGAAATAGCACAGCGTCAACGCGAAGTTGCCAGCAAGAAAGACGGCAGCCCTTCGGGTCTGGCGTGGGACGTGGTCGAAAGCCTGCCAGTGTCCGAAGACATCAAGAAACAGCGCGGCGACTGGCGCGCGCATATCGCCAACTACGTCACCAGCATGGAAAACCTGGCCGCCGTCGGCATCGAGGTGATCTGCTACAACTTCATGCCCGTGCTCGACTGGACCCGCACCGATCTGGCGTGGCGCTTGCCTTCTGGTGCCACATGCATGCGGTTCGACCTGGCCGATTTCGCAGCCTTCGATCTGCACATTCTGTCCCGTCCGGGCGCTGTGGACGACTTTGACCCAGCCCTTCAGCACGAAGCCGCCCGCCGCTTTGCCGCCATGTCGGAAGACCGCAAAACGCAGCTGGCCGAGAACGTGGTCTTCGGTCTGCCCGGTGCCGCTGAAAACTTCTCGCTTGAAGATGTGCGCGGGCACCTGGCCGAATACGATGGCATCGGCGAGGATCGCCTGCGCCGCAACCTGCTGGATTTCCTGACCCAGATCATACCCACCGCCGAACGGCTGGGCCTGCGTCTGTGCTGCCATCCCGACGATCCACCCGTGCCGCTGCTGGGCCTGCCCCGCGTTATGTCGACCGAGGCGCACTATCAGGCGCTGGTCGATGACGTCGACAGTCCCTCGAACGGCATTACGCTGTGCTCCGGCTCTCTGGGTGCGCGGCCCGACAATGACCTGCCGGGGATGATGGACCGCTTGGGCGATCGCGTGCATTTCCTGCACCTGCGAAACGTAAAACGCGAGTCCCAATACCTGCGCGGATCGTTCCACGAGGCTGAGCATCTGGGCGGCGATACCGACATGGTCGCCCTGATCGAAGCTGCCCTGCGTGAAGAGGCCCGCCGCCGCACCACAGGCCGCGCCGACTGGTCTATCCCGTTCCGACCCGACCACGGACAGGACATTCTAGACGACCACGGCCGAAAGGCCCAGCCGGGGTATCCGCTGATCGGACGCCTCAAGGGTCTGGCCGAATTGCGCGGCGTCGTGGCCGCGCTCGAGCCTAGGGTGCGTGCATGAGACTGACCAGTCTCAACGATCTGCCAAGCGATGTCACGCGCCCCGGCTATACGCCGTCAGAGCATCGCGCAGGCATCGTGCATCTGGGCTTGGGTGCCTTTCACAAGGCGCATCAGGCAGTCTATACCGACACCGCCCTAGCTCACAGCGGCGGCAACTGGCGGATCACTGGCGTCAGCCTGCGCAGCCCTGAGACTGCCGCGCAACTGGCTCCGCAAAACGGGCTGTTCACCCTGATCGAGCGCAGCGCCGAAGGCAGCACCGCGCGCATCATCGGCTCGATCGCCCACGCCTATTGCCTCGGTCCTGACCGCGCCGCCGTGCTGGACGCAATGACCGCGCCCGCCACGCAGATTGTTTCAATCACCGTCACCGAAAAGGGCTATGGCATCGACCGCAGCACCGGTGGCGTAGACACTGTGCACCCTGCCATCGCGCACGATCTAAACGAACCGGATGCCCCCGTGGGCGTCGCGGGACTGATGGTCTGGGCGCTGCACGCCCGCCATGCTGCTGGCGTACCGCCCTTCACCGTTCTGTGCTGCGACAACCTGCCCGACAACGGCACGATGCTGCAGGGCCTGCTGGTGGACTTCGCCCGCCGCGCCCTGCCTGAAGTCGCCAACCATATCGCCAATGACGTGGCTTTTCCGTCCACGATGGTTGACCGGATCACCCCCGCCGCCACCGACGCAACGCTGGCTGCTGCCGCACGGATGACCGGCCACGCAGATGCCGCCGCAATCGAGACCGAAGCATTCTCGCAATGGGTCATTGAGGATCATTTCCCCACAGGCCGCCCGTATTGGGAAAGCGCCGGTGCGATGTTCGTCGCGGATGTAAAACCCTACGAGGAAATGAAGCTTCGGATGCTCAACGGGGCCCATTCGATGCTGGCGTACGCGGGCTTTCTGGCCGGTTGCACCCATGTGGCAGACGTCATGGCAAACCCGGTGCTGAACCTGCTGGTGCGCCGCCATCTGGCAGCCGCCGCCGCGACCCTGCCACAGCTGGCGGGCGTGGATTTCGAACACTACGCCGACGCCCTGATCGCGCGGTTTTCCAACCCCCATCTGCATCACCAGACCTATCAGATCGCCATGGACGGCACCGAAAAGCTGCCCCAGCGAATATTGGCCCCGGCCCTTGATGCCCAAGCGGCAGGTCAGCCTCTGGCCCCCTTCGCCTTCGCGGTGGCCGCGTGGATGCGCTATACACTAGGGCGGACCGAGACAGACGAGACTTACGCCCTGCGCGACCCACGCGCGGAAGAACTGACCCAGTTGACCCGCGATCAAACACCCCAAACCATCGTGAAAAACCTGATGTCACTGCCCAGCCTGTTCCCCGACGCACTGGCCGAGGACGATACATTTGTGCAGATGGTGGTCACCCGTCTGACCACCATGATGCAAGACGGCATGACACAGGCACTGACAAGCGAACAGGCAGCACCTTAACGCGCGGCCAAACGCCTACAGTTCCGGCACCACCAGATCGGCAGTGTCACCCTGACCCACCAAGGCGGCACCAGTCACTGACTGCATATCATCCAGCGATATCGCCACCAGATTTTCGCGCAGGACAAAGCCAGCATAGTGGCCATCAGCTTTCAGTTCTCAAACAAAACCGAGGTTCCGTTAGTGAAACAGCAGGCTTGAAGGCGCGTGCCCGGCCTGCACGGCGCGCGTCATTAGCAAACGGCCGATCAAACGCCTTTGCTGATTGCCCTCAGACACCTCTTGACCGCCGCAGACCGCTTCGCGCACCACCTGCGAAAGGGCACTGGCCATCTCGGGCTGCAGGTCTCCCATTGCCGCCGCATAGCCCCACAGCTTCAAATAGACCGGGCCGGTGATGCCGTCGGTGATCAGTTCATCGGTTCCGGATCATCAAAGCCCTCGGCATCGGCTCGTTGCCGTATCCCGTCAAGACAGGTTGCCGCCGCGTCCTTTTCCCGGTTCAGGATAAAGCAGTTTGCATAACCCCCTTTATCGAAGCTTTCCAACCGCGCCATGTCCGGACCTCCGGCAATCCTCTCTTGGCACTGCTCAAGGCTCTTCAATTCAAGGCACCGCGACAATCCGCCCTCGGCCTGATACGCAGCCAACCCGCGTTCAACCAGATCGGTCAATCGCCGCGCCTGATCGTTTGCGGCCTCATCCAGCAACTTATCCATCGCGGCGCTGTAACGCATCGCGGTATGATATCCAAAATTGTGGCTGGCAAAGACATCCACCGCCAAATTCCATTGGCCAGCGGAAATCGCCGTATTTATCGCGGGCGATAAGTTGAGGTTCTGCGTGTAAGTGTCTTTTCCAAGGGGGTAGATTTCTGCCAGCCGCTCGTATTCCCCACTCAACTGGACCGTCAGCGGGAGGAGTTCATTGGCCGCCCACATCACATTGTGGTCTTCAACCCCACGCACCTGCTAAATGGTTCCATCCCAATCGCCGCCGTCCCTTGCTGCACCTGTTCCGCCAAAACCGCATCGCGCAGCACCGCCGCCTGTGAA
>JAGXHE010000002.1 GCA_024636445.1 Sulfitobacter sp.
GGCGGATACGGCGCCAGCAGGCGTTGCGTGACAGGCCCACCACATCGCTGAGCGCATCCAGCGATTGGCTGGCGTCGCGTTGCAGTTCGCATAGAAGTCGGGTGTCTATATCGTCTAATTTCAACATAAATGCCACATACTGTGGATAGCGTCCCAATACAACCGCCGAGTGTCGTAAAATTTGGGACCCATTCCACCTGCGGATCAGGCAAATTGCACGCAATGAAAACAGGAGCAAACCCATGATCGCACGTATTTTCCTTAGCCATCCCCGCGCCGTCGACGAAAGCTATTTCGAACATCTGTTGTTCGCAGGACGCTTTGCACTGCGGTTGTTCGCGGCGGGCGGTGCGGCGTTGGTCCATGCGGTAATCCCCTGTCTGTTCGAGAAAACCGCCAGCCGGATGATTGCCAAGATGTATGCGCAGACCCACAACCGGGGTCAATGACGCATGTGCCGATGGGCAGCTTATATCGGTGCGCCGATCTTCATGGACGGGCTGGTCACCAGCCCCGGCCATTCGCTGGTGCACCAATCGCGCGCGGCCAGTGAATGCAAGACGGCGCTGAACGGCGACGGCGTCGGCGTGGCCTGGTACGGCGAGCGCTCCGAGCCGGGGTTGTACCGCGACGTCTATCCGGCGTGGTCCGATCCGAACCTCAAGGCGCTGTGTACGACGGTGAAAAGCCATGCGTTCATGGCCCATGTGCGCGCCTCGACCGGATCGGCCACCAGCCGCAACAACTGTCACCCTTTTGCCTGCGGACGCTGGAGCTTTATGCACAACGGGCAGGTGGGCGGCTTTGACCAGTTCCGCAGGCTGGCGGACATGGGCGTTTCGGATGCTCTCTATCCTCACCGGCGGGGGGCTACAGACAGCGAGTTGCTGTTTCTCTACGCCATGGAGGAAGGGCTGGAAGAGGCACCAGAGGCTGCGATGATCGTGGCACATGCCCGGCTTGAGCAGATGTCGCAGGCCCATGGCACCACGCCGCATCTGCGGTCGTCCGCTGCATGGATGGACGGGCAGCGGCTGTTCGTGCTGCGCTATTCCACCGATCATATCGCGCCCACGGTCTACTACCGGCGCAGCGCCGATGATCTGGGATGGTTCGTGGTATCCGAGCCACCGGAGCTGGGGCAGGCGGGGTGGACCGAACTGCCCGTCGGGCATCTGGCCGCGTTTTCGGACGCGGGTGTTTCCATCGCGCCGATGGCAGAGGCTGTTGCGAGCGCCGCATGACCCGCAAAAGCCAAAGGCCGCCTCTGAAAGGCGGCCTTTGAGCTGTTATCAGCCGTTCAGGGCCGCGTTCAGGTTCTCGTCGACTTTCTCCAGAAACCCCATCGTGGTCAGCCAGCCCTGATCTGGGCCGACCAGCAGTGCCAGATCCTTGGTCATGAAACCGCTCTCGACCGTGTCCACCACGACCTTTTCCAGCGTATTGGCAAATTCGGTCAGGGCCGCGTTGCCGTCCAGCTTGCCGCGATGCTTCAGCCCGCCGGTCCACGCATAGATCGACGCGATCGAGTTGGTCGAGGTCTGCTCGCCCTTCTGGTGCTGGCGGTAGTGGCGGGTGACGGTGCCGTGGGCCGCTTCGGCCTCGACGATCTTGCCATCGGGCGTCATCAGCAGCGATGTCATCAACCCCAGCGAGCCAAAGCCCTGCGCCACGGTATCGGATTGCACGTCGCCGTCGTAATTCTTGCAGGCCCAGACATAACCGCCCGACCACTTCATCGCCGAGGCTACCATGTCGTCGATCAGGCGGTGTTCGTACCAGATGTTCTTCTTCTTGAATTCTGCTTCGAACTCCTGCTCGTAGACCTCTTGAAAGATGTCCTTGAACCGACCGTCATAGGCCTTGAGAATGGTGTTCTTGGTCGACAGATACACCGGGTAGCCGCGGATCAGCCCATAGTTCAGCGACGCGCGGGCAAAGTCGTAGATCGACGCATCAAGGTTGTACATTGCCATCGCCACGCCCGACGAGGGCGCATCGAAGACCTCGCGCTCTATGGTTTCGCCGTCTTCGCCGACGAACGTCATCGTCAACTTGCCGGGGCCGGGAAATCGGAAATCGGTTGCGCGGTACTGGTCGCCATACGCGTGGCGGCCGACAACGATGGGCTGGGTCCAGCCGGGCACCAGACGCGGCACGTTCTTGCAGATGATCGGCTCGCGAAAGATCACGCCGCCCAGGATGTTGCGGATGGTGCCGTTGGGCGAGCGGTACATGCGTTTGAGGCCAAACTCCTCGACGCGGGCTTCGTCGGGGGTGATGGTCGCGCATTTCACGGCGACGCCGACCTCTTTGGTCTTTTCGGCGGCATCGACCGTGATCTGGTCATCGGTTTCGTCACGCGTTTCGATCCCCAGATCGTAATAGAGCAGATCGAGATCCAGGTAGGGCAGGATCAGTTTCTTCTTGATGAAATCCCAGATGATCCGGGTCATTTCATCACCATCCATCTCGACGATGGGGTTCTCTACCTTGATCTTGCTCATGGTCGTTTCCTTTTCAAAGGAAGTTGCAGTTGCGCCCGATGTAGCGCAGAAGCGAACCTTCGGAAAGGGTGTATACAAATGTATACCGATTGAGTCCGGCGGATTTTTGCGGGGGTCCCGCAGGTAAATTGTTTAGAGAATGACGTGCATCGCGCACCAGAACGCCGCCGTCATGGGGGAACGGCGGCGCTCGGTCTGCATCATCGGCGCGATTGTGACGCGCTTCTGATTGGCAGTTTCGTTACTTGGCTGTGATGACCTGCATGACCAGTTTGTCGTCAATCTTGATCGGGCCATCTTCCATGGCGCCAAGCGTGTATTCGAAGACGCCGGTTTGAGTGCCACCAGCTTCGCTGTGCACCATCAGCATCAGCATGTCGCCCGCAGCGACGTCTTCTTGAAGGATCGCGGCCACGTCCATGTTGTCGCCTTTGCGCAGCGGCGCATAGCCAACCACGGGGCCGGGTTTCATCTCGGCGTCGGTGCGGTGTACAACCAGCCAGCCATTTTCGCCTGCGGTGACTTTGTCAGCCGCCACGATACCGTTTTCGACGGTCTGGTCCGATGCTTCGACGGACGGTGCCATCGCGTGGGCTGCGGCGAATACGCCGGTGGCCGAGACGGAAAGGGCGAGTGCGATAAGTGTGGTTTTCATCTTCAAATTCCTCTTTGTCTGTCATGACGCAGCCAGACGATCTCTGGTCCGCTTGATGAGAACCACGCAAACCGTGCGGCAAAGTTTCAGATGAAAGATAAAAAATCAGCTTTTCGTAAAAAAGGCGACTAGCAGCGGGCGCAGCCATGCCCAAAGCACTGGTGCACCACGATTTATCGGCGTGCCTACGCGGGTGTCGATCTGGTCCATCGTGACATTGTATTCGATCCACGACCCGCCACCGCTGTGCAGATTGCCCACAGGTGTCTGCACGCGGTCGATCGCCTTGGCGAACCGGGCGTCGGGGGTTTGGGCGGCCTCGAACTCGTCCCAGAGCGCACGAAAATCGTGGGCCTGATCGTCGGGCAGCAGGTTGAACAGCCGGTCGGCGGCAGCGGCCTCCTTGATCGCCATTGCGGCGTGATCGACCTCGCCGTGGATCGGCGCATCGCCTGCGTCGATCTCGACGATGTCGTGGATCAGCAGCATCTGCATCACGCGCGAGGCATCCACGTCCGGGTCCGCGTGTTCCGCCAGCACGAAAGCATAGAGCATGATGTGCCAGGAATGTTCGGCAGAGTTCTCAGGCCGCGAATTGTCCAGCAACTGCGACGCGCGCAGTATGCCCTTGAGCTTGTCTGCCTCACGCAGGAATTCCATCTGGCGGTTCAGACGGTCTTGCTGCTCGGCGGTCAGGTCTCTCAAGGGGGCGGTTTGCGTCATGGTTTTGGTTATCCGCCGGATTGGGCCTGAAACTCTTTGAGTTTTTTCACCAGAAAGGCGCGACCCTGCTGTTCTGCCATGCGGGTACGCACCGCCGTCAAGAACGCCTCTTCCAGCGTTTGCGACGATGCGCCCAGAACTTCGCCCAGCTTCATGAACAGCCGGTCATCGCCGATCTTGCGCTGAACCGCGATGCATTCCTCGGCCAGCTTGTTGGCCATGTCCAGAACGGATTGGTCGGCCATCAGCGGCTGTTTTCAGTCAGACGTCGTTTTACGTAATCGGTGGTGGTGTCGATCAAAGTATCAAGATGCGGTTCTTCAAAGAAGTGACCGGCACCTTCGACCTCGGTGTGGGTGATGGTGATGCCCTTTTGCTCGTGCAGCTTGTTTACCAGCGACGTCGTGTCGGCGGGCGGTGCCACGCGGTCAGCCGTGCCGTTGATCACCAGACCCGAAGCAGGGCAGGGTGCCAGGAACGAAAAGTCGTACATGTTGGCAGGCGGAGACACCGAGATGAAGCCGGTGATTTCGGGGCGGCGCATCAGCAACTGCATCCCAATCCACGCGCCGAACGAAAAGCCCGCGACCCAGCAATGTTTCGAGTTGTTGTTCATCGACTGCAGGTAATCCAGCGCCGATGCCGCGTCGGACAACTCACCGATGCCCTGATCGTATTCGCCCTGGCTTCGGCCTACGCCACGGAAATTGAACCGCAGAACGGTGAAACCCATGTTGTAAAACGCATAGTGCATACGGTGCACCACCTTGTGATTCATCGTGCCGCCGAACTGGGGGTGGGGATGCAGAATGATCGCAATCGGTGCGTCACGTTCTTTTTGCGGGTGATAACGGCCTTCGAGACGGCCTTCGGGTCCGGGAAAAATGACCTCGGGCATGGGCATCCTGTGATTTGGCGTTTCAAGGACCGGATTTCTTGACGAAATCGCTCGGCTACCTTAGAACGGTTCTAAATGAAGCGTTGGGCGCTTGCGTCCATCGCGGTTCAAAGGGATGTAGGCCCTTGGCGCGCAGAGGTCAATCTGTCAGTGCGCTCAGCGGTATTTGGGGAGTATGCGTGATGAAGCTGTCGACAAAGGGGCGCTATGCGATGGTGGCGCTGTCCGACATCGCGCTGCAGCCCGCGGGAACATTGGTCAGCCTGGGCGATATCGCGACGCGCCAATCGGTGTCGCTGCCCTATCTTGAACAGCTGTTCGTCAAGCTGCGGCGCGCCAATCTTGTGGCTTCGGTACGTGGTCCGGGCGGGGGCTACCGGCTGGCGCGGCCTGCCTCCGACATCCGCGTGGTCGATGTGCTGGGTGCGGTCGATGAAAAGGTCGATGCGATGCATAAGGGGGCTGGTGTTTCGGGCGGAACATCCGGCAGCCGTGCGCAATCGCTGAACAACCGGCTGTGGGAGGGTTTGAGCGCACATGTCTATGTGTTCTTGCACCAGACCCGGCTGTCGGACGTGATCGACAATGAACTGGCGCCCTGTCCGGCGGTGCCGAACCTGTTTGCGGTGGTCGACGAGTTGTAAGCGCGCTTGGGGCCATCCCTCGAACTGAATTGAAACCAGAGAAGTGAAAATGCGGGTCTATCTGGATCACAATGCAACCAGCCCTTTGCGGGCAGAGGCACGCGCCGCGATGATCGCGGCGATGGACATGGTGGGCAACCCTTCCAGTGTCCATGCCGAAGGACGTGCAGCCAAGTCTCTGATGGAGCGGGCACGTGCCGACGTGGCCGAAGCGTTTGGTGCGGTGGACGCTGATATCGTGTTTACCTCGGGTGCGACTGAGGCTGCAGCGTTGGCCTGTGCGGGGCGCGACCTGGCGGGTGCCGCGGTTGAGCATGACGCCGTGGGCGCATGGGTAAGTGACGCGTTGGCTGTGGATGCCCAGGGTGCCGTGACGGTGGACGATCCCCACGTGTCCGTGCTGCAACTGGCCAATTCGGAAACCGGTCTGCTGCAAAATGTGCCTGCGGGCATCGCGGTCTGCGACATGACCCAGGTCTTTGGCAAGCTGCCGCTGGACTTCATGGCGACGGGCGCACGCATGGGTCTGGTGTCAGCGCACAAGCTGGGCGGGCCCAAGGGCATCGGCGCGCTGGTGCTGCGTCGCGGCCAAGAGGTGCCTGCGCAGATCAGGGGCGGCGGGCAGGAAATGGGCCGCAGGTCCGGCACCGAAAACATCATCGGGATGGTCGGTTTTGCCGCCGCTGCCAAGGCTGCGGTGCGCGATGTGGGCGATGGCCGTTGGGACCGGGTTGCGCAACTTAGAAATATTCTAGAAAACGGGCTTGAGGCTGCGTCAAAGAAGACTATTTTTGTCGGGAAAGTAGCGTCCGATTTAGAATCGCCCAATACGGGCAAGATCGACCGGGCAGGGCGTCTGCCCAACACCAGCTGTTTCGTGACCCCCGGATGGAAGGGCGAAACGCAAGTGATGCAGATGGACCTTGCAGGATTTGCCGTATCGGCAGGGTCGGCCTGTTCCAGCGGCAAGGTACGCGCCAGCCGCGTGCTGACCGCGATGGGCTTTTCGCCCGCCGATGCCGCCAGCGCACTGCGCGTATCGCTGGGGCTGGAGACGACAGAGGATGATGTGCTGCGGTTCATGGATGCATGGGCCGGCAAGCTGATAAAACACGAGGCGCGCGCCGCTTGACGCGCGGCGCCTTAATGGAAGGAAGTCTGTTTTGGACAAAGTATTGGAAAACGACGGCGTTAAAGAAGGCGTCGATCAAGAGACCGTAGACGCCGTCCGCGAAGTGGGCGGAGCGTATAAACACGGTTGGAACACCGATATCGAAATGGAATATGCCCCCAAGGGGCTGACCACGGACATCGTGAAGCTGATTTCCGAAAAGAACGAGGAACCGGCTTGGATGCTCGAGTGGCGGCTGGAGGCATACGCCCGCTGGCTGACCAAGCAAGAGCCCGATTGGGCGATGGTCGACTATCCCGAAATCGACTTTCAGGACCAGTATTACTATGCCCGCCCCAAAAGCATGGAGGTCAAGCCGAAGTCTCTGGACGAGGTTGACCCCAAGCTGCTGGAAACCTACGCGAAACTGGGCATCCCGCTGAAAGAGCAGATGATCCTGGCCGGTGTCGAAGGCGCTGAAAACGTACCCGCCGAGGGCCGCAAGGTTGCGGTCGATGCGGTGTTCGATTCTGTCTCGCTGGGCACCACGTTTCAGGCGGAACTGAAAAAAGCTGGCGTGATTTTCTGCTCGATCTCGGAAGCGATCCGCGAGCATCCCGAACTGGTGAAGAAATACCTCGGCTCTGTCGTGCCCGTGTCCGACAACTTTTATGCAACGCTGAACTCTGCCGTGTTCTCGGACGGGTCATTCGTCTACATCCCGCCGGGCGTACGCTGCCCGATGGAACTGTCGACATATTTCCGCATCAACGCGGAAAACACCGGCCAGTTCGAACGCACGCTGATCATCGCGGACAAAGGCAGCTATGTGTCGTATCTCGAAGGGTGCACGGCACCTGCGCGTGACATCGCACAGTTGCACGCCGCCGTGGTCGAGATCATCATCGAAGAAGACGCCGAAGTGAAATACTCCACCGTTCAAAACTGGTATCCCGGTGACGAGAACGGCAAGGGCGGTATCTATAACTTCGTGACCAAACGCGCCGATTGCCGCGGTGACCGCGCCAAGGTGATGTGGACCCAGGTTGAAACCGGATCGGCTGTGACATGGAAATACCCTTCGTGCATCCTGCGCGGCGACGACAGCCAAGGCGAGTTTTATTCGATCGCCATTGCCAACAACATGCAGCAGGCCGACACCGGCACCAAGATGGTGCATCTGGGCAAGCGGACAAAATCGCGCATCGTGTCCAAGGGGATCAGCGCGGGCCGTGCGCAGAACACCTATCGCGGCCTCGTGTCGATGCACCCCAAGGCCAAGGAATCGCGTAACTTCACCCAATGCGACAGCCTGTTGATCGGGGACAAATGCGGGGCGCATACGGTGCCCTACATCGAGGTCAAGAACAACAGCAGCCGGGTCGAGCACGAGGCGACAACTTCGAAGGTCGACGACGACCAGCTGTTCTATTGCCGCTCGCGCGGGATGGACGAGGAAGAGGCCGTGGCCCTTGTGGTCAACGGGTTCTGCAAGGACGTGTTGCAGGCGCTGCCAATGGAATTTGCCATGGAAGCCCAGGCGCTTGTCGCGATCTCCCTCGAAGGATCGGTGGGCTAGGGCATGACTGCGGGTGCGCCCATAGGCCTGCATTGGTGGAAAGCGGTGCCGAATTTCGGCGACGCGATTTCCGCGATGGTGGTGGCACATGTTTCGGGCCGCCCCGTGACCCATGTGGGCGCGGGCCAGGCGGATCTGTTTGCCATCGGCTCGATCATCCAGGTGGCACGCCGTGCGCTTCAAGAGGCGCGCAGCGATGGGGTCAAACCGTGGATATGGGGCAGCGGTATGCTGGCCCCGGTCAACCGCGATTTTCTGCCCCACGTTCAGATTGCTGCGGTGCGCGGGCCGGTGACGGCGGCACTGTTGCAGATCGAGACCGACAGCTTTGGCGATCCCGGTTTGCTGATCTCCGAGATCGTCACCGACCTGCCCGAACGCACTGACCGCATCGGCATCGTGCCGCATCACACCCTGATGGACGAGACCGCGGCGGTTGCACAAGATCCGCGTTACCTGCTGATCGACCCGCGTGGTGACGCCGCAGACGTTTGCCGCCAGATCGCGTCCTGCGCGCATGTCTTTGCCTCGTCCCTGCACGGTCTGATCGTGGCCGATGCCTATGGCGTACCGAACACCTGGGTGACTCCGACGGGTCAGGGGCACCTGAAATACCACGACTATGCAGCGGGCGTGGGCCGCAGTCTGATTGCACCTGTCGCCTTGGGTGATATTGCAGGCTTCGATCTTGCCTCTGCGCAGCCACCGCAGGCCTATGCGCAGGGCATCGCCCGCGCCCGCGCCGCGTTGAAAACCACATTCCCGGCACCTTTGCGTGCCGCACCGAACATGGCGTCAGCCTGACGCCCCGAGTTGAAGCCCGATTTGAAGAAAGAGAAAAGATATGTTGAAGATCAATAACCTGCACGTGCAACTTGAAGAAGAAGAAAAGCAAATCCTGAAGGGTGTGAACCTTGAAGTCGAGCCGGGCAAAGTGCACGCGATCATGGGGCCCAATGGCTCGGGCAAATCGACGCTGTCCTATGTGCTGGCGGGCCGTCCCGGTTACCAGGTTACCGAAGGCACCGCGCATCTGGGCGACGTCGATCTGTTGAACATCGAACCCGAAGAGCGTGCAGCTGCCGGTCTGTTTCTGGCGTTCCAATACCCTGTGGAAATCCCCGGCGTGGGCAACATGACCTTCCTGCGCACCGCCGTGAACGCACAGCGCAAAGCGCGTGGTGAAGAGGAAATGAGCGCCGCTGAGTTTCTCAAGGTGATCCGCGCCAAGGCCAAGACGCTGAAGATCGACGCGGACATGCTGAAACGCCCGGTCAACGTGGGCTTTTCGGGTGGCGAGAAAAAGCGCAATGAAATCCTGCAAATGGCGATGCTTGAGCCCAAGATGTGCATCCTCGACGAGACGGACTCGGGTCTGGATGTCGACGCGATGAAACTGGTGTCCGAAGGCGTGAACGCGCTGCGCGATCAGGGCCGTGGCTTTCTGGTGATCACCCACTATCAGCGCCTGCTGGACCACATCAAACCAGACGTCGTGCACATCATGTCCGATGGCCGCATCATCAAGACCGGTGGCCCCGAGCTGGCGCTGGAAGTCGAGCATAACGGCTACGCAGATATCCTGTCCGAGGTGGCGTAATGGCAGCTCCGAAACAGATCAACACCACCGAGACCGAGGCGCGCATCGATACGCTGACGCTGCCTCAGGATGGATGGTCCGCCGGGTCCCGTGCAGATGCGCTGGCACGGCTGCGTGCTATGGGTCTGCCGGGCCGTCGCGACGAATACTGGAAGTTCACCCGTCCAGATGCGCTGGTGCAGGCCGATGTGCCCGCAACCGAGGTTTTCGCCAACGACGAAGCGCCCCTGATGGACGGCCAGCCGTGCCTGCGTGTGGTGTTCGTGGATGGTGTGTTTGACGCCGATGCGTCGGACGATCTGGCGCTGGAAGGCATCGAGATCAGCCGTCTGGCCGACACTTCTGCCGATATCCACTGGGCGCAATCGCTGCATGGCACGCTGGAAACCGCAGGGCAAACCCCCGTGGCGCGCCCGCTTGCCGCGCTGACCACCGCCTTTGCCACCGATGGTTTGCTGATCCGCGTGACCGGCCAGCCCGACAAACCGGTGAACGTGATCTACAACCGCTCGAGCGACAGTGCCGATGCGATGTTGCACCACGTGATCAAGCTGGAGCAAGGCACGAAACTGACCTTGCTGGAAAGCGGCCCTGCGGCGGCGCGCCTGAACACGGTCATGGAAGTCGACGTGGCCGATACCGCCGCGTTCCACCATGTGCGCACCCAAGGGCGCGATCACCAGCGTCTGGCCGCAACCCATGTGTTTGCCCGTCTGGGCGAAGAGAGCATTTTCAAATCCTTTACCATGACCGCCAACGGCAAGATGACTCGCAATGAATGTGTCCTGGACCTGAAGGGCGACGATGCGGTGGCACATGTGGCCGGCGCCTGTGTCGGTGACGGAGATTTTCACCACGACGATACGGTTTTCGTGACCCATGACGCGGTGAACTGCGAAAGCCGTCAGGTGTTCAAGAAGGTGCTGCGCAACGGCGCGACCGGCGTTTTCCAAGGCAAGATTCTGGTCAAGGCCGGTGCCCAGAAGACCGACGGCTACCAGATCAGCCAGTCGCTGCTGCTGGATGGCGATAGTCAGTTTCTGGCCAAGCCCGAGCTTGAGATCTACGCCGACGACGTGGCTTGTTCGCACGGCTCGACTTCGGGTGCCATCGACGACGAAGCGCTGTTCTATCTGCGCTCGCGCGGAGTGCCGGTGGAACTGGCAACCAATCTGCTGACGCTGGCGTTCCTTGCCGAAGCTGTTCAGGAAATCGAAGACGAAGACCTGCGCGCCGACATCGAAACCCGCATGTCGGGCTGGCTTGAGCGTCACCGAACCTGATGGCGGTCACGACCGACATCGTCGCCACCTATTGGGGGCCGGCTGCGGTGATCCGCAAACTGCTGGGGCAGGGCACGCGTGAAGACCGTGCGCTGGTCTATGTCATGGCGGGTTGCCTGATCGTCTTTGTCGCGCAATTGCCGCGCCTGTCGCGGGTTGCGCACCTGACCGGGCAGGATTTCCAGATGCTGATGGGGGGCACGCTGCTGGCGTGGGTCTTCATCATGCCGCTTGTGCTCTATATTCTGGCATTTGTTGCACGGATGATCGGCCGTCTTTTGGGCGGGCAGGGCACCGGCTATGGCGCGCGTCTGGCGCTGTTCTGGGCGGTTCTGGCCTCTAGCCCGTTGATATTGCTACATGGTCTGGTTGCCGGGTTTATCGGCGCGGGGCCTGCCCTGACAGCTGTCGGTTTGGTCTGGGTGTCGGCATTTGGATGGTTCTGGATCGGTGGGTCCCTCGCTCAGGAAAGGGCACCGACATGAACATACGTGATTTTGATTGGGGCGGGCTGATCGTCCTGTCGCTGCGCGAGCCGCGGATGGCGGCGGCGACGCTGATCAACTGGAACCTTCCGCGCAGCGTGATCTGGACGGCGCTGGCACTGGTCAGCTGCTGCAACGCTATTCTGGCAGGGCTTTCAGAGCTGATTTTCCCGTCTCCCGTCACAATGCCTGCGATTCTTGCGAACCCGCTGATGCTGTTCATCCTGCTGGCCGGGGGCGTGGTGATCTCTTCCTATGCCTTGGTCTGGGGCGGTTCCAAGGTCGGCGGGCAGGGGCGACTGGAAGACGTTGCCGTTGTGCTGACATGGCTGCAATCCCTGCGCGTATTGGCACAGGCTGTCGTGGTGGTGCTGGCGATCCTGTCTCCGGGACTTGCGGGCCTGTTCGCGATGGTGGTTGGATTTGCAGGGCTTTGGTTGATGGCGAACTTTGTCGCCCAGGCGCTGGATTTTGCGTCAGCATGGAAGGCGTTCGGGCTGATGGCAGCCCTGACGGTGGGGTTTGTTTTCGTCGTCGTCCTTTTGCTGACGGTCACAGGTTTTGGATTGGGTGGGGTCGATGCCAATGTATGATGTTACGAAAATACGGGCCGATTTCCCGATCCTGTCGCGCGAAGTGAATGGCAAGCCTTTGGTTTACCTCGACAATGGCGCGTCGGCGCAAAAACCGCAGGCGGTAATCGACGCGATCACCCAAGGCTACGCGCACGAATACGCCAACGTGCACCGTGGCCTGCATTATCTGTCGAACCTCGCCACCGACAAATACGAGGCCGTTCGCGGCACTGTCGCACGGTTCCTGGGCGCCCCGTCCGAGAATGACATTATATTCAATTCAGGCACCACTGAGGGCATCAATATGGTGGCCTACGGCTGGGCCATGCCGCGCCTTGAGGCGGGCGACGAGATCCTGCTCAGTGTGATGGAACACCACGCCAACATCGTGCCCTGGCACTTCTTGCGGGAACGTCAGGGCGTGGTGATCAAGTGGGTCGATGTGGACAGCGCTGGCGCGCTGGACCCTCAGGCGGTGATCGACGCCATCGGCCCCAAGACCAAGCTGGTCGCCGTCACACACATGTCCAACATGCTGGGCACCAAGGTCGACATCAAGGCGATCTGCGCCGGTGCACACGCCAGGGGCGTGCCGGTGCTGGTCGATGGCAGTCAGGCTGCCGTTCACATGCCAGTCGATGTTCAGGATCTGGGCGCGGATTTCTACGCGATCACAGGACACAAGCTGTATGGCCCTTCCAGTTCTGGCGCGATCTATGTGCACCCCGACAGGATGGCCGAAATGCAGCCATTCATGGGCGGCGGCGACATGATCCGCGAAGTTACCAAAGACACCGTGATCTACAACGATCCGCCAATGCGGTTCGAGGCCGGCACGCCCGGCATCGTCTCGATGATCGGTCTGGGTGTGGCGCTGGATTACATGATGGGCCACGGGATGCAGGCGATCGCGGATCACGAGGCGGGTTTGCGCGACTATGCGGTGCAGCGGCTGGGCGGTCTGAACTGGCTGCAATTGCAAGGCACCACACCGGACAAGGGCGCCATCTTCAGCTTTACCCTCGACGGTGCGGCCCATGCCCATGATGTGTCGACGATACTCGACAAGAAGGGCGTCGCGGTGCGCGCAGGCCAGCACTGTGTCGGCCCGCTGATGGAACACCTTGGGCTGACCGCCACGTGCCGCGCGTCGTTCGGTATGTATAACACGACCGGGGAGGTCGACGCGCTGGTCGATGCTCTCGAGCTTGCGCACGATTTGTTTGCCTGACGCATCAATATCGCTGGGGGCCGCGTGATCAGCATGCCAACAACTGCCACCGCGGGGCATTTAACAATTGCAGGCAAGCCGCCTCAAAGCTATACCGCCCTTAAGTGGACCATTAGCTCAGCTGGATAGAGCGCTGCCCTCCGAAGGCGCTCAGCTATGGTTGCAACATGTTGAAAGGTAAGATATATTTGGAGCGTTAATGTTGGGGTCGCACAGAAACCGCACAGGAACGCACTGAAAAGATGGTCCCGTAGCTCAGCTGGATAGAGTGTTCGCCTCCGAAGCGAAAGGTCGCGCGTTCGAATCGCGCCGGGACCACCATTTCATTTTCGATATTCACGCCTTTTTCTATGCACGCACGACAATATCAGGAAGCGCATTGCAAACTGCTCATGTGGCTGCATGAATCTAACTCGATATGATGCGGCCCAGACGAGCATCCAGCACTGTTACTTCATGCTCAACGCTTCAGGGCGGTTTTCCAGAACAGACATGCGCTGGCGTTGTCCACGGTAAGGCTGGCGACGGTTTCGCGCGATATCTCGTCGTTCAAGGAGCAAGCTGAAAAGAGATTCGGGCACATGTTACTTGTTGCTCGGGAGCACCGTGCGCGTAGCCTGAAGCCTTCGGATTGGGCAGCATAGCCCCTGTGCCACGCGGCGTCCCGAAAAGAAGAGAGGCAACGTATAACCCCGTTCATGGGAGGGTTCACACGATGTTGGTGTCGCAAACTATCACTCCGCAGATCCGAAAATCACCCTTTTTCGGCGCCACGGTGCGTTGGGGCGCTAAAGCTTTTTCCGTCTACAATCACATGTACATTCCTCGCGGTTTTGGCGATCCAGAGCGGAATTTCTGGAACCTCGTGAACACCGCAATCCTTTGCGATGTCGCTGTCGAACGTCAGGTCGAGATTATCGGCCCTGATGCGATGCACTTTACCCAGTTGCTCACGCCGCGCAACCTTTCGACGATGGCCGTGGGGCAGTGTAAATACGTCCTGATCACAAACGCTCAAGGGGGGATTCTCAACGATCCGATCGCGCTGCGACTGGCCGAAGACCGTTTTTGGCTGTCGCTCGCGGACAGCGACATCCTTCTTTGGGCGCAGGGATTGGCTGAGCATTCTGGGCTGGACGTGACGATCCGGGAACCCGACGTTTCACCTCTGCAGCTGCAGGGTCCGCAATCGGGACATATCATGCAGGCTCTTTTCGGCGACGACATCCTTGATTTGCGGTATTTCTGGCTGCGCGAACTGGAGCTCGACGGCATCCCGCTGGTCGTCTCGCGGACCGGCTGGTCCAGTGAGTTGGGCTACGAGATCTACCTTCAAGATAACACCCAAGGCGATGAATTGTGGGAAAAGATCATGGCAGCGGGCAAGCCCCACGGTCTGCAGCCTGGCCATACCTCTACAATTCGACGGATCGAGGCGGGCATGTTGTCCTACCATGCTGACATGGACGCGCAGACCAATCCCTACGAGTTGGGCCTCGGGCGGCTGGTGAACCTGGACATGGAAACCGACTTCATTGGCAAGGCCGCGTTGCGGCGGATACGCGACGAAGGAATCGCGCGCAAGCAGGTGGGGCTGGTGCTTGACTGCCCGCCGCTGCAGGGACCGAATACGGATTTCTGGCCGGTTGCGAAGGGCGACGCGGCCATTGGCAGAGTGACATCGGCGGTGTATTCCCCGCGCCTGCAGAAGAACATCGCACTGGCGATGATCGCAGCCGAAGACGCAGTGCTTGGCGACACGGTCGTCGTTGAGGTGGACGGGCACCATGTGGAGGCTGTGATCGTGGACCGTCCTTTCTACGATCCGAATAAGGCGCTGGCTACCGGTGCCTTTTAGGTCACTTGATCGCTAACCCGGGGCACCTTTGTCCCGGGACCTCTTCAACCGCAGACCGCATTCCACGACCAGCGTCTGTTCCGTAACAGCTCCCGACCAAGGCGAAACGAGCCGGTTGGACCAACTCAAGGTACTTTCCTGATCGCGGACGCTACGCGACGGGAAAATTGCTTAATCAGCTGGCCCGATCAAGCGATCCTCACGTCAAGCAGCGGACCACTTGGGGAATGTTGGTCAAGTGCGCGCCACGAAAACCGACTGGTACAGCATTTCCGCAGGTGCCTGAGAATCCAGAAATGCGATGTCATAGGTATCGCGGCCCACGGCGATGATTGCGGTAGAGTCGGCGCTGCGCATGCCCGTTCCGTCGACCATGTGCCACGCCCCGTCCAGCCAGACCTCGGCGATGGCGTGAAAATCCGGCGGCGTGATGTCGGGGCTGTAGGCGGCTGAAACCGTGATCGGACCAATTCCGGGCAAACGCATCAAACGACGGGCATTTGCATCCAGCCACGCATGTTGCTCAATGAGCTTGCTCAGGCCGTCGATCCGGGCAGTGAGCGCCAAAAGTTGGTGGCACATTACGCCCAGGATCCCATCGGCAATTTCTGGCATTGCCAGTTGATCTTCGGTGTCATGGCCGCGCGCAAAAGCGGATACAGCTTCGATGCCTGTCAGCAAGATTTGACCAAACTCGCGAAGAATGCTCCGGATCATGTTCACGACCTGCGTGCGCTGCCGAACGACCAAGTCCCGCGACCGATGGATAGCAAGAACAGCCTGCTGTTCCTCTGATTTGATCTCGACAAACCGCTTCGTCGGGCGGCGCACTGCTTCACAAATCGCCTCAGCATCGGCGGCATCCGTCTTGCCACGCTTAACGTAAGGTTTGACATAAGCCGCAGGCATCAACCGCACGTCATGGCCCAGCTTGCGCAACTCGCGGCCCCAATGATGGGCAGAACCGCAAGCCTCCATGCCGACGACGCAGCGCGGCAGCGTTTCAAAAAACGCCAACAACTTTGCGCGTTTGATCTTCTTGTTGAAAGCCTTGCGTCCAGTTTCCGAAATTCCGTGGACTTGAAACACATCCTTGGCCAGATCCAGGCCAACTGTTTTAACTGTCATTGGGTGGCTCCTCTCTCAGCAGTCGATGACAACTACAGTATGGCGCGTTGCGACGCCGGTTGGAGCAGGAGCCATCCACCTCATCCGCTATGGGCCGTTTGTGACTATCGACATCAAGGGCGGCAACTGGACTTTCGCTGCGCCCGCAAGCTAAAATGGTCAAATTGAAGATAGCGGACGCTTGCGGTTGCGACGAAGCGTTTTCTGAGTGTGGGCGCGGCGAACGGCAACTTCAAGTTCTTATTGAACAGCATTTTTCGTGTTACATGGCTCTGACCAAGAACCGATAGGCGAAGCCAGAGATGCACCCTGCAACCTATATTCGCCATGCAGAAAAATCGGATTTTCAAGCCATAGCTCGATTGATGGTTGGTATGGGATTTGATCATTCTGCGGAGGAAATTGAGCGTCGTTGGACGTTGGTGACGGGCTTCGGCGTGATTGCCTCGCGCTTTAAGCTCAGGTAGGAAGCGGTGTCCTAAGAAGGCGGAATGTTGCTTGGGGTTGGTCATAGGAATACCTACCGCCACGTGTGCCCCCCCAACTTAATCATGCCTGCGACACCAATGCGCGGAACCATCCACTTGCGAAACCCAGGAACTGACCGTGCAGCCCACGTGTTTGCCCGACAAGCGACGCAAGGAC
>JAGXHE010000163.1 GCA_024636445.1 Sulfitobacter sp.
ATAGATCGGGTCCTGGTGCGTGGTGGCCTTTGACGTCTCGAAACAGCCGCCCTGGTCAATCGCCACGTCTACCAGCACAGCACCCGGCTTCAACTCGGACAGCTGCGCCTTGGAGATCAGCTTGGGCGCGGCAGCCCCCGGTACCAGAACGGCACCGATGATCATGTCGGCGCTGCGGGCCAGCTCGATGGTGTTGCCTGCGCTGGCATAGCTGGTTTTGAACACGCCACCAAACATGTCGTCGAGATACCGCATCCGGGGCAGCGACCGGTCCAGCACGGTCACATCCGCGCCCATGCCTGCCGCGATCCGTGCTGCATGGGTGCCGACGACACCGCCGCCGATCACGACGACGCGGGCGGGGCTGACCCCCGGCACGCCGCCCATCAGCACACCGCGCCCGCCGTTGGCCTTTTGCAAGGTCCAGCTGCCCACCTGTGGGGCCAGTCTGCCTGCGACCTCGGACATCGGAGCCAGCAGCGGCAGGCCGCCCTGACGGTCGGTCACGGTTTCATAGGCGATGCAGGTCGCACCCGAAGCCAGCAGATCATGCGTCTGCTCGGGGTCCGGTGCCAGATGCAGATAGGTGAACAGCACCTGACCTTCACGCAGCATCTTGCGCTCGCCTGCCTGCGGTTCCTTCACCTTGACGATCATGTCTGCCGTGGCAAACACGTCCGCAGCCGATCCGGCGATCTGTGCGCCTGCCGCTGTGTAATCCGCATCCTCAAAGCCTGCGCCGATGCCTGCACCCGACTGGATCAGAACGGTGTGACCGTGGGCCACGGCCTCCCCGGCAGCGTTGGGGGTGATCCCGACGCGAAATTCCTGAGGCTTGATCTCTGTTGGACATCCGATTTTCATCTGCCATTCCCTGTATTGCAGTATGGGGCGCATTTTACCGTGATTTCTGCGCAAGAACCCACGAAAGGGGCCTCGCCTTTCTCCCCATTCTTCGAATAGTCTGGCGTTAAATGGCTGAATATTCGAAGGAACATGCGCCAATGCCCGTAGACGCGACCGATCGGCGTATTCTCGAAGCGCTGCAACGCAAGGGGCGGATGTCGAACGCCGACCTGTCCGAACAGGTGAACCTCAGCGCGTCGGCCTGCCATCGCCGGGTGCAGCGGCTTGAGACGGACGGCTATATCAAGGATTACGTCGCCCTGCTGGACGCGCGCAAGATGGGCGTGTCGACCACGGTCTTCGTCGAGATCACGCTGCAGGGGCAGGCAGACGAGGTTCTGGATGCCTTCGAGAAGGCTGTCCGCCGGATTCCCGATGTGCTGGAATGTCATTTGATGGCAGGCACTGCAGACTATATCCTGAAGGTCGTAGCCGAGAACACCGAGGATTTCGCGCGCATTCACCGCCAGCATCTGGCGCGTTTGCCCGGCGTGGCGCAGATGCAGTCCAGCTTTGCCTTGCGCACGGTATTCAAGACGACGGCCTTGCCGGTCTGGGGGGACAAATGAGCAATTGGGATTACATCGTCATCGGGGCCGGAAGCGCCGGCTGTGTGGTGGCCAAACGCCTAAGCGACGCAGGCCACCGCGTGCTGATTCTCGAAGCGGGCGGCAAGGACAATTACCACTGGGTCCACATCCCGATGGGGTATCTGTACTGCATCGGCAATCCGCGCACCGACTGGATGTATCGCACAGCGCCCGTTGACGGTCTGAACGGGCGGTCGCTGCTCTATCCGCGCGGCAAGGTGTTGGGCGGGTGTTCGTCGATCAACGGCATGTTGTACCTGCGTGGTCAGGCGGCGGATTATGACGGCTGGCGGCAGATGGGCCTTGCGGGCTGGGGCTGGGACGATGTGCTGCCCTATTTCGTGAAATCCGAAGACTACGTCGATGGCCCCTCGGACATGCACGGCGCGGGCGGCGAATGGCGGGTGGAAAACCAGCGACTGCACTGGGATCTGCTGGACGACTGGATGGAGGCCGCATCGGCATGGGGGCTGCCCAAGGTCACCGATTTCAACACCGGCGACAACGAAGGCGTCGGCTATTTCCGCGTCAACCAGCGGGGCGGCTGGCGGATGAACACGGCCAAGGCGTTCCTGCGCACCGCCACGGGCAAGACGCTGAAGGTCGAGACCGGGGCGCACACCCGCCGCATCCTGATCGAAGAGGGGCGCGCCGTGGGGGTTGAATATGACCGCGCGGGCGTGACGCATCAGGCGCATGCGGGTGCCGAGGTGATCCTCTGTGCGGGGGCGGTCAACAGCCCGCAGATACTGCAGCTTTCGGGCATCGGTCCGGGTGATTTGCTGCAAGAGCATGGGCTGGACGTCCTGCACGATGCGCCGCAGGTCGGGGCCAATCTGCAAGATCATCTGCAACTGCGCTGCGCATGGCGGCTGACCCGCGCCAAGACGCTGAACACCATGGCGAACAGCCTGTGGGGCAAGGCGATGATCGGTATGGAATACGCCCTGCGCCGCAGCGGGCCGATGTCGATGGCCCCCAGCCAGCTTGGCGCCTTCAGCAAATCACGCCCCGATCTGGCGACGGCGGATCTGGAGTATCACGTGCAACCTCTGTCGCTTGAGGCGTTCGGGCAACCGCTGCACAACTTTCCGGCCATCACCGCCAGCGTCTGCAATCTGCGCCCCGAAAGCCGCGGCACCGTGCAGATCGCATCGGCTGACCCGCATCAGGCCCCGGTGATCGCACCCAACTACCTGTCGACCGAAGGCGACCGTCAGGTGGCGCGCGATGCCATCCGGCAGGCGCGCGCGATCATGTCCCAAGGCGCGATGCGACGCTACGCGCCCGAAGAGATGATGCCCGGCGCGCAGGCCCAGACCGATGCGGAACTGTCGCAGGCGGCGGGCGACGTGGGCACCACGATCTTTCATCCCACATGCACCGTGCGCATGGGTGGCGACGATGCGCCGCTGGACGCCCAGATGCGTCTGCGCGGAGTGGCTGGGCTGCGTGTGGTGGATGCGAGCGCGATGCCCGCGATCCCCAGCGGCAACACCAATGCACCCACGATCATGATGGCGGAAAAGGCCAGCGACATGATATTGGCCGCCGCCCGAGGCTGACATATTGTGATCGCAGGTTTTCAGGCCTGCGCCCCCTGAAACAACAAACCCCCGCAGGCTTTGCCATGCGGGGGTCCGTAATCTAAACCAGCTCACGTCGGGAATGACTTACATCATACCTTCGCGTTGAGCTTTTTTGCGTGCCAGCTTGCGGGCACGGCGGATCGCTTCGGCTTTCTCGCGTGCTTTCTTCTCGGAGGGTTTCTCGAAATGTTGCTTGAGCTTCATTTCACGAAACACACCTTCGCGCTGAAGTTTCTTCTTCAGGGCGCGCAGCGCTTGATCGACGTTGTTTTCGCGAACACTAACCTGCATGTGGTTTTCACCACCTTTCTAAGTTAAGTTGCAAGGATTTGCAGGAACTGGGCGTATAACAACTGTACCCTAGATTGTCCAGCACCGGGCCGAACCCGCCACAGGAGGCATCGAGATGACTGCGAACTATACCGAAACAAAAACCGCCCTTTTGCAGGCTGCAATGCCGCATGTGGCTTTCGACGGCTGGACCGAAGCGACCTTTCAGGCCGCGGTCCGCGACGCCGACGTGGCACCGGCAGTGGCACGTGCGGTCTGCCCGCGTGGCGCTGTCGATCTGGCGCTGGCCTATCACGCGGCGGGCGATCAGGCGATGCTGGAGCGGCTGAAGGCCGAAGACCTCAGCGCCCTGCGGTTTCGTGACCGGATCGCCGCCGCCGTGCGCTTTCGGCTCGAGGCCGTCGAAGACAAGGAGGCCGTGCGCCGCGGCACCACGCTGTTTGCGTTGCCGACCCATGCGGCCGACGGGGCCAAGGCAATCTGGGGCACTGCCGATGCCATCTGGACAGCACTTGGCGACACCTCGGACGATGTGAACTGGTACACCAAACGCGCCACGCTGTCGGGTGTCTACGGGTCCACCGTTCTCTATTGGCTGGGCGATGACAGCACCGGCCATCAGGCGACGTGGGCCTTTCTGGATCGCCGCATCGACAACGTGATGCAGATCGAAAAGGTCAAGGCACAGATGCGCGACAATCCGGTGCTGTCCAAGCTGATGGCAGGGCCGAACCGGCTGATGCAGTCGATCAAACGCCCCGCCGACAGGAACGGCTTTCCCGGACGCTGGAGCGACCCCAGAAACTGACGTGGCGTGTCGGGCGCCCCAGTCGCAGTATTGGTTCCGTCGCCGCCTGCGGCCTGCTAGTCATGTGTAAATGACATTCAGGAGGCCCGAATGACCCAGACGATGCGCGCGATCGAAATCACCAAGCCCGGCGGGCCCGAAGTGCTGCAGCTTACCGACCGTCCGATGCCTCGGGCAGGTCATGGTCAGGTGGTGATCAAGGTCGCCTTTGCCGGGGTCAACCGCCCCGATGCCTTGCAGCGTGCAGGCATGTACAACCCGCCCAAAACCGCCAGCGACCTGCCCGGATTGGAAGCGTCCGGCGAGATAACTGAAATCGGCGCAGGCGTGACAGAGTGGGCCGTGGGCGACAAGGTCTGCGCCCTGCTGCCCGGTGGCGGCTATGCCGAATACGTGGCAACACCCGCGGCACATTGCCTGCCCGTGCCCGATGGCATGGATATGAAACAGGCCGCGTGCCTGCCCGAAACCTTCTTTACCGTATGGTCCAACGTGTTCACCCGTGGCGGCCTCAAGGGTGGAGAGCGCTTCTTGATCCACGGCGGGTCCAGCGGCATTGGCACGACGGCGATCCAGCTGGCCCACCACTTTGGCGCACGGGTCTTTGTCACCGCCGGATCGGATGAAAAATGCGCGGCCTGCGTCGATCTGGGCGCCGAACGCGCGATCAATTACAAGCAGGAAGATTTCGTCGAAGTGATCAAGGATCTCGGTGGTGCCGATCTGATCCTCGACATGGTGGGCGGCGACTATATCCCGCGCAACTTCTCGGCGCTGGCGGATGATGGCCGTCTGGTGCAGATCGCGTTCCTTCAGGGGCCGAAGGTCGAGGTGAACTTTGTGCAACTGATGGCGCGCCGTCTTACGATGACCGGCAGCACCTTGCGCCCGCAAAGCGATCTGGCCAAGGCGCGGATTGCCCAGGACCTGCGCGAAGCGGTCTGGCCGCTGTTGTCAGCAGGCAAGATTGCTCCTGTCATGGACAGCACATTCGCCTTCGAGCAGGCCGGTGATGCCCATGCCCGCATGGAAGGCAGCACACATATCGGTAAGATCGTTCTTGAAATCGGTGGCGCATAGCGCACAAGGAGACCGCGACATGGCATTGACTGCACTCATCAAAGAGGCCGGAGGGCCGGAGAACTTCATACTCGAAGACCGCCCCGTGGGCGATCCCGGTCCGGGCGAGATCCGCATCGCGCACAAGGCCGTCGGACTGAACTTTATCGACGTCTACCAGCGCACGGGCCTCTACCCGATGGAACTGCCCCACGCGCTGGGGATGGAGGCCGCCGGTATCATCGAAGCGGTCGGCGAGGGCGTGACCCATCTGAATGTCGGCGACCGTGCTGCCTATGCCGCGCAACCCCCCGGCGCCTATTGCGAAGCGCGGGTGATGCCCGCCGCACAGGTGTGTCCGCTGCCCGACGACATCAGCTTTGAACAAGGTGCCGCGATGATGCTCAAAGGCATGACCGCGCAATATCTGTTGCACCGCACCACGCCGCTGCAGATGAACGACACCGTGTTGTTTCATGCCGCCGCAGGCGGTGTGGGGCTGATCGCCTGTCAGTGGGCACGGTCCGAGGGCATCAAACTGATCGGAACCGCCGGTACGGATGAAAAATGCGCACTGGCGCTGGAACATGGTGCCGCGCATTGCATCAACTACCGCACCCAGGACTGGGTGGCGCAGGTGCGCGACCTGACCGATGGCAAGGGCGTCGACGCGGTGATGGACGCCGTCGGCAAGGACACGTTCGACGGCTCTCTGGATTGCCTCAAACCTTTGGGCATGATGATCTCGTTCGGCAACGCATCGGGTCCGGTGCCGCCCTTCAATTTAGGTATTCTTGGCCCCAAGGGATCGCTGAAGATCACCCGCCCGACCCTGTTCACACATATTGGCGATCACAAGACCTGCCAGCAGATGGCGCAACACCTGTTCGACAAGGTGCTCTCGGGCGACGTGGAGATCCGCATCGACCAGCGCTTTGCCCTGAAGGACGTCGCCGAAGCGCACCGAGCGCTAGAGGCGCGCAAGACGACTGGCAGCACGATCCTCACGCTCTGACGCGGCAATTGAGAACCACAGCAGGGGCGGTCATCGCAATGACCCGCCCCTTTTTAACATTCGACAGATATATTTCTTTTGGCGCAAAAATATCCCCGCCGGAGGCTCCCCAACACACCCCCTAGCGCACCGGATCGAATGCCGCGTCTTTCAGCGTGCAATCGCGGACCACGTCCTGCCCGCAAGGCACGGGTTTC
>JAGXHE010000164.1 GCA_024636445.1 Sulfitobacter sp.
GATCATAACCGTCAAGGCGCTGTACGAGCTGGAGCGGATCGGCGGCAAGCGGGCGTTGATCACCATGTGCATCGGTGGTGGTCAGGGCATCGCACTGGCCATCGAACGTATCGCCTGAGCCGAGGCCGGGGGAACCTGCCCCCGGCGATCAACTCAAATGTTGCGCCAAAGCAAAAAGCGCGGCACCGACCATTACACCACCAACGCCGGCCAAGGTGATCCACCGCCAGAACGGGCGATGCGGCGGCTCTTCGTCCTTGGCCTGACGGATCAGTGCCGCCTCGACCAGAGCAGGCAAGCGCGGGCCGAAGCGGGCCAGAACGAGGGCGGTTTTACCCAGATCGCTCAGCGCGGCACGCGGGCCGATGGACGTCTTGATGTAATCGGTGACGATAGGACTGGCGACTTCCCAGATGTTCATGCGCGGGTTCAGCGAGCGCGCGACGCCTTCGACCACGACCATCGTACGTTGCAGCAAGATCAGCTCGGTGCGGGTTTCCATGCCGAACCGCTCGGTCACCTCGAACAGATAGCTCAGCAGCCGCGCCATCGAGATACGTGTGGCGTCCATGCCAAAGATCGGCTCGCCCACCGCGCGCAGGGCGCGGGCGAACTCGTCCACATCCTTGTCGGCGGGCACATAGCCTGCCTCGAAATGTACTTCGGCGACGCGTTTGTAGTCCTTGCGGATAAAGCCGAACAGGATCTCGGCATAGACGCGGCGGGTGTATTCGTCGATGTGACCCATGATCCCGAAATCATAGGCGATGATGTCACCATTGGCCGCGACCTTGAGATTGCCCTGATGCATGTCGGCATGAAAGAAACCGTCGCGCAGGGCGTGGTTCAGGAACAGTTGCAGCACCCGTTCCGAAAGCTCGACCCGATCAACGCCCAGCGCGTCGATGGCGGCATTGTCGCCCATCGACACACCGTCGGCCCAGCTCATTGTCATCACGCGCCGCGCGGAATAGTCCCATTTGATACTTGGAAGGCGAAAGCCCTTGTCATTCACGGTATTGGCCGCGAATTCCGACGCCGACGCGCTTTCCAGCCGCAAATCCAGTTCTCCGCGCACCACGCCGTCGAAGTGTTCGATCACGTCCATCGGTTTCAGACGGCGGGCACCGGGGGCAAAGATATCGACCAGACGGGCGGCGAAGTAGAACGCATCGACGTCCTTGCGAAAGGCCGCCTCGATACCGGGACGCAGCACCTTGACCGCGACCTCTTCGCCGGTTTCGCGCAATGTCGCCTTGTGGACCTGTGCGATGGACGCCGCAGCCACCGGTTCGCTGAACGTCGAAAAGATTGTGTCGACGGGCTGGCCCAGTTCCTTTTCGATCTCGCGCTTGGCCACTTCGACATCGAAGGGCGGCAGTTTGTCCTGCAAGACCCGCAATTGCACCGCCAGTTCGTCCCCAACCACATCGGGGCGCGTCGACAAGACCTGACCGAACTTGATGTAGGCCGGTCCCAGCGCCGTCAGGGCACGGGTGGCGGGCGGCATGTTCGGATCGCCATTGTAGCCCAGCCACCGGAACGGCTTGCCCAGCAGCTTGGCCACGAACCGCACAGGTCCGGGCGCATCGAACGCATCAAGCACCACGTTCATCGCACCGGTGCGTTCCAGCGTGGCGCCGGTGCGGATCAACCGCCAGATATTATGAGGACCGCGCACGCTAGATCTTCCATCCCGAATGCAGGGCGGCGACGCCCATCGTCAAATTGCGGTACTTGGCGTTCTCGAAACCCGCCGCACGGACCATGCCAAGGAAGGTGTCCTGATCGGGGAAATTGCGGATCGATTCGACCAGATACTGATAGCTGTCGCGGTCGTTCGCGATCATCTTGCCCATCTGCGGGATCACGTTGAACGAATAGAGGTCATAGGCCTTTTGCATCGCGGCGTTCGGCAGTTGGCTGAACTCAAGCACCATCAGGCGGCCACCGGGACGCAGCACCCGAAACGCTTCGTTCAATGCCTCCTGGGGGCGCGTCACGTTGCGGATGCCAAAGCTGATCGTGTAAACGTCGAATGTATTGTCGGCAAAGGGCAACGCCATCGCGTCGCCCACGACCCAATCCAGACTGGCGTGCATCTGTTCGGCTTCGGCGCGCTTGCGCCCTTCGATCAGCATCGGTTCAGTCAGGTCCAACACCGTTGCATGGCCACTGCCCGCGCGTTTGAGGAACCGAAACGCGATGTCGCCGGTGCCGCCTGCCACATCCAGCAGCTTTTGACCCGCGCGCGGGGCCAGCCAGTCCATCATCGCATCCTTCCAGATGCGGTGGATGCCCATGCTCATGACATCGTTCATGACGTCGTATTTGCTGGCAACAGAATTGAACACGCCCTGTACCCGTCCGGCCTTGTCTGCCTCGGGTACGGTTTCAAATCCGAAATGAGTGGTCTTGTTTGTATCGTCGGTCATCGGGTCAATGTCGCCTTTGTCAGTCTGCCTTGTTATAGGGCGCTGAGGCCTGCGCACAATGCGTGCCTTTTGTCACAGGAAACACTCCGATGCCCGAATTGCCAGAGGTCGAGACAGTACGCCGCGGTCTGGCCCCGGTGATGGAGGGCGCGATGATCGCACAAGCCGATGTGAACCGGCCCGATTTGCGCTGGCCGTTTCCGCCCGAAATGGCGGCACGGCTGACGGGGCGACAGGTGCTGGGCCTGCGCAGGCGGTCGAAATACATTCTGGCCGATCTGGACAGTGGAGAGACGCTATTGATCCATTTGGGGATGTCGGGTCGCATGTTGATCTCGGGCGATCCGCTGGGGCAGTTCGTGCATGACCACCCTGCCGCAGAAAAACATGACCATGTCGTGCTGCACATGGACAACGGTGCGCGCGTGACATTCAACGATCCGCGCCGCTTCGGGGCGATGGATCTGCTGGACACCGCCACCGCCGATCAACACAAGCTGCTCGCAGCGCTGGGCCCAGAGCCGCTGGGTAATGCGTTCAACGAGGATGTGCTGGTGCGGGCGTTCAAGGGCAAGATGGCACCGGTGAAATCGGCGCTTCTGGATCAAAGGATCGTCGCGGGGCTGGGCAATATCTACGTCTGCGAAGCTCTTTTTCGCGCCGGTGTGTCCCCAAGCCGCAAGGCGGGGAATATCGCGCAGGCCCGCGTACGCGCGCTCGTTCCGATCATCCGCGAGGTGCTGAACGATGCCATTGCGGCGGGCGGGTCTTCGCTGCGCGATTTCCGGCAAGCCGATGGAGAGCTTGGATATTTCCAGCACAGTTTTGACGTATATGGCCGCGAGGGGCAGCCCTGTCGCACACCGAAATGTGAGGGCACCGTGCAAAGAATCGTGCAATCGGGGCGGTCGTCCTTCTATTGTGCGCTATGTCAAACTTAGCTTGAAACATGGCGCGCCCGTGTTAAGGAACGCCCTCAGACGGCAACAAATGGAAGCATTCAAATGGCCTATGAGACGATTATCGTCGACGTAGACGACCACATCGCCCGCATCACGCTGAACCGCCCGGACGCGTTGAACGCGCTGAGCGAGGAGCTGCTGGGCGAATTGGCAGAAGCCGTCACCGACGCGCAAAAGGATGACAAGGTGCGCTGCATCGTCATCACCGGATCGGAAAAAGCATTCGCCGCAGGCGCAGACATCGCGATGATGAGCGAGATGAGCTTTGTCGATACCTTCATGGGTAACCTGTTTACCGATTCCACCGAAGCGATCAGTCGCGTGCGCAAGCCGATCATCGCGGCAGTCTCCGGCTATGCGCTGGGCGGTGGCTGTGAACTGGCGATGATGTGCGATTTCATCATCGCATCGGAAAGCGCCAAATTCGGCCAGCCCGAAGTGAACCTCGGCGTGATGGCCGGCATCGGCGGTACCCAGCGCCTGGCGCGCTTCGTGGGCAAGTCCAAGGCGATGGACATGAACCTGACGGGCCGCTTCATGGACGCCGAAGAAGCCGAGCGCTGCGGGCTGGTCAGCCGCGTCGTGCCGACCAAGAAGTTGATGGAAGAAGCAATGGCAGCCGCCAACAAGATCGCGTCGAAGTCGATGATTTCGGTCATGGCGATCAAGGAATCGGTCAACCATGCGTTCGAAGTGCCGCTGCGCGACGGATTGCTGTTTGAACGCCGCCTGTTCCATTCGATGTTTGCCACCGAGGACCAGTCCGAAGGCATGGCCGCATTTCTGGAAAAACGCGAACCCCAATTCCGCGATAAATAAGCAGCGCGCCTGACGTGAACACGTCGGGCGTTGACTCGGGGCTGTCGCGCGCCTAAAGACGCGTCTTCACCGCAGCTTATGGCTGTTTTTACACTACCGCACCAATCATTGGGACGAGATAATCATGGCAAATACGCCTCAGGCCAAGAAACGGGCCCGTCAAAACGAAAAACGTTTCGCAATCAACAAAGCACGCCGTTCGCGGATTCGCACGTACCTGCGCAAAGTCGAGGAAGCGATTGCTTCCGGTGACAAGACCGCAGCCGAATCTGCACTGCGCGTCGCACAGCCCGAACTGATGCGTGGCGTCACCAAGGGCGTTTATCACAAAAACACCGCATCGCGGAAAATGTCACGCTTGTCGTCGCGGGTTAAATCGCTCGGCTAAGGCCTGACACAGAATTATGACGGTTTTGCAACGGCATCGCTCAGGCGGTGCCGTTTGTTCTTTGGGCCCTCAAAATAAGGCCCGTAGATTCTTTTCCGCAAAAGCCCGAGTCAACATTTAGTTTCTGTTGCCGCGTCGCTCACGAAGTTGCTACCAAGGGTTCAGCGATTCACTTCGCCTTGGGGGGACAGGACAACCAGACCTGCGTGCTGCCGCACAATAAAGGGTTTGATTGCGGGCCGGACAGTCGGACAAGGACTGAAGGGTGTCTGTGGAATGCCGCGAAACCGGCGCCACCTGTCGTATCAAAATTTGGAATGACGAACGTCGTTCAGGGCATCCATTCTGGCTGCCATGACCAGAGGTGCGTTTATCGATAGACGACGACGCAAGTCGCACCTGTTCCCGTAGGGACACGGGACGGTGCATTTGTTTCGAGGGCAGAAATTAGGCGGCCGGGTACGGGTATGTGCTTTGGTGGGGACAGCGGAAAGGCTTGGGGAACAATAGAATGACACAAGAAAAATGGGGACAGCTGAGACAACGGCTGCTCAAGACCGTCGGGCAAAACAATTTCACAACCTGGATAGAACCGCTGGAGTTTCAGCAACTGGAAGATGGGATTGCCACGTTCAACGTGCCGACCAACTTTATGGGCAACTACGTCAGCCAGAACTTTGCCGATCTGATCCTGCATGAACTGCGCCACGAAAATGCCACCGTGAACCGGCTGAACTTTACCGTCGCTGCCAACAAGTCGGAACAGCCACGCACGATGCCTGCCAAGCTTGCCGCCACCCCTGCCAGGGTTGCCCCCTCCTCTGCCCTGAACACCGCACCGCTGGACCGTCGTTTTACCTTTGACAGCTTTGTCGTGGGCAAGCCCAACGAACTGGCGCACGCCGCTGCCAAGCGCGTGGCCGAAGGCGGCCCCGTCACGTTCAACCCGCTGTTCTTGTATGGCGGTGTCGGGCTGGGCAAAACCCACCTGATGCACGCCATCGCGTGGGAGCTGCAACAATCGCGTCCCGATCTGTCCGTGCTGTACCTGTCCGCCGAACAGTTCATGTACCGGTTTGTTCAGGCCCTGCGCGACCGCAAGATGATGGATTTCAAAGAGATATTCCGCAATGTCGACGTGCTGATGGTGGATGACGTCCAGTTCATCGCGGGCAAGGATTCAACGCAGGAAGAGTTCTTTCACACGTTCAACGCGCTGGTCGATCAGAACCGTCAGATCATCATCTCGGCTGACCGCGCGCCCGGAGAGATCAAGGACCTTGAGGATCGCGTCAAATCGCGTCTGCAATGTGGACTGGTCGTCGACCTGCACCCCACGGACTATGAGCTGCGCCTTGGCATCCTGCAAAGCAAGGTCGAACAGCAAAGCCGCAACTATCCCGGTCTGAGCATCGCCCCCGGCGTGCTGGAATTTCTGGCGCACCGTATCTCGACCAACGTGCGCGTCCTGGAAGGGGCGCTGACCCGTCTGTTCGCCTTTGCATCGCTGGTCGGGCGCGAGATCGACATGGATCTGACGCAGGACTGTCTGGCGGATGTGCTGCGCGCTTCCGAACGCAAAATCACCATCGAAGAGATCCAGCGCCGCGTCTCCGAGCACTACAACATACGGCTGTCGGACATGATCGGCCCCAAACGTGTGCGCAGTTATGCACGCCCGCGTCAGGTGGCGATGTACCTGTCGAAACACATGACCAGCCGTTCGCTGCCCGAGATTGGCCGCCGTTTCGGAGGCCGCGACCACACCACCGTCATGCACGGCGTGCGCCGCATCGAAGAGCTGAAAGTGCAGGATGGGCAGATCGCCGAAGATCTGGAACTGCTGCGCCGCGCGCTCGAAGCGTAAACCTGCGTCAACTGTACCACACGGCACCCTTTTCGGGTGCCGTTTGCGTTTCGGACGGGTGCAATCCGCGTGCCGCGCTTGACGCTCCCTGCATTCCGGTCGACAAGAAACAAAAAGGTTGAGAATGCGCCGGTATAGGGTAGTTTGCCCGTCCCGGTGGTCCGATTGGAGAGGGACAGATGAAAATCAGTATTGAACGGGCTGCGCTGCTCAAAGCCGTGAGTCAGGCCCAGTCTGTGGTCGAACGCCGCAACACCATTCCTATCCTCGCCAACGTGCTGATCGAGGCCGAAGGCTCTGACGTGATGTTCCGCGCCACCGATCTGGATATCGAAGTGGTGGACAAGGCCCCGGCGCAAGTCGAGCGCGCAGGCGCCACCACCGTGTCGGCCACCACATTGCATGAAATCGTGCGCAAACTGCCCGACGGCGCGCTGGTCACCCTGACGTCAGACGCCGCCGCTGGTCGGCTGACGGTGGAAGCGGGCCGGTCGAACTTTTCGCTGGCGACGCTGCCCAAGGAAGACTTTCCCGTCATGGCCTCGTCGGAATATGCGTCGAATTTCTCGATTCAGGCGTCCAAACTGCGCCGTCTGTTCGACAAATCCAAATTCGCCATCTCGACCGAAGAGACACGGTATTACCTGAACGGTGTCTACATGCATGTCTCGAACGGCGAAGATGGCAAGGTGCTGCGCTGTGTCGCCACCGATGGTCACCGTCTGGCACGGATCGACACCGATCTGCCCGCAGGCGCCGAAGATATGCCCGGCGTGATCGTGCCGCGCAAGACCGTGGGCGAGCTGCGCAAGCTGCTGGACGATGACGAGATGAAGATCGCCGTGTCCGTGTCGGAAACCAAGGTGCGCTTTGCCACGCCGGAAATCACGCTGACGTCAAAGGTGATCGACGGGACGTTCCCCGATTACACCCGCGTCATCCCTCAGGGCAACACCCGCAAGCTGGAAGTGGATGCCAGCGACTTTGCCCGCGCCGTGGACCGTGTGGCGACCGTGTCGTCGGAACGCTCGCGCGCGGTCAAGCTGCAGCTGGACGAAGACCGCCTGATCCTGTCGGTCAATGCGCCCGACAGCGGTGCGGCCGAGGAAGAGCTGGCCGTGTCGTATAATGACGAGCGGCTGGAGATCGGGTTCAACGCCAAATACCTGCTGGAAATCGCGAGCCAGGTGGACCGCGAGAACGCCGTGTTCATGTTCAATTCGTCGGGCGATCCGACATTGATGCGCGAAGGCAATGACATGTCGGCGGTCTACGTCGTCATGCCGATGCGCGTTTAAGAGTTTTCTTGCCTCCGGCGGGGATATTTAAGGCCAAAAGAAAGGGACAGTTGTGAAGCTGTCCCTTTCTGCATTGACCGTATCACATTTCAGATCACACCGGATGGCGCGGATTTCGGTTGATCCGCGACCCGTGGCGATTTTCGGGCCGAACGGGGCGGGCAAGACCAACATTCTGGAAGCGGTATCGTTGTTCTCGCCCGGACGCGGTTTGCGCCGGTCGAGCGCCGAGGACATGACGCGCAGGCCAGAGGCGCTGGGATGGAAGGTCAGCGGCGTGCTGACCTCGCTGCGGCAGGTTCACGAGATTGACATCACCTCAGAGGCCGGCGGCGCGCGGCAGGTGCGGATTGACGGCAAGGCGGCAGCGCAAGTTGCGCTGGGGCGTGTCGGGCGGGTGCTGTGGCTGATCCCCGCGATGGACCGGCTGTGGATCGAGGGCGCGGAAGGGCGGCGGCGGTTTCTGGACCGGATGACGCTGAGTTTCGAGCCCGGCCATGCCGACCTGTCACTGGCTTACGAAAAGGCGATGCGCGAGCGCAATCGGCTGTTGAAGGACATGGTGCGCGATCCGGCGTGGTACGCCGCGCTTGAGGCGCAGATGGCGCAAGCGGGTGCGGCGATCCATGCCAACCGGATGAGCACGCTGGCAGAGTTGCACAGCGCGCAGCAGGACGCGCAGACGGCCTTTCCGACCGCAGATCTGGAACTGGTGCATGCAGATGCCCCTCTGCCCGCGAGTGTGGATGATTTGCGCACGGCGATGGCCGAGGGGCGCAAACGCGATCTGGCGGCGGGGCGCACGCTGATCGGTCCACACCGTGCGGATCTGATCGGCACCTATGCAGCCAAGGACGTGCCCGCCCGCGATTGTTCGACCGGAGAGCAAAAGGCGCTGCTGGTGTCGCTGATCCTTGCCAATGCGCGGGCGCTGGCGGAAAGCTTTGGCGCGCCGCCGCTGTTGCTGCTGGACGAGGTTGCGGCACATCTGGACGCGGACCGGCGGGCGGCGCTGTACGACGAGATCGTCGCACTGGGCGCGCAGGCGTGGATGACGGGAACAGACCGCAACCTGTTCGACGCACTGGGCGCGCGGGCGCAGTATCTGCAGGTGACCGAGGCGGATGGCGCGTCGAAGGTAGAGACCGTGACATGACGCTGCAATGGTCAGATCTGCTGCTGTACTGCGGGGCATTGCTGATCCTGTTCGTGACGCCGGGGCCGGTGTGGCTGGCACTGATGGCGCGCGCGTTGTCTGGCGGCTTTCGCGCGGCTTGGCCATTGGCGTTGGGCGTGGCGATTGGCGATATCGTCTGGCCGCTGGTCGCGATCCTGAGCATTTCATGGATACTGTCGGTGTTCGACATCTTCATACTGGTGCTGCGCTGGGTCGCCTGCGGTGTGTTCGTCGTGATGGGTGCGATGCTGATACGCCACGCCAGTGCCGCGATCAGTACGGACAACCGCCTGACCCGGCCCGGCGTGATGGCGGGCTTTCTGGCAGGGATCCTGGCCATTCTGGGCAACCCCAAGGCCGTCCTTTTCTACATGGGCGTGCTGCCCGGCTTTTTCGATCTGCGCACGGTGACGTGGATCGACGTGCTGCTGATCGTGGGTGTATCGGTGCTGATCCCCTTGGCGGGCAACCTGGTGATGGCAGCATTTGTCGGGCGCGTGCGGGCGCTGATCACCACATCGGGGGCCTTGCGGCGCATCAATATCGGGGCCGGTTTGCTGCTGATTCTGGTGGGACTGATCCTGCCCTTTGTCTGATCCAGAAACTTGTCTCGATTGCGTGACATCCCCCCATAAAAACAGTATAAAATGACAAAAATCATAAGGTGATACGGCATGTCCGAAATCGAGCAGGCGCCACATGAATATGGCGCGGATTCCATCAAAGTTCTCAAGGGCTTGGATGCTGTCCGCAAGCGGCCTGGTATGTATATCGGTGACACCGACGACGGCTCTGGTCTGCACCACATGGTCTACGAGGTCGTGGACAACGGCATCGACGAAGCGCTGGCGGGTCACGCCGATGCCGTATCGGTCACAATTCACGAAGACTCGTCCATTTCGGTCAGCGACAACGGGCGCGGGATTCCGGTGGGGATTCACGAGGAAGAGGGCGTGTCCGCCGCCGAGGTCATCATGACCCAGCTGCACGCGGGCGGCAAATTTGACAGCAACAGCTACAAGGTTTCCGGCGGTCTGCACGGCGTCGGTGTTTCGGTTGTGAACGCGCTCAGCGACTGGCTGGAACTGCGCATCTGGCGCGAAGGCAAAGAGCACATCGCGCGGTTCGAGGGCGGCTACACCGCCAAGCATCTTGAAGTCGTTGGCGACGCTGATGGCAAGACCGGCACCGAAGTCCGCTTTCTGGCGTCGACCAAGACATTCTCGAACCTGGAGTATTCGTTCGAGATACTGGAAAAGCGCCTGCGCGAGCTGGCCTTCCTGAACTCGGGTGTGCGGATCATTCTGACCGACGAGCGCCCCGCCGAGCCCTTGCGCTCGGAGTTGTTCTACGAGGGTGGCGTCAGGGAATTCGTCAAATACCTCGACCGGTCGAAGTCCTCGATCATGGCCGACCCGATCTTTATCACCGGGGAGCGTGACGATATCGGCGTCGAGGTCGCGATGTGGTGGAACGACAGCTATCACGAAAACGTCCTGCCCTTTACCAACAACATCCCGCAGCGCGATGGCGGCACGCATATGGCGGGCTTTCGGGGCGCGCTGACGCGGACGATCAACAGCTATGCCCAGACCAGCGGTATCGCGAAACGGGAAAAGATTTCGTTCACCGGCGACGATGCGCGTGAAGGTCTGACCTGCGTGCTGTCGGTCAAGGTGCCCGATCCCAAATTCTCTTCGCAGACCAAAGACAAGCTGGTCAGCTCGGAGGTGCGCCCGGCCGTTGAGGGTCTGGTGAACGAGAAACTGTCGGAGTGGTTCGAAGAAAACCCGCTGCAGGCCAAGATCATCGTCGGCAAGATCATCGAGGCCGCAGTGGCCCGCGAGGCCGCCCGCAAGGCGCGTGACCTGACGCGGCGCAAGACGGCGATGGATGTGAACTTTCTTGCCGGCAAGCTCAAGGATTGCTCGGAAAAAGACCCGTCCAAGACCGAAGTCTTCCTTGTCGAGGGTGACAGCGCCGGAGGCTCGGCACAGACGGGACGTGATCGCCAGACACAGGCGATCCTGCCGTTGAAGGGCAAGATCCTGAACGTGGAACGTGCGCGGTTCGACCGGATGCTGGGCAGCCAGGAGATCGGCAACCTGGTGATGGCGCTAGGTACCGGCATAGGCCGCGATGAGTTCAACATCGACAAGCTACGCTACCACAAGATCGTCATCATGACCGACGCGGACGTTGACGGGGCGCATATCCGCACCTTGTTGCTGACGTTCTTCTATCGGCAAATGCCCGAGCTGATCGAACGCGGATATCTCTATATCGCGCAGCCGCCGCTGTACAAAGTGTCGCGCGGCAAGTCCGAGGTGTACCTCAAGGATCACGCAGCGATGGAAGAATACCTGATCAATCAGGGCATCGACGGAGCCATGCTGCGTCAAGGCAACGGCGAAGAAATCAGCGGCTCTGATCTGGCCCGTGTAATTGATCACGCCCGTCAGATGCGTCGCGTTCTGGAAGCGTTTCCAACGCACTACCCGCGCCACATCCTTGAGCAGGCCGCGATTGCCGGTGCGTTTGCCGAGGGCGCGGTGGAACGCGATCTGCAAGGCGTGGCCGACAAGGTGGCCGAACGTCTGAACCTGATCGCGGTGGAGTATGAAAAAGGCTGGCATGGGCGCATCACCCAAGACCACGGCGTGCGTCTGGCCCGCATCCTGCGCGGCGTCGAAGAGGTGCGCACCCTGGACGGTCGTATCCTTCGTGGCGGCGAAGCACGCAAGACCGGCACGTTCACCCAGCACTTGCAGGATGTTTACGACATGCCTGCCCGGCTGGTGCGCAAGGACCGCAGCCAGATGATCTATGGTCCGATGGACTTGCTGGATGCGGTTTTGACCGAGGGTGAAAAAGGCCTGTCGCTGCAACGCTACAAGGGCTTGGGCGAAATGAACCCCGAGCAATTGTGGGAAACAACGCTGGACCCCGATGCACGGACGCTACTGCAAGTCCGCGTCGCGGATATGGCCGAGGCCGATGACTTGTTCACCAAGCTGATGGGCGACGTGGTCGAACCGCGCCGCGAGTTCATTCAGCAGAACGCGCTGAACGTGGAGAATCTGGACTTCTAATCGGCTGTAGGAATCCCTAAAGTACTTCGCACGCCCCACAATTCTTCGCGAAACACCCATAGTGTTTCGCGAACGGATTCATTGCTACTTCTGAAATCTAAACCGCGACATCGAATTTTTCCTTCAAGCGCTCGACAGTGGCGCGC
>JAGXHE010000165.1 GCA_024636445.1 Sulfitobacter sp.
CCCAGATAGACGGTCATCTTGTCGTTGAACGTGGTGGTGGGCCAGGTCAGGCCGGGGATGCTCTCGTGGCCTTCGAACAGACGCGGGAAGCGTTGGAATTCGCTGTCCCAATCCTCTTGGCCGCGTTCCGCGACCATGCCGCGCGCCATTTCGGACATGATGATCTGGTTGGCGTCAAAGGCTGACGCACCCAGCACGCGGACCGCGTGGTAGTGGGTCAGCACGACGTGGCTGATTGGCTTGTCGGTAACGCCGCGCACGCAGTCGATGACCTTGTTGGCCAGACGCGGGGTCGCCTGCGCCTCGATGATCATCACGCTGTCGTCGCCGATGATGACGCCAGAGTTCGGGTCGCCTTCGGCGGTGAAGGCGTAGAGACCCTCGCCGACTTCAGTGAACGAGATCTTCTTTTCGGTCATGTCCCCTTGGGACGCGAATGCCTTGGCCATGAGTGTGGTCCTTTTTGGTCGGTGCCGGAGCCTCCGGCGGGAGTTTTTCGGGCAAGATGAAGGCGCGGTCAGCTTTTGTATGGTCAGCGTTTGTAAGGATCGTCCAGCGCGGGCAGCAGCGTGCCCAGACAGTCGCCGAAACCGATGCGGTAGCCATCGCCCGAGGCGTGGCCCTGCAGGCCCAGCGTGTCGCCGTCTTCGATAAAGCTGCGGGTCTCGCCGGTGTCGAGGGTGATCGGTTCCTTGCCGCCCCAGCTGAGCTCAAGCAGGCTGCCGCGTTCGGATTTTTCCGCGCCCGAAATGGTGCCAGAGCCCAAGAGGTCGCCGGGGGTCATCGGGCTGCCTGCGGTGGTGTGGTGGGCCAGTTGCTGTGCTGCCGAATAGTAGAGCTCGCTGTAATTGGTGCGCGCGATTACGCTCGCGTCCTTGCCCTTGGGGGCGATGGTGACGGACAGGTCGATGTCATAGAGCATTGGCCCTGTGTCCTTCAGGTGGTCGAGCAATTCGACCTCGCGTTCGGGGGTGGAGGTGCGGAAGGGCTCGAGCGCTGCTTTGGTCACGATCCACGGGCTGATGGTGGTGGCGGTCGCCTTGGCCTGGAACGGGCCCAGCGGCTGATATTCCCACGCCTGAATGTCGCGCGCCGACCAGTCGTTGAGCAGCACGTAGCCGAAGATCGCGGCGTCGGCCTCGTCCACGGTCAGCGGGCCATCCGAGGGGGTGCCGACGATTGCGCCCATCTCAAGCTCGATGTCAAAGCGCGCGCAGGGGGCAAAGCGGGGCAGGTCGTCGTTCGGACCCTTGAGCTGGCCCCAGGGACGGCGAATGTCGGTGCCCGACACCACGACCGAAGACGCGCGGCCATTGTAGCCGATGGGGATGTGCAGCCAGTTCGGCGGCAGCGCGTTTTCCGCACCCCGGAACATGGTGCCGACATTGGTTGCATGGTGGCGGCCTGCGTAAAAGTCGGTGTATTCGGCCACGACCATCGGCAGGTGCATCTGTGCATCGGTCATCTTGATCAGCAAGGGTTCGACCTTGGACTGCTCGGCGCTGCCGTCCTCCAGCAATTGCGTCAGCCGGTCGCGCAGTGCCGCCCAGACGGCGGGGCCTTCTTCCATGGCCTCGTTCCAGAACGGCACGTCGAACAACGGGTATTCGGTCAGTGTGACCAGCCCTGCGTCTTCGGCGGCGGCCAGATCAAGGATCATGTCGCCGATTGCCACGCCGCAGCGCGGGTCGTCGTCACCGACCGAGAACACGCCGTAAGGCAGGTTGTTCAGGGGAAAGTCGGTCTCGGCGGAATTGGCGCTGGCGACCCAGCTTTTCATCAAGGGCATATGTGTTTCCTGTAGGTTCGGGCGGCCCAGTCAGAGCCACCCCCGGTATTTCGGATCGGGTCTGTGCCGGGTGTTACTTTTTGCCCGGTGTGCCGTCGAATTTCTTTTCGATGTCGGTCCAGCAGTCGATGTAATCGTCCTGCAACGGGGCCTCTTTCGCGGCAAATTCGGTCAGATGCTGCGGGAACCGCGTTTCGAACATGAAGGACATGGTGTTGTCCAGCTTCTCGGCCTTGAGGTCAGCGTTGGACGCGCCCTCAAAGGCGTTCTTGTCGGGGCCGTGCGGCAGCATCATGTTGTGCAGCGACATGCCGCCGGGAACAAAACCCTGCGGTTTTGCATCATACTGGCCGTAAATATTGCCCATCATCTCGGACATGATGTTCTTGTGATACCACGGCGGGCGGAAGGTATCTTCGGCCACCATCCAGCGTTCGCGGAACAGCACAAAGTCGATGTTGGCCGTGCCTTCGACGCCGCTGGGGGCGGTCAGCACGGTAAAGATCGACGGATCGGGGTGGTCGAACAGGATGGAACCGACGGGGCAATAGGTGCTGAGGTCGTATTTCACCGGCGCGTAGTTGCCGTGCCATGCGACCACGTCGAGCGGGCTGTGCCCGATCTTGGTCTCGTGGAACTGGCCGCACCATTTGATCGTGACCGTGCTGGGCGCATCGCGGTCCTCGTAGGCGGCGACCGGCGTCTTGAAATCGCGGCGATTGGCCATGCAGTTGGCACCGATCGGGCCACGCCCCGGCAGGACGAACTTTTGCCCGTAGTTCTCGCAGACAAAGCCGCGCGCGGGCCCTTCCAGCACTTCGACGCGGTAAACCAGACCACGCGGGATGATGGCGATTTCCTTTGGGGCAAGGTCGATGACGCCCAGTTCGGTGCAAAAGCGCAGATGGCCCTCCTGCGGGACGATCAGCAACTCGCTGTCGGCGGAATAGAAATAGCTGTCGACCATGCTGTCGGTGACCAGATAGATGTGGCTGGCCATGCCCACCTGGGTGTTCACGTCACCGGCGGTGGTCATCGTGCGCATGCCCGTCAGCCAGGTGTAGGGCTGGTCGGAATGGGGCACCGGGTCCCAGCGGTACTGGCCCAGACTGATGACGTCATCGGGGATATGCGGCGCGGATTTCCAATAGGGCAGCTCGATCCGCTCGAACCGGTGCGAATGTTTCACCGAAGGCCGGATGCGGTAGCACCAAGTGCGCTCGTTCTGGTGGCTGGGCGCGGTAAAGGCGGTGCCGCTGAGCTGCTCGCCGTAGAGGCCGTAGTTGACCTTTTGCGGGCTGTTCATGCCCTGGGGCAGGGCGCCGGGCAGGGCCTCGGTCTCAAAGTCATTGCCAAAGCCGGGCATGTAGCCGGGCGTGGTGCTGCCGTTGTCGGGTGCTTGGATCATGGTGCTGGGCTTGGTGTGCGTGTTCATTGCGATGCCTCCCGTTCGGTGCCTGATGCGGCAGTCTTGCAGATTCGTTGCTTGTGTAATAGTTGGTTTTGTAACTAACAACCGGTTCAGGTGGATAATGGCCGACACTGACATATTCGATCTGCAGGCATTCCTGCCCTATCTGCTCAATCAGGCCGCCGAGGCGTCTTCGCTGGATTTTCAAAGCGTGTACAAAAGCCGCTATGGAATGTTGCGCAATGAATGGAGGGTGCTGTTTCATCTGGGCATGTACGGACGGCTGAGCGCGTCCGAAATCCGCGACCGGTCGGGTCTGCACAAGACCAAGATCAGCCGCGCGGTACAGAGGCTGGCCGAGCGGCGCTTTCTGACCCGTGATCGCGATATCAAGGACCGGCGGACCGAGCATCTGGAGCTGACAGCACAGGGACAGGCCGCCTACCGTGATTTGCGCAAGATCGCCAGAGAATACGACGCGGCCTTGGCCGAGATGCTGGGCGACGAAGATGTCGCGGCCCTGCGGCGGATGCTGCAGCGGCTGGCGCAAAGGGTGTCCTGAACGGACACCCCTCGCTTTTTAGAATTCGACGGTGACGCCGGGCAGGTTCAGCGATTTGATCAGGTCGCGCAGTTCTTGCCGTGCGGCCACGTTAGAGATGTTCAGCTGCTTGACGCCGATGTCCTTGAGGTCCAGCAGGGTCAGCCCGCGCGGGAACAATTCGCGGAAGACCACCCGTTCGGAAAAGCCGGGGGCGATGCGAAAACCGATGCGTTTGGCCAGCATCCTGACCGCGCGTTCCATTTTTTCCTTGTTGACCATGCGCTGGGCGCCCATGCGGTTGCGCACGACGATCCAGTCGATGGGCTGCAAGCCCGCCTGCGCGCGCAACTGACGCGCGTTCCAGACCATTTCGGAATAGACCGAAGGCCCGAGGATCTTGTCGCCGGTCGCATCGATGCGCGCCAGCAGGTCGAAATCGACAAAACTGTCGTTCAGGGGCGTGATCAGCGTGTCGGCCAGCGAATGTGCCACCTGGCTCAGGCGGGTGTGGCTGCCTGGGCAGTCGATCAGGATAAAATCATTGTCCGGCTCAAGCGAGGCGACAGCCGCGCTCAGCCGGTGGTCGTAGATGTTTTCGCCGGGTTGTAGCGTGCCGGGATCGATCTCGGGCAGGTCGTGCACCTCGGGGCTGGGCAGCGTCAGTTCGGCGCTTTTCAGAAAGGCCGTGCGGTTTTCGACATAACGCCCGAAAGTCCGTTGCCGCAGGTCCAGATCCAGCGCGCTGACCTTGTGCCCCATGCGGGCCAGAGCGGTTGCCACATGCATCGACACGGTGGATTTTCCCGCGCCGCCCTTTTCGTTTCCGACAACGATAATATGCGCCATGCCTGTCCCCTTGCATCCGCGGTTTGTGTGCGGTTTGCTTTCTTTGACACACTATATGTTGTGGAGCGACCTGTGAAAAGCGGGGAGAACACCAAAGCCTTGGAAAAGTGGCATGCTTGCATTGCCTGCGCGGCGACGACGCGGGCATCCAGCGTCTTGGACACCCTGTTCCAAGGTAGGCAAAACGCATTGATTCGCTTGGTCCAGCGGCCACCCTCTCAATTTCGATTGGCCTGAACCGCCTGTCGCAGGTCCACCAGTTGCGCGGCATAGCGGTGCCAGCTGTGAATGGTATGTTGCTTCGGCTGGGTGCACTGGGCCGTCCAATTCAGCCCGACGTTTTCCAGCAGGGTATGTGCCGCATGGCCGCTGGACCGGCACAGTGCGTCACCAGAAAAAGCCAGAAACTGACGAGGGAACAGGTTTTGCCAATGTCGTGCCAGCGTCGCATCCGCCCTTTGCAGTGCTGCGATTGACGCCGGATCGCCCACGGGCCATGCGCCGACGTTGCTGGGGTTCTGGCGCAGCAAGGCCCAGCCGGATTGCACCGGGCCGCGCGACATGTGAACGACACGCGCTTCGGGCAGGGCGGCACAGATCAGACCCACGTGGGGGATCATCGCCGGGGTCGCATCGATATAAACCTCGGCGGACTTGATCCGTTGCGCCATCCCTGCCCGCAGCAGGCCCGCGATCTGGTAAAGCACCTCGCGCGGGACTTTCAGTGGGCGCAGATGGACAAGCCGGGCCAGCGCGGCGCTGATAACCTCATTGATCAAGGGACCATCCTGGACGGGGGCACCACCTGCAGCCTGCGCCAAAAGCTTTACCGCCTCGGCTTTGCCGCTGCCGGGCAGTCCGGTGACAAAGACGGGCAGGATGCATGTCTTGGTTGGGGGAAGCGGCGTAATGGTCGTTTTGGCTGCATCGGCCCAACGCGCCAATAGCACCTCCAATTCGGCGGCTTTGGGCTGCAATCTGTGGGCCTCGATCAGGTGGGCAAATGCTTCGGGCCTTTGGTTCAGTCTGTCCAGAGCCTCAAAGCTGGCATGATGCAGCGCCGCCGCCTCAGCCTCGCTCAAATCGGCGGCGTCTAGACGCCGCTGAAGCAGAGCAAGGTCTTTCGCGGCAGTCGGGTCACCTTGTGCCCGTGCAAGCACCGCGCTGGCATTCGGATTCAGTTGCCCGTCTTGTGTCGCCCGTTCCAATCGCATCACCCTGACCGTCTTTATGTCGAAGAGACGACTGTGCGGAGGATTAGGTTACCAAATGCTGAAACTGACCCGTACCGCCGGACTGTTTCCGACGCATTGCCCAAAAACAGACCACAACGAAAAAGGGCGCGGCCATCGCTGGCCACGCCCTTCGTCATAACTGCTGGCGGGTTTAGAAGCCCAGACCGGCGTATTTGTTCTTGAACTTCGACACGCGGCCGCCGGTGTCCATCAAACGGCTGTTGCCGCCGGTCCACGCGGGGTGCACGGAGGGGTCGATGTCCAGCGACAGCTGGTCGCCTTCCTTGCCCCATGTCGATTTCATTTTCACCACGGTGCCGTCCGTCATCTTGACGTCGATCATGTGATAGTCGGGGTGTGTATCGGCTTTCATGATCTCGATCCTTACGCGCTGGCGCCCGACTTGGGCTTGTAGTTGGTGACTTCTGCGATACGGGCGGATTTGCCGCGACGTTCGCGCAGGTAATACAGCTTGGCGCGGCGAACACGGCCACGACGCACGACGGTGATGTCTTCGATGTTTGTCGAGAACAGGGGGAACACGCGTTCCACGCCCTCACCAAAGGAAATCTTGCGCACGGTGAACGAACCGGCAATGCCTTTGCCGTTGTTGCGCGCGATGCAGACGCCTTCATAGTTCTGCACACGGGTGCGTGTGCCTTCGGTCACCTTGTAACCGACGCGGATGGTGTCACCCGCTTTGAAATCGGGGATGTCTTTCCCCAGCGCAGCGATCTGCTCCGCTTCGATCTGTGCGATCAGGTTCATCTGACCTACTCCTTATATGCTCGTGGTTGCTCCACGAAGTTTTGCGCGCCTCAGAGCTTCCTGTCTTCACCGGGTCAGGCATCAGCCGCCCGCAGGGAGTGTTCAAGCACCGTTCCTTGTTTGCCGATCTGCCCTGCGTGCGTGCATCGAAGGGATGCCACAGGCCAAATGGTCCGGGCGGCATGGGCCGATTCCGAACTTGCGCGGTATAGGGTGATTATGCAGGTCCGGTCAAGGGGCAGGTATGGCCTGCAGCGAAGCGGGAAATTCGCAGGTTACGTGCTATGTTTCGATAGGAACATGAAAAGGACAGTACCTATGCCCAACACAGCTTTGATCACCGGCGCATCCTCCGGGATCGGCATGGAATTTGCCCGCTATCACGCGTCCAAGGGCGGCGACGTGATCCTGACGGCGCGGCGCGAAGACGCGCTTGAGGCGCTGGCAACCGAGTTGCGCACAACACATGGCGTGACCGCGCATGTCATTGCACTGGACCTCGGGGCAGAGGGCGGGGCGCAGGCGCTTTACCAGAAAGTCACACAAGCCGGGCTGAAGGTCGATATCCTGATCAACAACGCAGGATTTGGCGGACAGGGTCGTTTTCTGGATCGGTCGCTGGAAAAAGACCTTGCGATGATCGACCTGAACGTCAAGGCGCTGGTGTCGCTGACCCACAGCTTTGGTGCTGATATGCGTGCGAACGGAGGCGGCAAGATATTGAACGTGGCCTCAAGCGCGGCTTTCATGCCCGGACCGTTGCAGGCGACTTATTTTGCCACCAAGGCTTTCGTCAATTCCTTTAGCCAGGCAATAGATCAGGAAAACCGGTCACGCGGCGTGACCTGCACGGCGCTGTGCCCCGGTTACGTGAAAACCGAATTTGCCGATGTCAGCGACCTGAACGGGACAGATCTGGTCAAGAACGGCGGAGCCATGCCGGATACGGTCGCGCGCATCGGCTATGACGCGATGATGCGCGGTGATCTGGTTACGGTGAACGAGACCGGATTGTCGCTTTTGCTGAACTGGATCATCCCACTGATGCCACGCCGGATGGTTCTCAAGATGATCCAGCGGATGCAGACCAAGAAATGATGCGGGCCTAATCCTCGCCTTGCTGACGCGCCCACAGATCGGGCCGTCGCTCGGCAGTGATCTTTTCGGACATCTCGCGCCGCCATTCCGCGATTTTGGCGTGGTTGCCCGACATCAGCACCTCGGGGATCGGGCGGCCCTGCCAGTCTGCGGGCTTGGTGTATTGCGGATGCTCCAGCAGGCCCGCCGAGTGGCTTTCGTCCACTGCACTTTCCGCATTGCCCAGCACGCCGGGCAACAGCCGAACGGTGGCGTCGATCATCGCCTGCGCCGCCAGTTCGCCGCCCGTCATCACGAAATCGCCCAAGGACACTTCGGTGATGCCGTAAGCCTCCAGCACCCGCTCGTCCACGCCCTCGAACCGGCCACACAACATGGTCACGCCGTCGCAACGGGCAAGATCGCGCGCCATCGCCTGATCGAAGGGACGACCGCGCGGCGACATATACAGGATTGGCCAGCGCCCGCGCGCATGGCTTTGCGCCTCGGCGATGGCGGGGCCGACAACATCGGCGCGCAACACCATGCCGGCACCACCGCCTGCGGGCGTGTCATCGACGTTGCGGTGTTTGGTCAGCCCGTGTTCGCGCAGATCGTGGGTGTGCAACTGCCACAGTCCGTCCTTCATCGCGCGCCCTGTCAGGCTTTCGCCCAAGACACCGGGGAAGGCACCGGGAAACAACGTGACGATCCGCGCCTGCCAGACGCCTGCAAGTTCGGCGGTCTCGTCCATCAAGGACGATGGCTTCAGCGTCGCGCGAATGCTCTTGCGGCCATGTGATTTCATGCGTCTTTTCCTTGGGATGCGGCCAGTATGGCCTGTTTCGCCGCCTTGCGCGCGGCGCGGTCTGCCGGGTCTGGGTGGGCGCGGTTGGCCTCCAGTAACGCCTCTAGCACGGATGGGTCCAGCGCTGCATTGGCCGCAGGGTGCGGCATGATCTGCGCCAGTGTTTCGGCAGGCACCTCACACAGTTCCAGCAAGGGTTGCGCAGGCCCCAGCCGCAGGCTTTGCATGTCCTCCAGCCTTGCACGGAATACGCGGCACGGCACGGCGGCGGCGATGTCGTCGACCACGCCGTCCAGATCGGCGGCATGGCCGTAACGTGCGTAGAAATCGGTGAAATCCAGCGTCATCGAGGATGATTTCACATGCTCCCAATAGGCGCTGCGCATCCAGGCTTGGGGTGCGCGGGTCGAGGCATAGATCGCCACCTCGCAGTCGGGGAAGTGTTTGCGTACATATTCGACGTAAATCTGTACCAACTCCGGCGCGGCGGAATAATCGGCCAGATCGCCCCGTCCCGGCATGTGACCTGACAGTTCCTCGGCCGAGATCACCAGCGTGCGGCGCGGCATTCCGGGCAGGTCTTGCAACAGCAGATCGAACCGGCGCGCCACCTTCGCCAGTGAGACCTTGTCCCGCCATGTCGAATAGCCGCGCGTGGCGTGCAGCAGGTCGGTCATCTGCGGTTTCAGCCGGATCGCCAGATGCGATTTCAGCACCGCGCGGTTGGTGCGCAGCATCTGCTGAACGGTCGATGTGCCGGTCTTGTGAAAACCTATGTGCAGAACGACCTTGGCCGGCATCAGAAGTGCTCGCGTTTCAGAGCGTCCCTTGCCACGCGCCAGTCTGCATCGGACAGGTCCGAGCGGTTCAGCGCCAGCATCGCGTCGATCTTGCCTTGGGGCGGGGCGGTGTTGTCCGGCGGGCGGGGGGCAACTGGTCCGGGTGCTATCCCCAGCACATCCAGCAAGGGCCCAAGCGGCCCCAGCGGCGTGGTGCACCCCTCAAGCGGTTGCGCGATCACGCGGATGTCGGGCAGGCCATCTGCAACCTGTGCCACGATCCCGTCCAGATCGGCAGAGTTGGCCATACGGGCGGCGTAGTCGTCGGCGCTCAAGGTAATGCGTGTGGCGCGCAAATGCTGGACATAGCAACTGCGCAGCCATGGACCTTGCGCGCGCGTGGTGAAATACACGATCTGCTCGGCGTCGGGGAGAGCGGCGGCAAAAGCCTGCGTGATCGCGCGCATGATGTACGGCGTGGCGTCATAGCTGGTCAGCCCGCGCCGTCCGGGCATGTGACCGGACAGGTCTTCGGAACTGATGATGAGATCAGTGTTCTCGGCACCCCAGTCTTCGGCCAGATAGGCTGCCTCGTATTGGATCAACCCCAGATCGGTCTGGCTGCGGCTGACGGAATAGGCGCGTGCCGCTTCGCACAGGGCGACCATGCCGGGGCGCAGGACGATGCGGCAGGGGCGCATGACCTTGCGGTTCGCCAGCAGGGTCTTTTGCACGGTGGTCGTGCCGGTCTTGTGAAACCCTGCGTGGATGAGAATGCGCATGGCGGGCTTTCGGTCAGCCGCCATGCGCGATTTCGGTCGCGGCAGGTGTGTCGGTCAGACGAGCGCGATGATGCCCAAGATGACCAGCAGGAAGACTACCAGCGCGATAAAGATCAGAAACTTGGCCCCGGTCAGCGCGGCACCGGACAGACGGCCAAAGCCGAGCAGGCTGGCCACGGCGGCCACGACGAGCAGGATGAGAATAATCTCTAACATGATGTATCCTTTCAAAATCGGGCGAAAGCCGCCCGTCTGAAAAGGAAACGTTCAAATCCACGCACGGTTCCGTGATCACGGCCACAGCCCCTCCGGCGGGTCGGCCACGATACGGCCCGCGCCCAGATCCACGGTTGGCACCGCCTCAAGCGTGAAGGGCAGCAACACCGTGGCGCTGCTTTCGGGCAAGGCGACTTCCAACAGGTCGGCAGCACCGTGGTTCTGCACCGACTTGACGAGGCCCAGTTCGGTGCCGCCGGTATCGACCACTGTCAGGCCGACCAGATCGGCGTGGTAATATTCGTCGTCGGGCAGCGACGGCAACTGGTCGCGGTGCGCGTGCAATGTCATGCCCTTCAACGCGTCGGCCTCTTCCTTGGTCGCGACCTCGGCGATGCGCACGACAAAGCCGTTCTTGACCGAATGCACGATGGCCAGCGAAAACGACCGCTTTCCGGTCTCGTCGGTCAGCGGGCTGTAGGCCTCGATATCTTCGGGGGATGCGCAGAACGATTTGATTCGCACTTCGCCCTTTACCCCGTAGGCACCGCCGACGGCACCCACGCAAACCAGTTCATCCTTGCTCACTTTACACCTCTGCAAATCCCGTCACGCATGATGCCACCTGCATCCGTACAGCGTTGCGCGGCGGCTTGGCTTTCATAAATCCAACCGGCTGCGAAAGCGACCGGCAACAGGACAATCAATCGAAACAGTTTGAACAATCTGGCAAAGCCTTGATGCACTCACTAACAAGTCGCACATTGCCCTGCGCACGGTCCGACTGTCCAGAGCATGCGGGCCAGAGCATGCGGGCCAGAGCCAGCCGGCAAGAGCCAGCGGGCGGCGACACTTTGCGCCACGCCATGCAGACCACTCCGGATTGCCCGCTTTTCCGCCAACGCGACGGTTCAGGCGACATCATTCTTTAACGCCCCTTGTACTGCCATCAACTGCATCCGATATGTGCCGCTATGACTCACACCAACACCCTTTCCCCGCAGTCCCTTCGCACGCGCGTCGCCCGGTTTACCGAACGCGCAGCCTTCCAGAATTTCATTCTTGCGGTGATCCTGTTCAACGCGGTCGTTCTGGGGCTTGAAACCTCGGACAGCGCGATGGCCGTTGCGGGCCCGCTGATCGTGGCGCTGGATACCGCCTGTCTGGCGATCTTCGTGATCGAGATCGTGCTCAAGATTTACGCGCGCGGGCTGGCGTTCTTCAAAAGCGGCTGGAGCATGTTCGACTTTGTGATCGTCGCCGTTTCGCTGGTGCCTGCCACCCAGGGCCTCAGCGTGTTGCGTGCGATGCGGATCTTGCGGCTGCTCAGGGTGATTTCCGTGGCCCCGTCGTTGCGGCGTGTGGTCGATGGTCTGGTCAACGCGCTGCCGGGGGTCGGATCGGTGTTCCTGCTGATGGGGGTGATCTTTTACATCGGTGCGGTGATGGCGACCAAACTGTTCGGCGCGGCCTTTCCCGACTGGTTCGGGACATTGGCGCGCTCGGGCTATTCGCTGTTCCAGATCATGACGCTGGAAAGCTGGTCGATGGGCATCGTGCGCCCGGTGATGGAGGTCTATCCCTATTCGTGGACGTTCTTCATTCCGTTCATCATGGTGACCACCTTTGCCGTGGTGAACCTGCTGGTGGGTCTGATCGTGAATTCGATGCAGGACGCCCACAACGAGGAATCCAACGAAAAGACAGATACCTACCGCGACGAGGTGCTGCAGCGTCTGGCGGAACTTGAGACCCTGATCAAGGCGCAGAACGAAAAGCACAAAGACTAGGCTTTGAACGAAAAAGGCCCGCCCCACCTGCAGTGGAACGGGCCCCTGATCGCGCGACCGCCAGAGTTATTCCTCTGCGGCAGCTTCTTCCTTGGGTGCGTTGGCCGCTTCTTCGATCGCTGCTTTCTTGGCAGCTTTCTCTTCGACGCGCGCTTGGGCTTTCTTGCCGGGTGTGCCCTTGTTGGGGTTGTTGCGCTCGGTTTTGTCTATTGCGCCTGCGGCTTCCAGCATGCGTGCGACACGGTCTGTCGGCTGCGCGCCCTGGGCGATCCAGTGCTGAATGCGCTCGACGTCCATTTTCACGCGGTCTTCGCTGTCTTTGGCCAGCAGCGGGTTATAGGTGCCCAGTTTCTCGATGAAACGGCCATCGCGCGGCATGCGGCTGTCGGCAGCGACGATACGGTAGAACGGACGTTTCTTGGAACCGCCGCGGGCGAGACGAATTTTCATGGCCATGGTTGGTATCTCCTAATTGATGGCTTGGACGGGGCGTGACCCCGTTTCAGGTCTGGTGCTGTTTGTGGTGCTGAATGACTTCAGCGATGATGAAGTTCAGGAACTTCTTGGCGAATTCGGGGTCGAGGTCGGCCTCTTTCGCCAAATCTTCGAGACGTGCGATCTGCGCGGCTTCACGCGCGGGATCGGACGGGGGAAGGTCGTGTTCGGCTTTGAGTTTCCCCACAGCCTGCGTGTGTTTGAACCGCTCGCCCAGAGTATAGACAAGGATGGCGTCCAGCCGGTCGATGCTGTCGCGGTGACCTTTGAGCAGCTCTGCGGCGCGGGTGACGGCGTTGGTCATTTCTTTTTCCCGAAACCGGACAGGCCCGAGGGCAGGCCCATTCCGCCGCCCATGCCGCCGCCCATGCCGCCGGGCAATCTGCCGCCCATCTGCTTGGCGGCGGCTTCCATCGCCTTGGGGTCCATGCCAGCGGCCATCTCTTCGGGGCTGGGACCGCCCTTGCCGAACATGCCTTTCATGGCCTGTTTCAGCATCCCGCCTTTGCCCATCTTGCCCATTTTCTTCATCATGTCGGACATCTGACGGTGCATTTTCAGCAGCTTGTTCAGCTCGGACACTTCCATGCCGGCACCACGTGCGATGCGCTTTTTGCGGCTGGCCTGCAGGATCTGCGGGGCGGAGCGCTCTTTCTTGGTCATCGACTGGATCAGGGCGATCTGCTGCTTGAGCATCTTGTCATCAAAGCCGGAATCTTCGACCTGTTTGGCCATCTTGCCCATGCCGGGCATCATGCCCATCATGCCCTGCATGCCGCCCATCTTGATCATCTGTTCCAGCTGCATGCGCAGGTCGTTCATGTTGAACTGACCCTTGGCCATGCGCTTCATCATCTTTTCGGCCTGTTCGGCCTCGATGGTTTCCTGCGCGCGCTCGACCAGCGAAACGATGTCGCCCATGCCAAGGATACGGCCCGCGATGCGCTCCGGCTCGAAGGTTTCGAGCGCGTCCATCTTTTCGCCAAGACCGACGAACTTGATCGGCTTGCCGGTGACTGCGCGCATCGAAAGTGCCGCACCGCCGCGTCCGTCGCCGTCCATCCGGGTCAGCACGACGCCGGTGATGCCGATGCGGTCGTCAAAGTTCTGGGCGGTGTGCACGGCATCCTGACCCGTCAGGCCGTCGACCACCAGCAGCGTTTCGCGCGGGTTGACGACGTTGCGCACTGCCTCGACCTGGCTCATCAGCTCTTCGTCGATCGACAGACGGCCGGCGGTGTCCAGCATATAGACGTCATAGCCACCCATGCTGGCCTGCGTCTTGGCGCGCTTGGCGATGGCGACAGGGTCTTCGCCCTTGACGATGGGCAGGGTGTCGACGCCGATCTGCTTGCCCAGGATCGCCAGCTGTTCCATCGCCGCCGGGCGATTGACGTCAAGCGAGGCCATCAGCACGCGTTTGCCCTCGCGGTCTTTCAGACGTTTCGCGAGCTTGGCGGTGGTGGTGGTCTTGCCGCCGCCCTGCAGGCCGACCATCAGGATCGGCGCGGGCGCGTTGTCGATCTTCAGCGCACCGGGTTCGCCTTCGCCGGTCAGCGTGGCGATCAGCGCATCGTGCACGATCTTGACGACCTGCTGGCCGGGGGTGATCGACTTGGTCACCGCCTGACCGGTCGCCTTGTCCTGCACCGCCTTGACGAAATCGCGGGCCACGGGCAGCGAAACGTCCGCCTCAAGCAGGGCGACGCGCACTTCGCGCAGGGCGGTTTTGACGTCCTCGTCGGACAGCGAACCCTGTTTGGTCAGACGGTCAAAGACCCCGCC
>JAGXHE010000024.1 GCA_024636445.1 Sulfitobacter sp.
GTAGCCGACAGCCTTGAAGAAGCAGGGGACCGCCTCTTTGCTTTCACACGGCTCCATCCGTCGCAATGGAAGTCGGCGCGCACGACCAACGCCATCGAGCGCCTCAACGGGGAGTTCCGCCGTCGCATCAAGACGCAGACCGTGCTGCCATGCCCGGAAACCGTGCCCATGATGCTCTGGGCTTTGCTTGCTTCTGGGCAAATCCAGATGCGCAAAGTGGATGGATGGGAAACCATCGACCAGCCGATTGCACCCATGACCCTTGACCTCGTCGCCTGATCAGGCGCAAATCGAACCGTCCGGAGAACGCCGCTGGAGGATTTCCACCACTTTCGAGACACAACCGTTGCTTGAAGACAATGCCCAGTGTCAGGCAAAGCTCGATTGCCAGATCAGAGTAATATGGCTGACCACCAAGGGTTGTTCGACGTGGAGCCGCCCACAGCGCAAGCGCGTCCTCGCTGATCCAGACCGTCAGATCCCCGCGCCACCGCAGGCCCTCGTTGTATTCAGGCCAGTTGGTCACCCGCTGCTTTTGCTTCGGAATTTTGTCACGGCGATCAGCGTTGAACTTGTGCGGCATTTATAGCATCCTCAAGAGATCAAGCCGTGACCAATATCAGCCGAGTGGCGCTCCGCGCAACAAGGCTTCGCCCACCCTATCGCGCAAAATGGTCTCGGCAATAATCGAGCGGGCAGAGTTTCCGGTGCAAACAAACAGGACGTTGAATGTCTTGTCAGTCATGGGAGAGATACTCCTGAGAAGATCAGAAAATTGCGGCGGAGAAAGGTCCGCCCGGCCGCGACAACAATCGACAAACAGATCCGCGATGACCTCGCGGGCCCCATCCAGATTGACGGCATAAAGCAGGCGTGTTCTGTCTCGACGTTGTGAGATCAGACCCACTTGAGTCAGGGCTGACAGGTAGACCGATGCGGTGCTGGCCTTCAGCTGTAGCGCTTCGCCAATTTCACCAGCCGGGACTTCGTCTGGGCAGCGCCGCATGAGCAAACGGAACACGGCCATCCGCTGGGGATGGCTGAGGATTGCGAGTCGGTCTGTAAGGTGTGATTCCATATTTCATGAATATTGAAAATATGGAATCCTGATCAAGTCAATTTTTGGTTCATTGGAATGCCCGTGGTCGAAAATCCGCTGCCAGAATCCCTATGTTCATATGACTGGCTAAACCTGTCATTTTAGGCCGATACATTCTGATAGCAGATTATCCGCCAACTTCCGGTTCTCGTATCCTTGGCCAGTGCTGGTGATAGCCGTCAATAACAATTGGATGGCTGTGGGTTCTGCCATCCAGCACATGCGGGTGATCTCTTGGGAGATCGTCATGTGAATGCTGCATTGAACCGTTATCCTCCTTCGGCCACAAAGCGACCCCACCCACCAATCCAGCAACCGCGAGCGATGCAAGAACTGCAAACGCATTCACTGGACCAGCCACGGTGATCAACCAACCAGCGAGGGGGTATGTCACCAGCCAGCAAACATGTGACAGCGCAAACTGAGCCGCGTAGATAGCTGGTCGATCCTCAGCGTGTGCGGATCGTTTGAGCAGCCGTCCTGATGGGGTCAGCACGACGGAATATCCGATCCCTATGATGAACCAGCCCGCAAGCAGTGTGAGCCACTGCGTGTCGTATAACAGTGTCATCAGAGACAGGCCCAGAAGCGAGACAGCCAGCACTGCCGCTCCGCCGATCATCACCGGGCGGTCAGGGCGGTTGTCCAGAAGTCGGGGAAGCAAGAGTGCCGCCAGCATCGACCCGCCACCGAAAGCACCAAGGGCGACTGCCACCTGCGCATCGCCAAGGCCCAGATCGGAGCGGACCAGAACCACAGTGTTAACCAGCACCATCGCGCCCGCCGCCGCTGCGGCGAGGTTGAGCGACAAAAGCCCCCGCAGGCGCGGAGTCGCTAGGTATATCCGCATGCCGCGCGTGGTGCGGTCATAGATGCCCCGTGGTGCTGTTGGTTGCGGACTGGGCAGCAGGACCGACACGACCAGCAAGGCCGATCCGACAAACCCGATCACTGTGCCGATGAATAAGACATGATAGCTGACAAAGGCCAGCAGGATTGCGGCCAGCATCGGGCTGATGATGTTCTCAAGGTCATAGGCCAGCCGCGAGAGTGACAAGGCGCGGGTATAGCGGTCTTCTTCTGGCAGGATATCGGGGATCGTGGCCTGAAATGTTGGCGTGAACGCGGCTGAGGCGGATTGCAGCACAAAGATCAGGATGTAGGCCTGCCAGACCTCGCTCACGAAGGGCAGGCACAGCGCTACAGCGGCCCGGATCAAATCGAGGCTTACCAGCATGGTCCGTCGCGGCCAGCGATTGGCGAAAGCTCCTGCAATCGGCGCGATGCCGACATAGGCCACCATCTTGATCGTGAAAATCGTGCCCAGAACAAGACCGGCGCGTTCGCCGGACAGATCATACGCCAAAAGCCCCAGTGCAATGGTGGCCAGCCCCGTGCCAAGCAGTGCCACGATTTGCCCGAGGAACAAATGACGATAGGTGCGGTCAGTCAGGACGGAGAGCATGCGTTGTTCCTCACAGATACTTGGTGATCGCCTTGAACTCAGCGGCGACAGGGGAGTCGCTGGAGCCGGTCAGGGCGCTATCGAGGCAATGGTCGATATGGTCTTGAATCAACGTGCGTTTGGCCTGCTGGATCGCCTTCTCAACGGCATGCAATTGCTGCGCGATATCGGTGCAGGGCTGTGCGTCTTCAATCATCTTGATGACGCTCACCAAATGCCCGTTGGCGCGTTTCAGCCGCTTGACGATTGCCGGATGGGTTGCATGAGGTACGTGTTTTGTCATATCAGATAGGTAACCCCCCTAGGGGGATGAGGCAAGTGGGCCAAGACCCTCAGAAACGAGCAGGATGAGACGGCAGATAAAAAGCTATCTTGGAGTTATACTGACCATCGCTTTGGCGGTGGGCATGATCGCGTCGTTCAACTCCCGCATGGTTTCTCACGACATAACCAACCTTCCTCTGATTGTTGCAGACCAACATACTGAGATCGAGGAACATGGCCATGCGCACGACGAAGTTGTCAGTGTGATGGATGCTTATCATGGCCACGCCCATGATGTAGCAGATCACGACCATTACACCGCATTCCTGCCACCTCGGATATCATCGCGTATGGTGCCATCGACACGAACAAACTGGGCATTGGCCCATTATGCCATGCCGGATCGTAGGGGCTTCGATCTGGACCGACCTCCGCGCGTATGATGCTGCGCCTTTTGGGCGCTGTCATCCAACACTTTCATAAAGCGGAAAATCACAATGATACACAACCGATCCTACGGGTCGGGGGTCTGGTCGCATCCCATGCGGCAACCCCTGATCCTCATGGCAATGGTCCTGTTGGCGCTCGTCGCCTTTGCGACCACGGCCTATGCCCACGCCGTCACCGCAGGTGACAAGGGCTATATCCAGGAGATCAGCGGCATGAAGCTGATCCCCTTCATGTATCTGGGGGCCAAACACATGGTCACCGGCTATGACCATCTGCTGTTCCTGTTTGGCGTCGTCTTCTTCCTTTACAAGATGAAGCACGTCGGCATCTACGTCAGCTTGTTCGCCATCGGTCACTCCACGACGATGCTGGCCGGGGTCTACTTTGGCTGGAACTTCAGTTCCTATCTCATCGACGCCATCATCGGACTGTCGGTGGTCTACAAAGCGCTCGACAATCTTGGGGCCTATCAGCGCTGGTTTGGGGTCCAACCCGACACCAAGGCTGCGACCCTGATCTTTGGCTTCTTCCACGGATTGGGATTGGCGACCAAGCTGCTTGAATATGACATCGCACCGAATGGTCTGATCCCCAACCTGCTGGCATTCAACGTCGGCGTCGAGATTGGTCAATTAATAGCTTTGGCGATGATCTTGATCGTCATGGGCTATTGGCGCAAGACAACCAGCTTCTGGAAACATGCCTACACCGCAAACGTCGTGATGATGTCTGCCGGATTCATTCTGGTGGGATACCAGATGACCGGCTACTTCGTCGCTTAATATTTTGGAGAATAAGAAAATGCACAACGGAAACAAACCAAATCTCGATGAACTACCAACCTCTGCACAGCTCATCAAATCCACGGTTCTGGCTGCTGTCGCGGCGGTCGCGATCCTCGTCGCGGTCGTCCTGCCCTCGGAATACGGGATTGATCCAACTGGCATAGGCAAGGCTGTTGGCCTGGCAGAGATGGGCGATATCAAGGTACAGCTTGCCGTAGAGGCCGAAGCCGACCGCCTGCTGGAGCTTCAGAACTCCGGGACCATTGAAGAACAATCCAGTCTCGGCGGTGGGTTCTTCAGCTTCTTTGTCGGTGCAGCCCATGCACAAACAACCGAGCCGGAATGGACGGATCAATACAGCGTCACGCTGACGCCCGGAGAAGGCATCGAGGTTAAGCTTGTCATGGTAGAAGGCGCAGAAGCCGAATTCCTCTGGGTTGCTGAAAATGGTGTCGTCAACTTTGACCTGCACGGCGATGGCGGCGGCAATAACATCAGCTACGCAAAAGGCCGTGCGCTGGCCGAGCATGAGGGCGTCCTAACGGCGGCCTTCACCGGCAATCACGGTTGGTTCTGGCGCAACCGCGATGGGCAAGACGTCACGGTCACGCTTTATGTCCGTGGCGATTACAGCGAGATGAAGCTACCATAAGAACCTTATGGCCCCTGTCCCAGGGTGGGGGCCATTTCTCTAAAGCAGACTTTAGCAGCGTCGCCGAAAATCGGTAATGTGGGCTCTGACGAGTCAATAGCTGCGCAATCCCCGGGTGGCCGGATGACATCCATCAGAAGCATCGCAGGATCGTTCAAAACTCATAGGTTCCTGTAACTGGCAATAACCACCCTTTTGAAACAGCGCCAGGTTCTATTTTTCCATTTACGCGGAAATGGAGCCAGGGTACGGGGTGTCTCCGCGAAGATGCAATCGCCAACAGATTTTCAGTCTGAGTCGCAATAGATGAGATACAGTGCCTCGATCATCTGATGCACCCGCGGATCAGCGATGCTATAAAAGATCGTCTGCTGATTGCGGCGTGTAGACACCATCCCGGCGTCGCGCAATCGGGCAAGATGCTGGCTGAGCGCCGATTGGCTCAGCTCCAGCTGTGACTGCAAGGCTCCGACCGATTGCTCGCCTTCCAGCAAGTGGCAGAGCACCATCAGCCTGTTGGAATTCGACAACAGCCCAAGGTGCATGGCGACTTCTGCCGCACGCGCCTGCAGAACCGGCAACGACGGCCGATTTTCATTTATATTAGTGTTGACTAATTTAGACATTTCTTACATATAGAAGACGATAGAGTGCACGACAATAGAAATAGACGAAAGGAGGCTCGTATGGGACCCGTCGTCACAACCGAATTCACGCCGTGGCTGTCGCTATTCGGCGGCGCGCTGATCGGACTCAGCGCCGTGATGGTCATGGGCTTGTTCGGCAAGATCGCGGGCATCACAGGGATCACCAAGGGGTTGACCGGATTGTTGCCCGGTGCCGATGGACCCGACGACCGGGGCTGGCGGCTTACATTCCTGTTGGGCCTGATCGCAGCCCCGCTCGCGGTCATGCTGGCGACCGGATCGTTCCCGCAACAGACCGTGCCGGACGATCTGACCGGAATGGCCATCGCGGGACTGCTGGTCGGGGTTGGCACAGCGTTGGGGTCGGGCTGCACGTCGGGGCACGGTGTGTGCGGTCTGGCGCGCCTGTCGCCCCGGTCGCTGTCTGCCGTCGTCGTATTTGTCGCCGCCGCCGTTCTGACGACGACATTAATCCGTCACGCGATCTGAGGAGGTCTTCATGCGTCCCTTACTAGGTTTCATCGCCGGTCTGACCTTCGGCATCGGCTTGATTATCTCGGGCATGGCCGATCCTGCAAAAGTTTTGAACTTTCTCGACATCTTCGGGGTCTGGGATCCCAGCCTCGCCTTTGTCATGGGAGGGGCATCCGTGACCGCCTTCGTCGGCTATCGGCTGGTCTGGCGACAGAACGCCCCTACCATCGGCCACGCGTTCGATCTGCCGGAAAGCAACGCCATCGATGCACCCCTGCTGACCGGCGCTGCCATATTTGGCATTGGCTGGGGTCTTGGCGGGTTCTGTCCGGGTCCAGCCTGGACCGCGCTGGCGTTAGGATCGGCCGGGATCTTCCTGTTCCTGCCCGCGATGCTGATCGGCATCGTGCTGGGTGGTGCCGCAAAATCACTTTCCATATTCACTGCGAAAGGAACCTGACCATGTCAGAGACATCGAAACTGGACCAACCCATCGTACGTCATTCTCCGTCAACCGGTGCGCACAGCCCTGATGTCTGGGGGATCTATGAGCCCGATACCGGATCGATCCAGTATATCTGTGCCGACCCCGCGACGAAGAAGGCCGCGTTGATCGACGTCGTGCTGAACTTCGATCCGGCCAGCTTCGCCACCGATACGCGCAGCATGGATCAAGTACTGGCTCTCGTCGACGAGCAGGGTCTGTCGGTGGAGTGGGTGCTGGATACGCACCCCCATGCCGATCACGCCATGGCATCGGCGCGGCTGAAAGACCGCACCGGCGCGCCCAATGCCATCGGCGAGAAAGTCGGGGAGATCGCCGAACTCTGGCGTGACATTTACAATACACCCGACGCGTTCGATACTGCCCGAGATTTCGACCGGCTGTTTGCAGACGGCGACACCGTCAACCTGGGTGAATTAGAAGTTCGTGTGATGCTGTCGTCCGGTCATACACTGGGGTCGATCACCTATATTTGCGGCGATGCGGCCTTCGTGCACGATACGTTCATGCAGCCCGACAGCGGTACCTCGCGCGCCGATTTTCCCGGCGGAAGCAGCGAGGAGCTGTGGAACTCGTTACAGGCCATCCTGGCGCTGCCCGGCGACACGCGCCTGTTCATCGGTCACGACTACGGTGCCGAAGGCCGGGACGCGCCGGAGTGGGAAGCGCTTGTCGACGATCACAAGGCGCACAACATCCATGTGGGCGGTGACGCCGACAAGGCGACATATATCGAGACGCGCAACCAACGCGACGCGACCCTGGCGCTGCCCGACCGGATGCTGGCCGTGTTGCAGATCAACCTGCGCGGCGGGCGGCTGCCCGACGCCGAGAGCGACGGGGCACATTATCTGAAACTGCCCGTCGACAAATTCTGAAGGAGACAACCATGACCAAATCCATGAAAGACCTCGTGGCGGACGCCAAGACCCGTATCGAGACGATCCACCCCGACGATGCGCAGGCCGCACGGCAGGGCGGCGACGTGATCCTCGACGTCCGTGAAGCGTCCGAGCTGGACAGCGATGGCGCGGTTGACGGAGCAATCCATATTCCCCGCGGGCTTCTGGAATCCCAGGCCGATCCGGATACCGGCAGGGGGCATGACGACCTGATGGCGATGCGCCATTCGCAAGGGTGCGTTCATGTCTTGTGTGCGTCGGGTGCCCGCGCGACGTTGGCGGCCGATACGCTCAGAACGATGGGTTACACCGCCAAGATCATCGACGGCGGTCTGGGCGGCTGGAAAGAGGCCGGGCTGCCCGTCCAGTCTTGAGCGACATGCGCCGACTGACCCGATATCTACCGGTTCTGGACTGGGGCCGCCGCTATGATCGCGACAAGCTGAGCGGTGATCGTCACGATCATGCTGATGTGCTCGGCGGTGAATGAGATTGACATGAGCGCGCTGGAAAGCCTCGAGGCGATCAATACCCGGCTGGGCACGCGGGATGTCTAGTTCCACCTTAGTGAAGTGAAGGGACCGGTGATGGACGGCCTGAAGAAAACCCATTTTCTGACCGACCTGACGGGTCGGGTTTTTCTGACACAGCACCGCGCCGTGCAGACCCTGTGCAACGATGCCACCAATCAATTCCCACCATCCAAAGATGAAGTATCCTTATGAAACGCCGCCAGTTCCTCACCCTCACGGCTGCCACGCTCGCCGCGCCAGCCCTTTTGACCCGTCGTGCATTTGCGGCCGAGCCAGGTGCACCCATGCCCATCCCCCAGATCATGGAGGTCGGCCCCGGTGCGGGCAATGCCCTGACCGCGATGAAAGGCACGCGCGAATTCATCAACGGTGCCGTGTCCGATACGCTGGGCTACGAGCAGGATTATCTGGGTCCGTTGCTGCGGTTTCAGCGGGGCCGCACGGCAAACATTGACGTGGTCAATCGCACGGACGACCCCATCACCGCCCACTGGCATGGCATGCACGTGCCCGGCCATCTCGATGGCGGGCCGCAACTGGCTTTCGATCCCGGCAAGACCTGGTCACCTGAACTGCCGGTAGATCATCCTGCCGCGACGCTCTGGTATCACAGCCATGTCCACGGGCGCACCGCCGATCAGGTCTATCGCGGTCTGGCGGGCATGATCATCATCGACGATCCCGATGTCGTCGATCCGCTGCCCCGCGACTACGGCACGAACGATTTCCCGCTGATCGTGCAGGATCGCAGTTTCGACCGGTCCGGCCGCATGACCTATGATCTGGGCATGATGGACATGATGCAGGGATTCCGCGGCAGTGAAATTCTGGTCAATGGTGCGATCCGGCCCAAACTGACGGTGCCCGCCGGGCTGGTGCGTCTGCGGCTGCTCAATGCGTCGAACGCCCGGATGTATGATTTCGGTTTCACCGACGGGCGGCAGTTTCATCAAGTCGCCAGTGATGGCGGGTTACTGCCCGCGCCAGTCGCCATGAACGGTCTGCGTCTGGCCCCGGCGGAGCGGGCCGAGATCGTCGTTGATTTCACGAATCGGTCGGCTGTCCGATTGGTTTCACGCAATGTCAGCAGCGGCGGCATGATGGGCGGCGGTGGCATGATGAATGGCGGCGGCATGATGGGCAGCGGAAGCGATGACACCCCATTTGAGATTATGTCGTTTGACGTGGTTGATGCCGCAGCGACCGGGCCCGCGACACTACCTGCGTCTTTGCCGTCTGATCTGCCCGATCTCGGCGCTCCGGTCCGCACCCGCGATTTCAAACTGAACGTCCATACAGGGTCGATGATGGGCGGCATGTTCAACAATCTGATCGGCCGCGACGGTCAGATCATGGGCATCAACGGGGAGTCCTACGACATGGGGCGCATCGACCTGGCCGTTCCCATGGGCGAGACCGAGTTGTGGCGCATAGACTCTGACATGATGGTGCATCCGTTCCACGTGCACGGCACGTCGTTTCAAGTCGTGAAAATAGGCGGGCGGGCGGTCGATCCCAGACGGATCGGCATGAAGGACGTGGTGCTGGTCGACGGCCCTACCGAAATCCTCGTCCACTTCGACAAACAGGCCGAGAAAGAAACGCCATTCATGTACCACTGCCACATACTCGAACACGAGGATGCGGGCATGATGGGACAATTCACGATCGGATAGGAAGGGTCAAAACCATGGGAAAGCGCGATCACTGGAACAGCGTTTATGCCACAAAGTCTGAGGACACGGTGTCGTGGTTCCAGAAAGACGCTCAGCCGAGCCTCGATCTGATCCTGACCCATCCGGAAGCTGCAGCGCGGGGTGTTGTCGATATCGGCGCAGGGGCGTCGCGGCTGGTGGACCGGTTGCTGGACAACGGCATCGAAGATGTGACGTTGCTGGATCTGTCGGACAGAAGTTTTGATGTGGTCCGGGATCGTCTGATCGGGCGGGACGTGCAGCCGACGTTTGTTGTGCAGGACGTCACGGCTTGGCAGCCCGCGCGTACATTCGGCGTCTGGCATGACCGGGCGGCGTTTCATTTCTTAAGCGACCGTGCATCGCAAGATGCGTATCTGTCGGTGTTGAAATCCGCGACCGCGCCCGGTGCGATTGTGATCATGGCCACATTCGCCGATGACGGCCCCGAGCGATGCAGCGCTCTGCCAGTGCGGCGTTATTCCTCCGAAGAGCTATCGACGCGCATTGGACCATCGTTTCGACTGCTGGAAACGCGAAAGATCGGCCACCAAACACCCGGAGGCACGACCCAGCGATTTCAGTATTCGGTATTCGAGGCAGTTTGAGTCGAAATGCCGTCCTGTTATAAAATCGGATCAAGCGGACATTGATGTTTGTGCCAAGAACAGCAGCTCTGTCTCGCATTGGCGCCTTGACTTGAAAACCACTTTATTCGCCGGTAGATCAACCAAATGCACGTTCTGAAGATCATCATGACCGCCCTTGTGCTCGTCAGCCTTCTGCCTTGGTGCGGCCTCACGGCCGCTGCTTCGGCGACGACTATAGACGCGGCAAATGATGCCTATGTAGAGCAGGAAACAGTTGTTGCGAATGAGGCGAAGCTGACCCAGGCTGGCTTCGATGTACCCTCCAAGAAGAAACGCACCGCGGTCCTGCAACAGGCGCAGTGCAATGCCGACGCACATCCGGCCTCCGGCGTGCATCAACTGCTTTTCGGAATCGAAGACCTTCAACTGGACTTCGGGAATTCGCTTCTCATTGCGCGAAGCGCACAAGCGCCACCGATATCTCCTCCTCGTTCTATCTGATTGAACCCCGGCGCAGCGCGCCGCTTCCACCCAGAACGAAAGACCAGAACAATGTTGAACAGACGCACCTTCGTCGCCATCAGCGGCGCGGCAGCTCTTACTGCCTGCGCCCGACCTGTCCCTGAAACACCGACCCGCGCCACCGTACCTACCGCGCCCCTGCATCCACCGCTACCGGATTTCTACGGGGCAATCTACGATGAACCTTTTCCGGTCCCCGCTGTCCCGGAAGGCACAGTCGCACCCAACCTCTGGCGGCAGCAGGTCATGAATCTGTGGCCCGAACATGACCGTGGGACCATCGTTGTCGATCCGGACGCGGCCATGCTCTACTTCGTTGAATCCGAAGATTATGCCACCCGTTACGGTGTCAGCGTGGGCGCAGCCGGGTTTTCTTGGGACGGCACGGCGAGGCTCCAGTTCTGCCGCAGATGGCCGCGATGGAAGGTGCCGGAAGAAACCATTGAACGGAAACCAGAGCTGGAGCCCTTCTCGGTTGCCAATGGGGGCATGGACCCAGGACCGGGCAATCCAATGGGCGCACGCGCGCTCTATCTCTTCCAGAATGGTGAAGACACACTGTACCGCGTACATGGTGATGCATCCCCTCGTGAGCTGGGCAAGGCCGTGTCATCAGGCTGTATCCGGATGCTGAACCAAGATGTCATCCACCTGCACGAACGTGCAGTGCACGGCGTGTCGGTAATAGTTCTTCCGTCCATGAAACCAGTCGGGATCAGTCAACTGTATTGAGGCTCGGAAGAAGGTTATCCGTCAGTGCCCTCTCTTTCCTGTCGCAGCGCTGAACCTTCAGCAGGGTCAGGATGTGGCAGGCAGTAGCGGGCGGCAGGTCAGTGACTGAGACCAAGAGGATCGCACGTAAATCTCGAAACCGCAGGTGAAGAGTTTGTTTAAGTGCACCTTTAACGGCGTCTTTAACGGCGCCGCTAAAGGTGCGGCTTTCGCTCTCCCAGCTTCAATGTACGATAAGCTGGGCCATTATCGTTACCGGCCGAAGGAGCCCAATTTCGACGAGTTCAAAAGCTGTGATGGACTGGCAGGACACCTCAACAGGGCATCGTCAAGTTATCGGCGTTTCTGGCATCGAAAGCGGGCGCGATAGATCTCAGGCCGCCTTCAACTCACGCGTGATGTCGTCCCAAATCCAGTGGGCATCGGCTCTGGTTTGGCGATAGGCAGCGGCTGAATGTGTATGGCGGCGCGGACGGAAGATGGTTTGGACCTGATCATGAACGGATAAGAACCGTTGGGCCTGGCGGGGTGATTTGAACCTCCCCATTATCTTTTCTCGTCGTCGGGTGGGCCGGTGCGACCCTTCGGACCTGTTGTTGAGGCCCTTATGGCTGCGATGCTCTATTCCCGGGGCAAGCTCCTTCAGGGCAGACCCGTAGCTTTTGAGTTTATCGGTGACAATCACTCGTGGCTCACCAAATGCCTTGAATAGTTTGCAGAAGAAGCGAATGGCGGCCCGTTTATTGCGCCGGGATTGCACGAGGATATCCAGCACATCGCCATTGCTGTCGACGGCGCGCCACAGCCAATACTTCTTGCCATTTATCGGAAGGACGACTTCGTCCAGGTGCCATTTGTCCGCCACTTTAGGTCGATCTCGGCGGATCGCCTTGGCATATTGTGACCCGAATTTCGCAACCCAAGCGCGGATGGTCTCGTAGCTGACCACAACACCGCGTGCGGCTAACAAATCCTCGACATCGCGCAAGCTCATGGGAAATCGATGATAGGCCCAGACGGCGTATGCGATAATCTCAGATGGAAAACGGTGGCCTGAAAAGGCACCAGATTGCTTGGATTTGGTCATACGTCCACGTACCGGCTTTGAGGCGGCCTGCAACTTGACGATGCCCTGCAACCGGGTCAGGCCGCGCTGTTCATGATGATGCGGTCTGACGCGTCGGACCGCATCATTGAGCGTCTGAGCAATAAAGGCGGACGTATTCTGCGCAAGAACCTCGACACGGATGCTGAAAAACATCTGCGCAACCACTTCGACACCAAACACGCCGAGATGTCCGAGAAACTCTCAAGGAAATAATGCGCAAACAAGGCGGGCACCAATTTTGCCGAGTGAACTACCCACGCTTTGATCGAAAGCCCAATGGCATGCCTTTTCGATCAAAGCGCAAATCGACGATCAGATGGCTCGCGTATGCTTCTTGTTGTGTCCTTATTCATGTTTCTGGCGACCTTCGTCTTGCATGTCAGTTGACGGCTTGCGTCCATTCCGACACATACGCGCTCAATTTTCACCTAGAACCGCTTAAATGGTCTTATGTTGATTTATTTGCCGTAGCCTTTGCGCTGCAACTTAGTCTCGAGATGCACATGTTTTGCACATAGGTACCCGTTGTCATCATTAAAGCTATGGCGAAACTGTCCACTCATCCACGGGGAGCTTCTCTTGTCGAACCGGACATTCACCGTCTCCACCGGGATTCAGGCGGCGGGCCTTGTGATAGTGATCTGGGTCACGTCGCAGTGGCCGCCCTCGAACGCCCCGGCGCAAGAGGTGAGGTACAGATTCCACATCCGCCGGAATCGGTCATCGAAGCCCAGCCGCGAGATTTCCTCCCAGTGCTCGTTGAAGCTGTCATGCCAGCGCCGCAGTGTCTGGCTGTAGCTGTCGCCGAACTCGATCGAACTGCTGACCTGCAAACCGGCACGGCGCACTTCGTCGCGCAGCGCGTTGGGCGACGGCAACATCCCGCCGGGAAAGATGTGTTTCTGGATGAAATCCACGCCCTTGCGGTAGGTCTCAAAGCGCTCGTCCTGCACTGTGATGATCTGCAAGTTGGCGTTGCGGCCCGGTTTCAAGCGGTCGCGAACGACCTGAAAGTAGGTCGGCCAGTATTTCTCGCCGACTGCCTCGAACATCTCAATGCTGGCGATGCCATCGTAAACCCCGCGTTCATCGCGATAGTCCTGCATCCTGATTTCGACGCGATCCTGCAACCCCTTGGCCCGGATCCGTTCCACCGCGTAGTCGTGCTGCTCTTGCGAGATTGTCAGCCCGGTCACGCGCAACCCACGCTCTGCCGCCGCATATTCCGCGAAGCCGCCCCAGCCGCAGCCGATTTCCAGGACATGATCGCCAGGCTGCACGCCCATCTGGTCCACCAAGCTTTCGTATTTCTGGTGCTGTGCCTGTTCCAACGACTCCCGCCCGCCGCGAAAGAGGGCTGCCGAATAGGTCATCGTCTCATCCAGCCACAACCGGTAGAAATCGTTGCCGAGGTCGTAATGCGCGGCGATGGTCTTACGCGCTTGTCGCCTCGAATTCCCGCGCAGCCTGTGCCGCATATTTTCGAAGGTGCGCACCAGCGCCATGCCGGAAAAGCCATCGTAAAGCGCGTCGTTGCTGACACGCAGGAGGTCCATGAATGCCTGCA
>JAGXHE010000166.1 GCA_024636445.1 Sulfitobacter sp.
TCAGCTACGGGTGCTGCATGATCGCCATTGCCCACGAACTGTTCCAGATAAAGCCGGATGGTTGCCCCTTCGGTCCCGGTGCCTGACAGACGGAACACAGCGCGCGCGCCGCCTTCGAAGAATATGCGGATGCCTTGGGCCGCACTGGTCGCACCATCCACCGGATCGGTATAGGCGAAATCGTCGGCTTTTGTCACGCTCAGCCCTGCGTGCACCTTCCCCGGCAGATCGTCCAGTTGCGCGCGCAGATGCGCCATCATCTTGTCGGCGCGCGCGGTTTCGACCGCTTCGTAATCGTGGCGCGCATAATAGTTGCGGCCGAAGCGCTGCCAGTGGTCGGCTTGTACCTCGGCCACGGCCATGTCGCGTGCGGCCAGAATGTTCAGCCACAGCAAAACCGCCCACAGACCGTCCTTTTCGCGCACGTGATGCGATCCGGTGCCCGCACTTTCTTCGCCGCAGATGGTGACGCGGCCTGCATCCAGCAACGTGCCGAAGAATTTCCAGCCCGTCGGTGTCTCGAAACACGGCACGCCAAGCGCCTCGGCCACGCGATCAGCTGCGGCGCTGGTGGGCATCGAGCGTGCGATGCCTGCGATGCCGTCCCTATAAGCAGGCGCCAGATGCGCATTGGCGGCCAGCATCGCGAGGCTGTCAGAGGGGGTTATATAGGTCCCTTTGCCCACGATCATGTTGCGGTCGCCATCGCCGTCCGACGCGGCGCCCATGTCTGGTGCGGCGTCCGACATCATCAGATCCATCAGCTCCTTGGCCCAGATCGGATTGGGATCGGGATGGCCCTTGCCAAAGTCCTCGGATGGCACGCCATTCACGACTGTTCCTTCGGGTGCGCCAAGGATGTCTTCGAGGATGCGGTGCGCATAGGGTCCGGTGACGGCGTGCATCGCGTCGAACCGCATGGTGAAGCCACCGGCGAACAGCGTGCGGATTGCGTCGAAATCGAACAACTCGGCCATCAGATCGCTGTAGTCAGCCACCGGATCGACCACGTCGATCTGCATCTCTCCGATCTGTGTCTGGCCAACGGTGTCCAGATTCACGTCGTCCACTTCGGCAATGTCGTAGGTTTTGATCGCCAGCGTCGCGTCGTGGATCTTGGCCGTAAGCGCTTCGGATGCGGGGCCACCGTTGGCCGCGTTGAACTTAAGCCCGAAATCTGCGTCGATGCCGCCGGGGTTGTGGCTGGCCGACAGGATAAACCCGCCGTCAGCACCGTGCAGCCGGATCAAATGCGAGGCCGCTGGCGTGGACAAAAGCCCGCCCTGCCCCACGATCGCCCGCGCCGCACCTTGAGCTGCGGCTATTTTCAGGATCGTCTGGATCGCCTCGAGGTTGAAGAATCGACCGTCGCCGCCCAGCACAAAGCATTTGCCCGCACCGCTGCCAATGGCGGTAAATGTCGCCGCAACGTAATTTTCCAGATAATGCGGCACCATGAATGCGCGCGTCTTTTTGCGCAGCCCGGATGTACCGGGTTTCTGGTCATCGAAAGGGGTCGTTGAAACAGTTGTAACAGTCATAACAGGCAGCCTTTTGCGGCGTCATTGAATGTGGCAACTTGTTTCGTGCGCAGGCCCGGTTGTCAACGCGCTGGATGCGTCAAACCAACCCCGAAGGTCGTCCTTTTGACCTTACGTCGCAGCGAAACGCAATTCCATTGTGCGGTATTGGCAGTGCCTTCTTTTGCCCCTAGGGTTGCCGTTAAGGAACCGGGAGGGAGGACGTCCCGTTCCGCAAAAACGGGAGGATTCACATGGCCATTTCCATGTGCGCAGCGCGCCGGGCGGGTCTGCGATGACTGCTATGAGCTATGATCAGGCTGCGGCCCACCTGACCCAGACCGATCCGCGGTTTGCGTTGACCACGGCCAATATTCGCGGTGTGGATTTCACGGTTTACCAGAATTGCCCCGGCGACGTCGTGTCGATGATGCGTGCCAGCCGCGAGGCCCAGCAAAGCGGTGCCGCCGAGTATCTGGTCTTCGAAGGCGAGCGCTGGAGCTATGACGAATTTATTGCCGATATCGACCGGCTTGCCAATATTCTAAGCACAAAGTTCGATGTGACGCGCGGCACACGGGTGGCACTGGCCATGCGCAACTGCCCCGAACTGCTGCTGGGGATGATGGCGATTGCCTCGCTTGGTGGCGTTGTCGTGTTCCTCAACGGTTGGTGGACGACTGAAGAACTGGATTACGCCCTGCAAGACAGCGCCGCCAAGCTGGTGTTGGCGGATGGCGACCGTGCAGCGCGGCTGGCGCCTCTTGCGCACCCTCTTGGCCTGACGTTGATCGGTGTGCGCGACGCGCAACTGCCGCACAGCTTTGCCGATTTGATGCAAAACGCCAGTGATGCGGCCCCCGCTCAGGTAACAATCGACACCGACGACGACTTTGCGGTCATGTACTCGTCGGGCACGACCGGCAAGCCCAAGGGCGTGGTGCAAACCCATCGCGGCGTGGTCAACGCGGTCTATTCTTGGCTGCTGACTTTTGTCATGGGCCCACTGATCGAGCCTCCCGAAGATCCTGACGCCGTGGCGCAGCGCCCTTGTGTTCTGGTTGTGACGCCCCTGTTTCACGTGACGGCCACGCACCCCAGTTTCATGCTGAGCATGCCAGCTGGGGCCAAGATCGTGGTGATGCCCAAATGGGACGCGCGCAGGGCGGTCGAGTTGATCCGCGACGAGAATGTCACGCGCTTCTTGGGCGTGCCGACCCAGTCCGCCGATCTGGTCGTTGCCGCGCGCGAGATGGGCGAGGAACTGCCCTTGCTGACCTATATCGGTAGCGGCGGTGCCAAGCGCCCTGCGGCACAAGTGGCCGAGATTGCGGGCACGTTCAAGAACGCCGCCGTGGCCACCGGCTGGGGCATGACCGAAACCAACGCCATCGGCATCGGCCTTCTGGGCGACGATTACCTCAAACATCCCGGTGCTGCGGGCAGGCTGTACCCTGCGGTGCAGGAACTGCGGTTTCTCGATGATGCGGGCCAGCCTGTCGGCGTGGGCGAAGTCGGTGAAATCACCGTAAAAAGCCCTTGTAACATGCGGGAATACCTGAACAAACCCGAAGCGACCGCTGAAGTTTTGAAAGATGGTTGGCTGCGCTCCGGTGATCTGGGGTTCATCGACGCCGAAGGCATCGTGACCATCGTGGACCGCAAGAAAAACATCATCATCCGTGGCGGCGAAAACATCGCCTGCCTGGATGTCGAGGGCGCATTGCACAGCCACCCGGCCGTGGCCGAGGCTTGCGTGTTCAGCGTGCCGCACGACCGTCTGGGCGAAGTCGTCGGTGCGGGCGTGCAGTTGAAACCGGGCCATTCGGTGGACGAGGAAGAGCTGAAAGCCTTCCTGCGCGAACATATCGCCAAGTTCAAAGTGCCCGAACACTTCTGGTTCCAGACAACGCCCCTGCCCCGTGGCACCACCGACAAGATCGACCGGCGCGTGCTGCAAGCGACCTGCCTTGGAAAGGACAAAGCCAATGCCTGAATTCGTCACCACCGAGGTTCGTGGCCCGATCCTGATCGTGACCATGAACCGCCCCGACGTCTACAACGCCGTGCACCCGCCGATGCATATGGAACTCGACGCGATCTGGAACGATTTTCGCGACAATCCCGACCTGTGGGTCGCGGTCCTGACCGGCGCGGGCACCAAGGCGTTTTCGGCAGGCAACGACCTGAAACACAGCGCATCCGGCAAGGGTGGCACGATCCCCGACAGCGGGTTTGCGGGGCTCAGCAAACGTTTTGATCTGGACAAGCCGGTGATCGCCGCAGTGAACGGATTTGCCATGGGCGGCGGGTTTGAAACAGCGCTTGCCTGTGACATCATCATCGGCGCGGACAATTCGACCTATGCCCTGCCCGAAGTCAAAGTCGGCTTTTTCGCAGCCACCGGTGGCGTGCAGCGCCTGTCACGGTTCATGTCGCGGACCAAGGCGAATGAATTGCTGTTCACGGGCCGCCACATGGACGCGACCGAGGCACTGGCCCACGGCATCCTGAACGACGTTGTGCCGCAGGCCGGGCTGATGGACGCCGCGATGAAGATGGCCGAGGATATCGCCGCGCAATCGCCCTCGTCTGTGCGCGCCACCAAGCGCGTGTTGAACGAGATGGCCCGTGCCGAGGGCTTGGATGACAGTCTGGCCTACAGCTACGAGGTGCTGGGCGCGCTGATGAAAACTGAAGATCACCGCGAGGGCGTCACCGCCTTTGTCGAGAAACGCAAACCCAATTGGGTCAACAAGTAAGAACTGAAAGAGAGGGCCGAACCTATGGCTAAATCTACGCCTGAAATGAACAATCTCGAGATGTCCGAGGGCAACAAGCCGTTGCTGAACGCGGTCATCCGCCACATCCGCGACAACGTCGATCCTATCTCCGCTGAATTCTATCGTCTGGGTGAAGGCCGTGCCGACCGCTGGTCTTATGCACCCGGTCAGCTGGAATTGCTGGAAACCGCGAAGAACAAGGCACGCGAGGCGGGTCTGTGGAACTTTTTCCTACCCAACGCCGAAACCGGCGAAGGTCTGTCGAACCTCGATTATGCCTATATTGCGGCTGAATTGGGCAAAAGCCCGCTGGCTCCCGAAACGCTGAACTGCTCGGCCCCCGACACCGGCAACATGGAAGTGTTGGAGCGTATCGGCACGCAGGAACAGAAGGACAAGTGGCTCAAACCGCTGCTGGCCGGTGAAATCCGTTCGGCCTTTGCGATGACCGAACCCGATGTGGCCTCGTCCGACGCCAAGAACATCGCTACCTCGGCCGTGCTGGAAAACGGCGAATGGGTGATCAACGGCGAGAAATTCTATATTTCGGGTGCCGGTGATCCGCGCTGCAAGATCATGATTGTCATGGTCAAAACCTCGCCTGATGCGGAAACCTTCCGCCAGCAAAGCCAGATCCTGGTGCCCGTCGACACCCCCGGTGTTGAAATCCTTGGGCCGATGCATGTGTTCGGTCACGACGACGCACCGCACGGTCACATGCACATCAAGTTCACCAACGTGCGCGTTCCCGAGGAAAACATCCTGTGGGGCGAAGGCCGCGGGTTTGAAATCAGTCAGGTCCGCTTGGGACCGGGCCGTATCCACCACTGCATGCGCTCGATCGGTCAGGCCGAAAAGGCGCTGGACCTGCTGATGGACCGTGCGTTGAACCGAGAAGCTTTTGGCAAGCGGATCGTCGATCTGGGCAAGAACATGGAAACCATCAGCCGTGCGCGGATCGAGATCGAAGCGATGCGTTTGATGGTTCTCAAGGCCGCCAAGGCGATGGACGTTCTGGGCAACAAGGAGGCCCGCATCTGGGTCAGCATGATCAAGGCGATGGTGCCGGAAAAAGTCTGCCAGATCATCGACCAGTCGATGCAGGTGCATGGCGCCACCGGTCTGTCGCAGTGGTCGCCGCTGTCGAATATGTACACCGGCCAACGCACGCTGCGCTTTGCCGATGGACCCGACGAGGTGCACCATCACGTTGTCGCCCGCGCCGAAGTGGCCGAGTTTCAGGACAGCAACGAACGCAAGCTGGCCGCCCACGGCAAGACCCAAGGCAAGGTGTTTTCGGGCCCATGAGCAAGATGTTTGATCTGACCGGAAAAGTGGCCCTGCTGACGGGCGCGTCCAAGGGCATGGGGCTGGCGATGGCCACCGCATTGGCCGAACATGGCGCGACCGTGGTGATTTCTGCGCGCAAGCAGGATCAGCTGGACGAAGCCGCCGCTGACATCAACAAGACCGTGGGCGCGACGCGCGCCCACGGCGTAGCCTGCAACGTCGGCTACAAGGACCAGTTACAGGCGCTTGTGGACCAGACCCACAAGATCGCAGGCCCCATCGACATCGTTGTCGGCAATGCGGGTGTGAACCCATACTACGGCAAGACATCGGAAATTCCTGATGACGCCTACCAAAAGACGATGAACGCCAACGTGCTGTCGAACCAGTGGCTGGCAACGATGGTTGCCCCCGACATGATCGGAAAGGGCAAGGGATCGATGATGTTCACCTCGTCCATCGGCGCGTTCAAACCTTCGGAGATGCTGGGCACCTACGGCATGTCGAAACTGGCGCTGATCGGTCTGGTGCGCAATCTCGCGCAGGAATTCGGGCCGCAGGGCATCCGGTTCAATGCGATCTGCCCCGGATTGGTCAAAACCGACTTTGCCCGCGAGCTTTGGGACAACCCCGAGGTTGAAAAGCGTATTCAGGGCGAGATCCCGCTGCGCCGTCTGGGCGAGCCTGACGATTTTGGCGGGCTGGCGGTTTATTTGGCGTCTGATGCCAGCAAATACATGACCGGACAGGCGCTGACCGTCTGTGGCGGCTCGAACATGTGGACATAACCAATGGAATTGAAAGACAAAATTGTTGTCGTGACCGGTGCTGCCAGCGGTATCGGGCGTGCCATGTGCGAAGCCTATAGCGCCGAAGGTGCTCGGGTGGTTTGCGTTGATCGTGACTTTAAGGGTGCGAATGAAACTGCAAGCCCGATCAGTGGTCTGGCCATCGAAGTTGATGTATCGCACGAAGATCAGATCGTTGCGATGATCGACCGCGTCGAGGCCGAGGTCGGCCCCATCGACCTGTTCTGTTCGAACGCCGGTATTTCCATTGCCGGCGGTGTCGAGGTGGACAATGACGGCTGGCAGCGGATCTGGGAGATCAACGTGATGTCCCACGTCTGGGCGGCGCGCAAGCTGGTGCCGCTGATGTCCGAACGCGGCGGCGGCTATCTTCTGAACACCTCGTCGGCGGCGGGGCTGCTGAACCAGGTCGGCAGCGCACCTTATGGTGTGACCAAACACGCCGCAGTCGGTCTGGCCGAATGGCTGGCAATGACCTACGGCGATCAGGGCATCAAGGTTTCGGTGCTGTGCCCGCAGGCGGTGCGCACGGAAATGACCCGTGGGCACGAGGATCACGTCGCCTCGATCGACGGGATGATGGAGCCGAACGTGGTCGCCCAGGCCTGCGTCGAGACCATCCGCAACGAGACATTTTTGGTTCTGCCGCATCCCGAAGTCATGGGCTACATGCGCAACAAGACTGAAAACTACGACCGTTGGATTGGTGGCATGCGCAAGCTGAACCGCAAGTTCGGACAGTTCGGCGACGCGTAACCGCGCGTCTGTTTCATACACGCGGACGGTGCCCCCCATCGTCCGCGCATTTCGTCAAAGGATTGAGAAATGATAGGTTATACCACCCTCGGCGTGTCAGACATGGACCGCGCCAAAAATTTTTACACAGGCCTGTTCGCTTCGAAAAACGCGAAAGTGGTCACTGACATGGGGCGCATCGCCTTTATCAGCACCGGGCGCGGCCAGCCGATGCTTGCGGTTTGCGAGCCTTACGACAAACAACCCCCCAGCGCCGGGAACGGCACGATGGTGGCCTTTGTCGCCGAGACCAAGGAAGAGGTCGACGCGATTTATGCGCGTGCAATCGAATTGGGTGCTACCGACGACGGAGGGCCGGGTCAGCGCATCCCCGACCGTTTCTACGGTGCCTATGTCCGCGATGCCGACAACAACAAGCTATGCTTTTTCGTTTTTGGATAAGGGCTTGCGGCGCGTATTTTACGCGCCGCATTAACTCAGGCGCGCGGCTTTATCTCGCGCATCAAACCCTCTTGGGCCGTTGATGCGACCAGAACACCATCCTGATCATAGATGCTGCCACGATTGAACCCGCGCGCGCCGCCCGTCCAGGGGCTGTCCATCGTGTACAGATGCCAGTTTTCAAAATGCACCGGCGCATGAAACCA
>JAGXHE010000167.1 GCA_024636445.1 Sulfitobacter sp.
GGCTCAGTACTTCAATCCGGTTCAGTTCGCGTTCGCTCATGATGATCAATCCCACGGCCACACTCCAATCCTGCTTGATCGACAGGGAAGTGTGACACTTCTACTTTGCAGATGTGGGACATTCTAACTTTGCGCTTACACGGCAATATCGCATAACTATAGTTATGTATAACTTACTCAAGCTCACGCGCCGCAGCACGGCGCGCAGCCAAAGACACCGCGCCCTCCAGATCATCGCTTTCGACTTTCGCTGTCTCGTGACCTGCCGGGCGTCGGCTGCGCTTGATGCGCTGACCGTCTGGCCCTGTCTCAACGCTGCGTGGCAGAATCAGCCGGTCGACAACCGTACGTCGCATACCCAGTGTCGAGGTCAGGTTGAACACCCGCTCCGCCACCGCCTCAGCGACATCGGGCCGCACCAGCAGTTCCATGCGCACCACGGGGCGCGATTTCTTACCCTGTCCGGTCAGCAGCATCACGTCCACCACACCCGCGTCTGCGCGCAAGGCATCGGTGGCGGCCCCCAGTTCCTCACCGGTCATATCGTCGATGTCACAGGCCAACTGCACCAGCTGATCATGCATCATGCCGCTTTGGGCGGTGTCGAACATCGTGACCCGCAGGATATTGGGCAGTCCTTGCATCACGCGGGTGCCGGCACCTGATCCGGTGGCAGTCAGCCGCCCCGGCTGGCGGGTTCCGTGGGTGCCGTGGGTGACATGGGCCAGTATCGCGGCCCCCGTCGGCGTCACCCGTTCGCCTGCGATGCCGTCATCGTGCCAGTCATAGCCCCGCAGGATCAACGCAGTCGCGGGCGCCGGCACAGGCAGCTTGCCGTGTGCCGTGTCGATCAGACCACCCCCCAATGGTAGCGGAGACAGGCTGAAGCTCGCCCCCTCCAGCGCCGCGCATATGCTGCCAGCCGCCGTCACGTCCATCAGCGCATCCCAATCCGCGATCTCGTGAAAATGCACGCGGTCGATTGGGATGTCGTGCACTTGCGCCTCGGCCTCGGCGATACGCTGAAGTATGGCGCAAGCGGCCTCGGCGGTGCCTTGCGACAGCGCAGCCGTCTCCAGCAGCGCGCGCATCGCCTTGTAGGTCGTCTCGGCCCCATGTCGCGCAGCGGTGCCGCCCGCAGCCAGCACCAGCTTGAACTGGCGCGACATGATGCCCGAAGCGACATGTTCCGTCAGCTCGGCGTGGCCCACCTTGGCGGGCAGAACGGCGGCAACATCGGCCAGCACGCGGGCAGTCAGGTCAGGCCGTGCATGCAGCATCGCGGCGATGAACATGTCCCCCGCAGCACCGCCGACAGGGTCCAGATGCACATGCAGACCTGCGCCCCCCATCAGTGCGCGTCCGGCCACGGGTTGACCAGTCGGCCATCTTTGAACTGCATCTCTTCCAGCTCCCCGATCACCTCCAAACCGGGGCGGTCGCGCAGTTCGGGCAACATCGCTTCCGAGGCATAGAGGTATTCCAGCTTCAGCGTATTGGGGATGCGCAGCAGGCGCGGCTTGGTGATGTCCTCGGCACCGCTGGTTTTCACCACTGTTTGAATTGCGCTGCGCGCACAGGGCATGACCATTGGCAGTTTCGCCTGCATCAAAACCTGCGAGGTCAGGCAGTTGGCATAGACCGCCTCGCGGTCAAACGCCTCTTCGATCTGCGAGGTGATCACATCGGCACGCGCCGCCCCGTTGCCATTGCCGTTGCTGCGCGGCGACAGGCCAAGGGCCACCAGCCGCGAAATGTGCAGATGCACCTGCATCTTCGGGCTGGAGAAACGGTGGGTTATGTTGGGGTCCATGCCGGTGCCGGAAAACTCCTTGCCGATCTCGTCCACGATCAGAACGTCCAGCGTGCCCGATGCTGTCGGCTGGTCCAGCGGACCGACGGGCAGGCGCGGCATGTTGGCCATTGCGTCCTGCAACAGCGGCGCTTCGGCTTCCAGCAGCCCCGCGCTGTCCAGTACCTCGACCCGCGCCAGTTCGTCATAGGCGTTCTCGATGGTGCCGATGCCGAACAGAACCTTGCACCGCTCCAGTTTCATCCGTGCCATATGCGCGACGAAAATCCCGACGTTATCAATCCCGCGCGAATGGCAGTTTTCGGCGCCCGACTGTTTGCCAAGGCCAATCGACAGCATCTTGGCCAGCCCGCTTTCGTTCGGCGCGCGAAAGGATGTGTGCGGCTTGATACGGTTGAACAGGATGATGCCGTCGGCGGCGTTGGCGTGGCGGTCCATGCGCACCGACATGCCGTTGTCCAGCACGCCGATCTCGTCGGTCTCCATCGACGACCTGATTTCACAACCGATGACGTCCGCCGTCACACCCAGCTTGGCCAGCAGCGCGGTTTGCCCCTCGGCGGTCGCCCCGCCGTGGCTGCCCATCGACGGCACCACGAACGGGTCTGCGCCGCGCGCACGCACCTGTGCGACGATGGCCGCCAGCAGTTCGGGGAAATCCGCGATGCCTCGGCTGCCCGCGGTGATGGCGATGGACATGCCCGGCTTGATCTTGTCCGCACATGCCGCCCGCGCCATCGCATCCTGCACAGCCGCAGCAGGATCGCCCGCGCGGGTGGCGGCAAAGCTCTGACGGCACAGCGCGATGCGCGGCAGCACGGTGTCCTGAACCAGTTTCACATAGTTGGGTGTCATCGCGATCTTCCTTTTCAGCCCGTCACGCCAATCGGCCATGGGGCGAATTCTTCTTCTCCGACGCCAAGCGCTTCGGATTTGCTGGCCTGCCCCGACGCCACCGCCAGTATGTGATCGAATATCTCCTGACCCAGCCCCGCGATTGTCTGTTCGCCGTCGATCACCGTGCCACAGTTGATGTCCATATCGTCCTGCATCCGGGTAAACATCGGCGTGTTCGACGCCAGCTTGATCGTGGGCGCAGGATACGAGCCAAAGCAAGAGCCGCGCCCGGTGGTAAAGCAGATCAGGTTGGCCCCGCCCGCGATCTGGCCCGTGGCCGACACCGGATCAAAGCCGGGGGTGTCCATGAATACCAGTCCCTTTTGCATGACAGGCTCGGCATAGCGGTAGACCTCCATCAATCCAGTGCTGCCGCTTTTCTTGGCCCCGCCCAGCGATTTTTCAAGCACGTTTGCCAGCCCGCCTGCCTGATTGCCGGGGCTGACGACGCCGTTGATCTGCGTGTCGCGGCCTTTGGTATATTCCAGCCACCAGTCCATACGCTCCACCAGCTTGCGCCCCACGGCCTCGGATTGCGCGCGACGCGTCAGCAGGTGTTCGACGCCGAAAATCTCGGGCGTTTCCGACAGGATCGCGGTGCCACCGTTGCGCACCAGAATGTCCGCCGCCGCACCCAGTCCGGGGTTGGCCGACAGCCCGGACAGCCCGTCAGAGCCGCCACATTGCATCCCGATGGTGATGTGTTCCGCCGAACAAGGCGTGCGGCGGACGGTATTGGCAGCGTCCAGCATGTCGCGCACCGCTGCTTTGCCTTCGGTGATGGCGCGCGCCGTGCCGCCCACATGCTGCATGGTCACGGTCTTGAGCATCTTGCCTTCGGCAAGGCCCTGTTCCTCGAAAAACTGCGCCAGATTGTTACGTTCGCACCCCAGCGACAAAACCACGGCGCCGGCCATGTTGGGGTGCCGGATATAGCCTGCCAGCGTGCGCCGCAGCAGGTCCATCGGCTCGCCCGTCATTTCCATACCGCAGCCCGAATCGTGGATGAACGGCACCACGCCATCGACATTGGCCCACTCTTCCATGCGCTCTTCGTCGAAATAATTGCCGATCTTGCGCGCCACCGTGGCCGAACAATTCACCGTCACGAACAGACCGATATAGTTGCGCGTGCCCACCTGACCGTTGTCGCGGCGGATGCCCATGAAACTGGCCCTTTGGTCCTCGGGCAGAATATCCGTGGGCACATAATCGCGTGCAAAGGCATAATCCTTGTCCACCGCGTCGAATTTGATGTTGTGGCTGTGCAACCAGTCACCCGGCGCGATGTCCTGTGCCGCATACCCGATGACCGTCTCGAACTTCAGGATCGGCGCGCCGCTCTGGATCGGGCGGACCGCGATCTTGTGGCCCTGCGGCGTATCGTGGTTTGCGGTGACACCGTGATCGGACAGTACCGTGCCTTGTGCAATCGCTCCGGTGGCGACCACCACGTTGTCGCCTTGGGATAACAACATGACCCTTGCGACAGGATTGCGGGCTGTGGTCTGAGTGTCCATCGGGCGCATACTTTCGATCTGGTGGAAAAAAGGGCTTCGATATCGGGAAAGGAATTGATATATTAGAATTAACAAGAACAAAGTGTCATCGCAATGAATGAATCCTCAAAAGCGCAAGCGGCCCTGTCCCAGACCAGGGCGATGCAGCTGCTGCCCAAGGGCATTCGCGGCACCGATGCCGATCTGGCGCTGTTCGAGGGCGGCCCGACGGGGCGCGGCGTCTATGACAGCCTGCGTGACCAGATCGTCAAACTCGACCTGCCGCCGGGCACACCGCTGCTGCGCGCCGAACTGGCCGAGACCTATGGCGTCAGCCTGACGCCCCTGCGCGACGCCCTGCAACAACTGGCCAAAGAGGGGCTGGTTCGGATTTTCCCGCAGTCGCGCACACTGGTCACGCCGATCAACATCACCGCCATCCGCGAGGCTCAATTCATGCGCATCGCGCTGGAAACCGAAGTGGTGCGCGAGCTGTGTCGCGAGATTGCGCCCGAAGACCTGGCGCGGCTGCGCAGCATCGTGGCGCTTCAGGCCAGTATCGGCCAGCATCCGGGCGATATTGCGACCTTTCAGGAACTCGACGAGGTGTTTCACCAGACCCTGTTCATCGCCGCCCGCCACGTCCAGACCCAGCGGATCATGCGCAGTCACGCGGGCCATCTGGAACGGCTGCGGCGCTTGTATCTGGACGACACCGATGATGCGGGCCGTGCTGCCAACAATCAGGCGGTGGTCGATGGTCACAGGGCAATCCTCGCCGGGATCGAAGCGCGCAACGCAAGTCAGGCGATGGACGCCCTGCGCCGCCACCTGCAACGCACGGTGGACCGCATCGCCGAGAAACGCGCGGCCTTTCCCGATTATTTCGCGCCGGAAAAAAGCTAGGGTTCAGGCAATACGCTTGCGCAATTCCGCCAGCTTGTGCAGCTTGACAAAGCCATCCAACGCCTGTTGCTGGCGTTTGGTCAGCGGCCACGCCGAAGGCGGTCGCGTCGGGCCGCAATCCAGCCCGATCGCCATCAGGGCGGCCTTGACGCCGGTCACATTGGTGCCGTTCTGCTGTTCGGCGCGGATGACCACCGGAATATGCATGCCCGCGCCCAACGCCCGGTCGATAATCAGAGCCAGCTTGTCAGGCGCGATCTCGCCCTTGGTGTCGTAGGGGGTGACCAGAATCCCCGAAATACCTGTCAGTGCCTGTTCAGGATCATGGGTCATCACATCTGCCTTGCTAGAATATGTCCGGCTCGCCTGCTGGCGCACCGAATTGCGTCGTCAGATAATCGAAATCACAGCCCTGATCGGCCTGCCCCACATGGCGTTGGAACATATACCCCCAGCCACGCTCATAGCGCGGCGCAGGTGCCACCCAGGCAGCACGGCGCGCGGCGATCTCGTCTTTGTCCACCAGCATGTCCAGCGTCCGCGCCTCAAGATCCATCCGCACGAGGTCGCCGGTTTTCAGCAGCGCCAGAGGGCCGCCGATGAACGCCTCGGGCGCCACATGCAGGATGCACGCGCCATAGGACGTGCCCGACATCCGCGCATCGGAAATCCGCAGCATGTCGCGGTGGCCTTGCTTGAGCAGCACCTTGGGCATCGGCAGCATGCCCCATTCGGGAAAGCCCGGACCGCCTTGCGGGCCTGCATTGCGCAGCACAAGCACATGATCGGGCGTTACGTCCAGTTCTTCGTCGTCAATGGCGGCTTTCATCTCGGGATAGCTGTCGAACACCAGCGCGGGGCCTTCGTGGTGATAGAACTTGGGATCGCAGGCAGCGGGCTTGATCACCGCGCCATCGGGGCACAGGTTGCCACGCAGCACGGCCAGTGACCCTTGCTTGTAGACCGGATTCGACAGCGGGCGGATCACGTCGTCATTGTAAACGGGCGCACCGGCGATACCGTCCGACAGCGGCTTGCCGGTGCAGGTGATCGCATCGCGGTCCAGTTTGTCGCCCAACTGGTCCATCAGGGCCCGCAACC
>JAGXHE010000025.1 GCA_024636445.1 Sulfitobacter sp.
AAATAGAACTCGCCATTTTCGTACAGAAACTCGATCGTGCCGGCACCGATGTAGTTGATGTTGGCACAGGCGTCGGCGCAAATCTTGCCGATGCGATCGCGTTCGGCTTGGGTGATTGTCGGGCCGGGGGCCTCTTCGAACACCTTTTGGTGGCGCCGCTGCAACGAGCAATCCCGTTCGCCCAAGTGCACCGCGTTACCTTTGCCGTCGCCGAACACCTGAATTTCGATGTGTCGGGGCGTGGTCAGATATTTCTCGATATAGACTTCGTCGTTGCCAAAGTTCGATTTGCCTTCGGCGCGGGCGGTCATGAACGCTTTTTCCATGTCGGCGGCGGTCTGGGCGACTTTCATGCCCTTGCCCCCGCCACCGGCGGTTGCCTTGATGATGACGGGATAGCCCATCTCTTCACCGATCCGCTTGGCGTCCTCCAGCGTGTCAACGCCGCCTTCCGAGCCGGGAACGCAGGGCACGCCCAGTTTTCTCATCGTGTCCTTGGCGCTGATCTTGTCACCCATGACGCGGATGTGGTCGGCGGTGGGGCCGATGAATGTCAGGTCGTGGTCCTGGATGATCTGCACGAATGCGGCGTTTTCGGACAGGAACCCATAGCCGGGGTGTATCGCCTCGGCGCCGGTGATTTCGCAGGCCGCGATGATCGAGGGGATCGACAGGTACGACTGCGCCGACGAGGGCGGGCCGATGCACACGCTTTCGTCTGCCATGCGCACATGCATTGCATCGCTGTCGGCGGTCGAATGTACGGCGACGCTGCGGATGCCCATTTCGCGGGCCGCGCGGATGACGCGCAGGGCGATCTCTCCGCGGTTGGCGATCAGAATTTTATTAAACATTTTCAGACCCTTATTCCAGGATCACAAGCGGCGCGCCAAATTCGACCGCAGCGCCATCATCGACCAGGATACGCTTGACGGTGCCGGCGCGGGGGGCCGGAATGTGGTTCATGGTCTTCATCGCTTCGACGATCAGCAGCGTGTCGCCTTCGGCCACGGTGGTGCCCACCGAAATGAACGAGGGTGCGCCGGGTTCGGCTTGCATGTAGATCGTGCCGACCATCGGAGAGGTCACCGCACCGGGGTGTTCTGCAGGATCTTCGTCAGCGGCGGGCGCGGCAGAGGCGGGCGCTGCGGAAAGCGCAGCAGGGGCCGCGGAATATTGTGCCGGAGCGGGCGCGTAGCCTGCCACGGGCGGGTGTTCGCGTGTCACGCGCACGTTCAGGCTGTCGTCCTCGGCATAGTCGCGTTTGACCTGAAGCTCTGTCAGATCGTTTTCGCGCAGAAGTTCGGCCAGCGCCTTGATAAAGGCCACGTCGTCGTCGTGTTTGTTCTTTGTCATTGTCGTCCTCGACCTCTTGTCAGGAGCGTTCGACGCCCCCTGTTCTGGGGGCCGGTTATAGGCCAGATGTGGCGCATTGGAAAGCATGGCTTTGACAGATTGAAGCGGCTGGGTCTGCGCGCCATACTGCGGGCAAGGGACGCAGGGGGATAACCAGGGATGAATTTGGCAACTTGGCTTGAACGCACGGCCGCAGCGACACCGCGTGCGCAGGCGCTGTTCGAGGGCACCGATGCGGTTGCCGACTACGGCACATTCGACCGGTTGGCACGCGAATTGGCAGGGTGGCTGAGCGCACAGGGCGTGGCGCCGGGTGACCGCGTGGCGATCTTCATGGCCAATGTGCCCGACTATCTGGTGGTGATGTGGGGCTGTTGGTACGCAGGTGCCGCCGTGGTGCCGATCAACGCCAAGCTGCACGGGCGCGAGGCGGCGTTCATTCTGGACGATTCTGGTGCGAAGGTGGTCTTTGCCACCGCTGCGCAGGCCGAGGCGCTGCGTGCCGCCAAGGTCAGCGTGCGGATCGTCACCGATCTGCCACAGGGCGCGCCGGTGATCCGTCCCGTGCACCGCTTCGAGCACGATCTGGCTTGGCTGTTCTATACCTCGGGCACCACGGGCAAACCCAAGGGGGTGATGCTGTCGCATGGCAATCTGATGGCGATGGCGCTGAGCTATTTTGCCGATGTGGATCAGGTGCTGGCCAGTGATGCCGCACTTTATGCAGCACCGATGAGCCACGGTGCGGGGCTTTACAATCTCATGCACGTGCGGGTGGGCGCGCGGCACGTCTGCCCGGCGTCCGGTGGCTTTGATCCGGCGGAAATCCTTGATCTGGCTGGGCATTTCGGTGGTGTGCACATGTTTGCAGCACCCACGATGGTCACACGTCTGACCACATATGCCAGAGCGTCAGGCCGGTCGGGCAAGGGGTTGCGCACCGTGGTCTATGCGGGCGGGCCGATGTATCTGGCCGACATTCTGGCCGCACGGGAGATCTTTGGCGATGTGTTCGTGCAGATCTACGGTCAGGGCGAATGTCCGATGGCGATCACCGCGTTGTCGCGCGCGGATGTAGCAAGCGACGACATGGCGCTTGTGGCGTCGGTGGGGCGCGCGCAGTCTTGTGTCGAGGTGGCAATCGGCGGCAGCGATGGCGCGTCTCTACCAGCAGGACAGGCGGGCGAGATCATGGTGCGCGGCACGCCGGTTATGCTGGGGTATTGGAACAACCCGCGCGCCACCGCCGACACGCTGCGCGATGGCTGGCTGACGACCGGCGACATCGGCGTGCTGGACGCTGCTGGTTACCTGACGCTGCAGGACCGGTCAAAGGATGTGATCATTTCAGGCGGCAGCAACATCTACCCGCGCGAGGTCGAGGAAGTGCTGCAAAGCCATCCGCAGGTAACCGAAGTGTCGGTAGTGGGGCGTCCGCACGCCGATTGGGGCGAAGAGGTGGTGGCCTTTGTCGTGGGCTCTGCGACCGAGGCCGAGCTGGATGCGCTCTGTCGCGACCAGATCGCACGGTTCAAGGCACCCAAAGCCTATGTCCATGTCGATGCTTTGCCCAAGAACAACTATGGCAAGGTGTTGAAAACAGAACTGCGGGCGCTGCTGTGATGCAAGCGCCCGCAGGGTAGATCGGCGAAACAGGCGTCAGATCGCCAGATACTCTTCGCGCAGTTCCTTGTTATCCAGCACGTCGGCGGCGGTGCCATCGAAGACGATACCCCCGGTATCGAGAATCACCGCGCGGTCCGCCAGTTGCAGCGCGCGCACCGCGTTCTGTTCGACGATCACCGTGGTGATGCCCTGATCCTTGATGATGCGCAGGGTCTTTTCGATCTCGTCCACGATGACGGGGGCCAGCCCCTCGTAGGGTTCGTCCAGCAACAGCACCTTGATGTCGCGGGCCAGCGCGCGGGCAATCGACAGCATCTGCTGTTCGCCGCCCGACAGGGTCACGCCTTCTTGCATCCGCCGTTCGCCCAGGCGGGGAAACAGATCGTACAAACGCTCGATTGACCAGCCGATCGGCGGTGCGATCTGGGCCAGTTTCAGGTTTTCCTCGACCGTCAGCCCCTGAATGATCCGGCGATCTTCGGGCACCAGACCCAAGCCTGCTTGCGCGGCCTCATAGCTGGACATGGTGTGCAGCGGTTTATGGTCGAGCCAGATTTCGCCCTTGCGCAATTCGGGATTTCCGAGGCGCGCGATAGAGCGCAGGGTCGATGTCTTGCCGGCACCGTTGCGGCCAAGCAAGGCCAGGATTTCGCCCTCGTGGACGTTAAAGCTGACACCCTGGACGATGTAGCTTTCGCCGTAATACGCGTGCACGTCCCAGACCGACAGAAAGGCGGGGGAGGTCGACGCGTGGTTGGCGTTCTTCGAGAAGTCGGGTTGGGTGTTCATCTGGCCCGTCCTTTATGCTGCCTGGGTTTCGCCAAGGTAGGCTTCGCGCACCTTGGGATGGCCCTTGATTTTGTCGGGAGTGTCTTCGACAAGTGCTGTGCCCTGCGCCAGCACGGTGATCCGTTCGGCCAGCGAAAACACCACATGCATGTCATGTTCAATGATCACGATGGTGATGTCACGCTTGTCCTTGATCTGCTTGAGCAGGTCGATGGTGTTGTTGGTATCGGCCCGCGCCATGCCGGCGGTGGGTTCGTCCAGCAGCAGAAGGCGGGGTTCCTGCGACAGGCACATGCCAATTTCCAGACGCCGCTTGTCACCGCGCGACAGGGATGCGGAATGCATGTGGCGTTTGTCGGCCATATTCATCTCTTCCAGCATGTGTTCGGCGCGCTCCACGATCTCGCGGTCGTCCAGCATGTTTGTCATCGCATTCAGCCCGAACGATCCGTCCCGCTTGGCAAAGCAGGGGATCATCATATTTTCCAGCACGCTTAGATCGCCAAAGATCTCCGGCGTCTGGAACACGCGGCTGATGCCCATCTGGTTGATCTGATAGGGTTTGCGCCCCAGCACCGATTGCCCGTCGAACAGGACCGACCCGGTGTCGGGCATCAGCTTGCCGACCAGACAGTTCAGCAGCGTCGATTTGCCCGCGCCGTTGGGCCCGATGATGGCATGAACGCTGTGTTCCGCGATGCTCAGGTTCACGTCACCCAGTGCCTGCAATCCGCCAAAGCGCTTGTTCACATTCTTGACTTCGAGAATACCCATTGTCTCTCTCCTATTCGGCAGCGGATTTGCTTTGTTCGGCGGCTTTGGCGGCGTCGCGTCTGGACCGGCCAGAGATCTTGCGCCCCAGCTTTTGACCGCCCTGCACCAGCCCGCCGGGCAGGAAGATGATGACGATCATGAACAACAGTCCCAGCGTCAGATGCCAGCCCTTGCCCACGAAGGGGTGGATGATCGTGACGAGGAAATCCTCGATGCCATCGGGCAGAAAGCCCAGCCATTGATGCAGCACGCTGTCGTTGATCTTGCTCAGGATGTTCTTGAAATACTCGTTGAACCCAGCGCCCAGGATCGGGCCGATCAAGGTGCCGACACCGCCCAGAATGGCCATGATCACGATCTCGCCCGATGCGGTCCAGTGCATCCGCTCGGCTCCGGCCAGCGGGTCCATCGAGGACAGCAAACCACCCGCAAGACCGGCGTAGATGCCCGAGATGACAAAGGCCGCCAGCGTGTAGGGCTTGGTGTTCAGGCCGGTGTAGTTCATCCGCTGCTGGTTCGATTTCACCGCGCGCAGCATCATTCCAAACGGCGAGCGGAAGATGCGGATCGAGATGTAGAACGAGATCAGCATGATGACACCGCACAGGTAATAGCCTGCGTTGAAGGTGAACAGCCAGTCGCCCATACGCAGGTCGTAGCTGTCACGCATCGCGATGCCGAAGAAGTTGGTGACCGGAAGCGATCCGTCCGGCGTGGTCGATTGGCCCAGAATACGCGGATCGGTCAGCAGCAGCTGCAGGCCGGTTTCACCATTGGTCAGGTTGAAGTTCGACGCCGGGTTGCCCAGCACCGAATAGGCCAGATTGTACGACATCTGCGCAAAGGCCAGCGTCAGGATCGAAAAGTAGATGCCCGAGCGGCGCAGGCTGACATAGCCGATGGCCAGCGCAAAGATGCCCGCCACAACCATCGACAGCAAGATGCCGGGGATCACGTTCATGCCCAGCAGCTTGAACATCCAGACCGCGGAATAGGAACCGACACCCAGGAACGCCGCATGGCCAAAGCTGAGGTATCCGGTCAGGCCGAACAGGATGTTGAAGCCGATCACCAGAATGCCGAAGATCACGAACCGCTGCATCAGGTCGGGGTAGCCCGCGTTGAACATCTGCGCGAGGCTGGACCCTTGGGGGAATGGGTTCAGCAGGAAGGGCGCCAGCGCCACCATCACGATGACCACGATGAACATGGTAAAGTCTTTTTTTGTCAGTCCGAGCATGTCTTATTCCTCCATCACGCCTTTGCGGCCCATCAGGCCACGGGGGCGGATCAGAATGATAATGATAGCAACCACATAGATGATGATCTGGTCGATGCCGGGGAAGATCGCCTTGACCTCGTTCATCGAGGCGAAGGCTTCGAGGATACCCAGCAAAAAGCCTGCCAGCACCGCACCGGGCAGAGAGCCCATGCCGCCGACGACGACCACGACGAAACTGAGAACCAGAAAATCCATGCCCATGTGATAATTGGGCGAGTTGATGGGCGCATACATCACACCTGCCAGTCCTGCCACGGCGGCGGCGATGCCGAACATGATGGTAAAGCGGCGGTCGATGTTGATGCCCAGAAGGCCCACGGTTTCACGGTCTGCCATGCCTGCGCGCACGACCATCCCGAAGGTGGTGAATTGCAAAAATGCAAAGACCGCGCCGATGATCACGGCGGCAAAGGCAAAGTAGACCATGCGCCAGTAAGGATAGATGATCGCGTTGGGATCAAACCCGATCAGCACACCGAAATCGAACGATCCACGGAACACTTCGGGTGCGCCTGTGGGGATCGGGTTGGCGCCGTAGAACGCCTTGATGACTTCCTGCAGCACGATGGCCAGCCCGAAGGTTACAAGGATCTGGTCGGCGTGGGGGCGTTTGTAGAAGTGTTTGATCAGGCCGCGTTCCATGATGAAACCCAAGACGACCATGATCGGAATGGCAAAGACGATGGCCAGCGGCACCGACCAGTCGATCAGCGCGGCCCCCGTTTCGGGGCCGAACCAGCTTTCGACATAGGGTGTGCTGATTTTTGAGGGGTTGCCGAGAAAATCGGTTTTCGTCGGGTCTTCGACGACGGTCGACAGGGTCAGGATGCGCTGAACCGTGACGGCGCAGAAGGCACCGATCATGAACAGGGCGCCGTGGGCAAAGTTGACCACACCCAGCGTACCAAAGATCAGGGTCAGGCCAAGGGCGATCAACGCGTAAGCGGAGCCTTTGTCCAGACCATTGAGAAATTGAAGGATTATCTGATCCATCGTCCCACTCGTTTTTATTTTCAGGAAAACTGCGCCCGCAAGCGGCAGGGACATGCGGGGCAGGCTGATGCCCGCCCCACATGATGATCGGCCTTATGCGCCGGGGTTGCACGACCCCAGAGCACCGCCCGAGAACATCGGGTGATCCACGGGATAGGTGACCTGATCGGTCGGCGTGACTTCGACGATTTCCACGAGATCGAATTCGTTCTCTGGGTTCTCCTTGCCGCGCACGACAATGACGTCCTTGAAGCACTGGTGATCGCCGCCACGATAGAGCGTCGGGCCATTGCCCAGACCGTCGAATTCAAAGTCCTCAAGGGCTTCGACAACGGCGCATGGGTTGAACGATCCGGCGCGTGTCACGGCGTCAGCATAAAGCAGCGTCTGCGCATAGCACGTCTGAGCGGCCTGGCTGGGCGGGAAGCCGTATTTTTCGCCGAAGGATTGGACGAAGGCGTTGGTGCCCGCGTAGCGGTCGCCTTTTTCGTTTTCCAGTTTCCAGTCCCAGTTCTGCGAGCCCACGATACCGGCAATGTTTCTGCCCGCACCCTTGGCCATCAGCTCGGAATAGAGCGGCACGACGATTTCAAAGTTCTTGCCGTTGGCTTGCTTTTCACGCAGGCCGAACTGCACGGCGTTGGTCAGCGAGTTGACCATGTTCCCGCCGTAGTGGTTCAGAACCAGAACATCTGCGCCCGAGTTCAAGACCGGCGCGATATAGGACGAGAAGTCGGTCGAGGCCAGCGGCGTGCGGACCTTCTCGACGGTTTCCCAGCCCAGAGCTTCGGTCGCGGCTGCGATCGATTCTTCCTGCGTCCAGCCCCATGTATAGTCGGCGGTCAGGTGGTAGGCGCGGCGGTCCTTGCCGTAAAGCTGCTCAAGCACGGGGGCGAGGGCGGCTGCGGACATGTACGCGTTGAAGAAGTGGCGGAAACCATTGGCTTTCTTGTCTTTGCCGGTGGTGTCGTTCGAGTGGGTCAGACCCGCCATGAAGATTACGCCAGCTTCCTGGCACAGACCCTGCACGGCCACGGCCACGCCCGAGGACGAGCCGCCCGAGATCATGATGGCGCCGTCTTTTTCGATCATCGACTTGGCCGATGCGCGCGCCGCGTCCGATTTCGTCTGCGTATCGCCGGAGACGAAGCCGACTTTTTTACCCATGATACCCGTGCCGTCCAGAACCTTGGACGAGAAGGTGCTCAGCATACCGCCGTCGCCTTGGCCGTTCAGGTGCTCGACCGCCAGTTCGAATGCGCGCAACTCGTCCATGCCTTCGTCGGCATAGGGGCCGGATTGGGGCACGTTGAAACCCAGCGTAACAGTGTCGCCGGTGGGCGCATTGGTAAAGCCTTCGTGGGCAGCAGCACTCAGATACGTCGGCAGCGCAAGGCCCGCGCCGGCAATCGTGCCGGTCTTGAGCACGCCGCGGCGTGTAAAGTTCGAATTGGACATGAAAATCCTCCCAGTTGTTAAAAAGCGCCCGCCGACTCCTCCGTCCGCACGAACGCATGCACCACGCCTGTTGGTGCACAGTGCAAATATGTTATCGCCTGCTTTTGGAAAATTGCGCAATAACCCCCTTGAAAATCACAACTATTTTGTAAACAAATGAACAGAATGCAGGTGTATACTGTAAATTTAATTATGTCGCGGCGCAGAAAGCCATTGATAAGGCCCAACAAAGCAAAAGGGGGTGGCGATGATCCGGGAGTCTCTGACAGGCAGTCGTATCCGCGAACGTCGGGTGATTGCGGGGCTGAAACAGGCAGATCTGGCGCGCCAGATCGGAATCTCGGCCAGCTACCTCAATCTGATCGAACACAACCGCCGCAGAATCGGCGGGAAATTGCTGCTCAACATCGCGCATGTGCTGGGGGTCGAGCCTTCGGCGCTGACCGAAGGGGCCGAGGCCGCGCTGATCGCGTCGCTGCGCGAGGCGGCCAATGATGTGGGCATGGGCGTGGCCGAGGTCGAGCGGGTCGAAGAGTTCGCAGGCCGCTTTCCCGGCTGGGCCGAGGTGCTGGCAGGCGCGCACCGGCGTGTGCTTTCGCTGGAACGCACGGTTGAGACCCTCAGCGACCGGCTGACCCACGATCCGCAACTGGCGACGTCGATGCACGAGGTTCTGTCGACCGCCGCCGCAATCCGGTCGGCCGCGTCGATTCTGGCGGATGGCACCAACATCTCGCCCGACTGGCAGGCGCGGTTTCACGCCAACATCGATCAGGACAGCCGCCGTCTGGCCGACAGTGCCAAGGCGCTGGTTACCTATCTGGATGCCAACCCTGAAGAGACGGCCCATGCATCGCCCCAGGAAGAGGTCGATGCGTTCCTGGACGCGCACGGCCACGGCTTTGACGGGCTCGAGGCGGGCACGCAATCGGTGGATGAAGTTCTGGCGCAGGCCCCGCAACTGGCATCGGTTGCAGCGCAGCACCTTGCGCGGCAGGTTCTGGGCCAGATCGAGGCCGACGCCCGCGCGGTCAATCGCGAAAAGCTGGCCGAGGCTCTGGAAGACACAGGGATGGACCCGGTCGCCTTGGCCCAACGGTTCGGTGTGTCGGTCGCCCGCATCCTGCGCCGTCTTGCGGCACAGCCTGGCACCCAGCGCGGTCTGGTGGTCAGTGACCGTGCGGGCAGTCTGGTGTTCCGCCGTCCCGTAGAGGGCTTTTCGATCCCGCGTTTCGGGGCGTGCTGCCCACTGTGGCCGCTGTTTCAGGTGTTGATGCATCCCGGACAGGTGCTGCGCGAGCGGGTCCAGCAACAGGGCCGCCGCGTCGCGACCTTTGATTGCTTTGCGGTGGCCGAGCCTGTGGGTCCGGCCCAATACAACGCCCCGCAACTGGTCCATGCCACAATGCTGATCCTGCCGGTCAATGCACCGGATCAGGGCCAGACCGCAGGCCGTCCCGTCGGATCGACCTGCCGCGTCTGCCCGCGCGAGCTCTGCGCAGGCCGCCGCGAGCCGTCGATCCTGAGCGTAGGCTTTTGACAGGCAGTGCTTTTCGATCAATAGTCTGCGATCAAGAGGAGTTCCGGGCGCAGCAATGCCGCCTGGGGTCGTCGCGGAGGTTGCGACGGGGGCCGTTCGGGGGAGGAATGGACGCCAATGGACAAGCATGTACTGCTGGTCGAAGACGAAGTGAATATCATCGAGGCGATGAGCTTTTTGCTGAAGCGTGAAGGTTGGAGGGTAGACACACATTCGGACGGGGCCACCGCCGTGTCGGCAATCCGCGACGCGCGGCCCGATCTGGTGGTGCTTGACTATATGCTTCCGGGCAAAAGCGGCATCGCGATCCTGACCGAACTGCGTGCCTTGCCCGATTTTGCCACCTTGCCGGTCTTGATGCTGACGGCACGCGGCCAGTCGCGTGACCGCGAAGAGGCCGAGCGGGCAGGGGTCAACCGGTTCATGACCAAGCCGTTTTCCAACACCGAAGTGCTGAACGCGGTGCGCGACCTGGTGCGGGGCTAGGAAATGGCGCGCGGCCCGTCCTCTCCGGTGTTTCTGGAACGGCGCAGCTATCGTCGCCGCCGGATGCAGGACGCGCAGCGGCTGTTGCCGGTGCTGGGGCTGGTGTTGTGGATGGTGCCGGTTCTGTGGCCATCAGGCGACGAGGCGGCCCCCGTCCGCATGTCGGATGCGATCTACTACGTGTTCGGCGTTTGGTGCGTGCTGATCGGTCTCAGCGCGTGGTTGTGGCGCGGGCTGCAACGCGGCGAGGATGCTTTGAGCGAAGCGGCGCGTGATCCGTGACCGCGACGCTCAACCTGCTGGTCGGCGTCAGCCTGATTTATGTGGCTTTTCTGTTTGCAGTGGCCTTTGCCGCCGAACGCGCCGCCGTGCGCGGGCGCAGCGGCTGGTTGCGCACGCCGCTGGTCTACACGCTGTCGCTTTCGATCTATTGCACCGCCTGGACGTTCTACGGCGCGGTTGGCTATGCGGCGCGGTCGGGGATGGAATATGTCACAATCTACCTCGGCCCGTCGCTTGTGATGATCGGCTGGTGGTGGGTGCTGCGCAAACTGGTGCGCATCGGACGCAGCCAGCGGGTAACCTCCGTCGCTGACCTGATCTCGGCGCGCTATGGCAAGTCGAACACGCTGGCGATCGTGGTGACAATCATGGCCGTCGTCGGGGTGACGCCCTATATCGCGCTGCAATTGCAGTCGGTCACGCTGGCCCTGTCGATCTTTTCCGGCCCCGCTGACGTCGATGGCAACGCAGGCCTGAACATGCAGTCGGCAGGGTTCTGGGTGGCTGCGGGGCTGGCCTTGTTCACCGTTCTGTTCGGCACGCGCAACCTCAATGCCAACGAACGCCATGACGGCGTGGTCATCGCCATCGCGGTTGAGGCCGTGGTCAAGCTGGTGGCGCTGATCGCCGTCGGCGTCTTCGTGGTCTGGGGCATCGCGGGCGGCATCGGCCCGATGATGGCGCAGATCGACGCAAGTGATTTGGGCACATGGCAGGTGGACCGCAGCCGCTGGGCCGCGCTGACCGTGCTGTCGGCAGCGGCGTTTCTATGCCTGCCGCGGATGTTTCAGGTGCTGGTGGTCGAGAACGACGACGAACGCCATGTACAGATCGCAAGCTGGGCCTTTCCCGTATACCTGATGCTGATGAGCCTGTTCGTGGTGCCGATCGCCGTTGTGGGCCTTGACCTGTTGCCTGCGGGATCGAACCCTGACCTGTTCGTGGTCAGCGTGCCGCTGGCCCAAGGGCAGACCGGTCTTGCGGTGCTGTCGTTCCTCGGCGGGTTTTCATCGGCCACCTCGATGGTGATCGTGGCGACGCTGGCCCTGTCGACGATGGTGTCGAACCATGTGGTCATGCCGATTTATCTGAGCGTCAAGCCGGGCGGGGCCAGCAAGTCGGGCGATGTGCGCAACGTGATCTTGCGCGCACGGCGGCTTTCGATCCTGCTGATCATTGCACTGGGCTATCTTTATTACGTGTTGTCGGGCGGCAGCGGTGCGCTGGCTGCTATCGGGTTGATTTCATTCGCCGGTGTGGCGCAGTTTCTGCCCGCCATGCTGGGCGGCATTTTCTGGCGCGGGGCCACGCGGGTGGGCGCGCTTTCGGGGCTGTGTCTGGGCTTTGCCATCTGGGTCTATGCCTCGTTGCTGCCCAGTTTCGGTCAGGGCGCAGTGCTGCCTGCGTCATTCTTCGAGGTCGGGCCCTGGGGCATCGGCTGGCTGCGCCCCTACGCGTTCTTTGGCATCGAGGGGATGGACCCCACCGTGCATGCGGTATTCTGGTCTTTGCTGCTGAACACATCCGTCTTTGTGGTCGGGTCACTCTTGAGCTTTCCCAAGCCGTTGGAGCGGTTGCAGGGCGCGCAGTTTGTCAATGTGTTCGACCACTCCGGTCAGGCGCGCGGCTGGCACGCATCAGTGGCCGCCTCCGAGGATCTGATGATCATGGCACAGCGAATACTGGGTGCCGCCGAGGCGCAGGCGCTGTTTCGCGCAGCAGCGCTTGAACAGGGGATGACCGGCCATTTGCCCGAACCGAACCCTGCGTTTCTCGAGCGGCTCGAGCGTGAGCTGTCGGCCTCGGTCGGCACAGCGACGGCCCACGCGATGGTCAGCCAGATGGTTGGCGCGGCTTCGGTCTCGGTTGAGGACCTGCTGGCGGTGGCGGACGAGTCTGCACAGATGCTGGAATATTCCAGCCAACTCGAGGCCAAGTCCACCGAGCTCAGCCGAACCGCAGGCCAGCTGCGCGAGGCCAATGACAAGCTGACCCAGTTGTCGGTGCAAAAAGACGCGTTTCTGGGCCAGATCAGCCACGAACTGCGCACGCCGATGACCTCGATCCGCGCCTTTTCCGAGATCCTGCGCGATGCCGAAGGCCTCAGCGTGGCGGAAAAGACCAAATACGCATCGATCATCCACGTCGAGGCGATCCGCCTGACCCGCCTGCTGGACGATCTGCTGGATCTCAGCGTGATGGAAAACGGTCAGGTCAGTCTGAATTCGGCGACGGGCCGACTGGAAGCGGTGCTGGATCATGCGTTGATCACCACCCAGGCCAGCGGCGACGGGCGGTTGCGGATCGTGCGGCACAAGACTGCGGCCGATACGGCGTTGACCACGGACATGGACCGTTTGGGGCAGGTTTTCATCAACCTGATCACCAACGCTCAGAAATATTGCCGCGCCGAGGCGCCGCAACTGGAGATTTCGGTGCGCGCCGAGCCGCATACGCTGGCGGTCGAGTTTCGCGACAACGGGACCCCGATCCCCGATGCTGCACGTGCACTGATTTTCGAGAAATTCGCCCGCGCTGCCGAAGTCGAAGGGTCGGGTGCGGGGCTGGGTCTGGCCATCTGCCGCGAGATCATGGCGCGCCTGGGGGGCGACATTTCCCATGTTCCACAGGCCTCCGGCAATCTGTTCGTGGTAAAGTTGCCGCGCGAGGCGGCCCTGGCTGCACAATAGGCAGCGCAGCGCTTTGGCAAGGCTGAAACCGGCAAATCTAAAGGCGATGGTAACCATTACTGCCTAGGACAATGGGTATTCCATTCGCAGGGCAGGGGTGCCATGAGCGCTATTGATCCGACATTATCGGTTCTGCACCGCAAGACGGCGGCAGGCCAGCAACAGCATCAGGCGCGGTCGGTGACCGTGGCGAAAGCGATGCGGTTGTCGATTGCCAAGGTTGCGAAGGACGTCTTCAACATGGCGATGCAGGCGATCGGTCTGGTGGTCGAGGATCGCAGCCATGACGCATGTATCGACATGATGGACGATGTGGCGCTTCTGGTATTGCTGGACGGGCCTCAGGGCCGCGTGGGTGCCGCGATGATCGACGCGGGGCTGGTCGGCGGGCTGATCCAGCAGCAGACCATGGGCCGCGTGGTGCCCGCGATGGGTGATCCGCGCCCGATGACCGAAACCGATGCCGCGATGTGTGCCCCGATGCTGGATGCGCTGTTCGAAATGGCAGCAAACGCAGTCGAGGACGAAGCCGACAAGACGCTTTTGCGCGGCTACACCTTCGGCGTCCGCGCCGAAGAGCCGCGGCTGGTCGCGATGGCGCTGGAACAGCCCGAATACCGCGTGATCCGCCTGACGCTGGATCAGGCAAGGGGCGCACGGCAGGGCGATCTGGTGCTGTTCATTCCGCCGGTGCCCG
>JAGXHE010000168.1 GCA_024636445.1 Sulfitobacter sp.
GCTTGTTTGGCCAACTCAAGTGCACGTGGAACAAGCTCCCGCATCACTGTTGATTTGTGGGTGTACTCATACCGCGGATGCAAAGCTGAAAGCTTTACCGAAATGCCGGGGCTTGACCGCACATCGCCCTTTGCCTGTTTGGCAATCACGTCAATAGCGTCTGCATAAGCCTGTTGGTACCGCTTTGCGTCAGCGTCAGTGCGAGCCGCTTCACCAAGCATATCATATGAATATGTGTAACCCTCAGCTTCTTCTTTTCTGGCGTTTTTCATACCTTCCTGGATTGTCTGACCGAGAACAAATTGCCGGCCCAAAATGCGCATCGATTGCGCGACAGCCTTTCGCACCACGGGCTCGCCTACCCGCTTCACCAATTTGCGCAGGATACGCGTGGGCCCTCTGGGGTCGTCGTCGAGTACCCGCCCTGTCAACATCAGCGCCCAGGTTGACGCATTAACCATCGACGACGACGACTGACCCAGGTGAGCCCCCCAATTCGAAGGTGCAATCTTGTCCTCGATCAAATCGTCAATTGTCTCCGCATCCGGCACACGCAAAAGCGCTTCCGCCAGACACATAAGGCCAACCCCTTCTTCGGTCGAAAGGCCATATTCGGCCAAAAACGCCTCCATCATCGAAGGTGACGTTTCCTTGCGTACCCGGTCAACGTACTTGGCTCCAGCCGCCGCAGCCTTGTCTCGATCCTCTTGGGACAATTTTATAAGTTCAGACAGGGATTTCACGACTTCAGCTTCATCAGCGGAATACCTATCGCGCACAAGTGAACGATAAGAATTATCAACGAACGCGTCGGACTTCACTTGGCTGCTCATATAGAATTTCTCCAATTTCCGAGTAAGCATCCGACGTTAAGAGATGGAGTGTTAGGAGTCAAGTAATGGACTAAAAACGTTATTTCTTACAGTCTATTAGCGGCTGCAGATGCTTCAGCATGATACTGATTTAATCGCAGCACTAACGACTGCCATCATTCCGAGCATTAAATAATGATTAAAACTGGCAATCGTTTGTGAAGACTTGCTTCACTATTGGATGTAGGATTTACTTAGACCGTTATGCGCACAGTATGAATATGCGAGCCGTATGGATATGGTCACTCGGTTCTTCTTTGAAGACCTGAACCGGTCACGCCAAAAGCAAAAAAATCTGTCATTCATGTTGCAAACCAACCATTTGCGACCCTTGATCCGTTTCGCGTACCCCGTGCCCCCGCAGTGCAATCGCTTTGGCTTACATCGCTGGCAACATTTCGCGCGGCGCGACCGTCAGATGATGTGGAAACCGCAAGTGCAAATGCCACCTGCGGCTGATCAGGGCGGCACTAGAAATCCTTGGGTTGACGCGGACGCTCACACCCAAAATTTAGTGCACGCAATGATGGGAAATCGGCGCTGTTCAGCCAATGCGGGCACCGCTGTTCGGGTCGAAAAAATGCAAATTTTCGGGGTTGAGGCGAAAGGCGATTACCTCACCAGGCTTGGCATGGTGGACGCCGGGAAGGCTGATGGTGAAGGCCTCCGAACTTTCGCTCACGGGTAGCATCAGCGTCCAGAAGATCAGCCAAAAGAAAAACATCTTGCCGGGAAAGCGGAAGTAGACGACCGCGAAAGCCGACAGCAGCGAAATCACGATTTTTCCAACCGCTATACCAATTGCCATGATCAGTGAGTTGAACAGCATCGTCGCCACAGGGACGTTGATGCCAGAAAACAATGCGTTCATGTAGTTGATAAGGCCCTGCGTGGCGCGCGACAAGACCGAGAGCGTGCGGACGCGAATGATGGTCTAGGCCTATGCTGAGCAGCTACGGTTGACGCTGGCGATGGTCCACCGTCGAGAGATGCTCGCCTATTGATATTATTGCGGGCCAGAGATGCCGTCGATGATCGTCGCGCGATCCATAGCCTTGCGGTTCCGTTCGGGTTTCGGGATGACAACAGTTGGTTCGGTCAGGTCGGCTGGGACAATAAAAGAACCTCGAAGGTCACACAGACCCGGTTTGAGCCCGAATCCAGGTCTCCAGAAACGGCAGGACCGTCGAAGCCCACGGCGATCACACCCTGCCCCGTGCCGCCCGTCAGCAAGACCTCCGTTGCGTCATCGTCCAGTGCTGGCTGACCTTCCAACCGGGTTCCAACCAGACTGCCCAGCCCCTTGACAGCCTTGACCGGCAGTCCGGCAGCTTCAGAGCACCTCGCAAGACCTTCATCAATCAGCATGTTTGGCCGGATCGTCGCCAGCACCGCGTTTGGGTTATCGACCGGCCCGGTCGAGATCGGACGAAACAGGGTGAACCCCGTCTCCGCGTCTGGCGCACTTTCCAGCAGTGCGCCGTCCAGCACCCAGACGTCGACCACATGATCGACAGACAACACTGTTGCCTCCGCCAACAGATGTCCCGCATGGCGGGTTCCATCCCTCTCGGACCAGAGGCCATGAACATGGGCAAATGCCGCCCCGTCCCGGCGTCCCAAGTGCGCTCCGGCCTGCAGGACGATGGCATCTGTCAGCACTGTCTCGTCGCTGTACCAAGCCACGTGGCACTCGTCGGGCGCAGGGGCGGGACGGACGTATGTGAGCGTCTCGACCGGCAGATCGGTCAGGTCGAACCAAGCACCAGCCCCGCCCACAGCCTCGGTCATCGCCAGCAAAAGCGTCGATCCCGCCTTTAGTGTCACGCGCCGGTGTGTCGCAATGCACGGCACTGCTGAAATCCGATCCACCGCGACCGGACCGGGGTGGATCAATGACCGCGCCTCAGGCACCGGCGAGGTCCCCGCGCGCGACCAACTCGGCACGGATAAGTTTCTTGGTGATCTTGCCATAGCCCGACTTCGGCAATTCGTCCCAGAACACGACTGCCTTGGGCATCTTGTACCGAGGCACTTTTGCCCCCAGCCACTCCAGCAACGCGGCGCAATCGGGAGCATCGCCCCGCGCGACACAGACGGCGATGCCGACCTCGCCCCATGTCGGGTCCGGCATCCCCAGCACGGCACATTCATTGATGTCGGGGTGCTGCAAGATCTTTTCCTCGATTTCGCGTGGATAGATGTTGGACCCGCCCGAGATATACATGTCCGACGCCCTGTCGGTCAGGTAAAGAAAACCCTCTGCGTCCATGTGGCCGAGGTCGCCGGTCAGGAACCAGCCGTCGCGGAAAGCCTTGGCGTTGGCCTCCGAATTGTCGTGATAGCCGGCAAAGACAGCGGGGCCGATGACGGCAACCTCGCCCGTCTCGCCTGCCGCGACCTCTTGTCCCGCGGCGTCTTGCACCTGCACCTGCATCCCCGTCCGCGCAAAGCCGCAAGTGCCGATGCGCATGGCTTCGTCGTCGGTAAAGTGATGGACCGGCGGCAGCACGGTGATGTTTCCCGTGACTTCTCCCAGCCCGAAATACTGCACCAAAACAGGCCCCAAAACGTCCAGCGCGCGGACCTGATCGGCGCGATACATCGGCGCACCGGCGTAGATCACATAGCGCAGACTGGAATGGTCGTGATCGTGGACAGAAGGATGCTCGATCAGCAGCTTGACGATGGTCGGCACCGTGAAGGCATTGGTGACGCGCCACTGCGCAATAAGTCGCCAGACTTCGGCAGCGTCGAATTTCGTCCCGCCGGGAAGGATCGTCTTCACCCCGTGCGCGACCTGCGCCAGTTGGTGAATCCCCGCGCCGTGGGACAGCGGGGCGACGACGATGGAGGCATCCTGCGGTCCTGTTCCCGGCATCAGATCACACAGGTGATTGGTCACGACAAAGGCCATCTGACCATGGGTCAGCACCGCCGCCTTTGGCTTGCCGGTCGTGCCGGAGGTAAAGAACAACCATGCCGGATCGTCGCGGTCAACGGTAGCGACCGTGACTGTCGCATCCGCGTAGGCCGCGACGAGCGCGTCGTAGTCGTCATCGCCCTCACCACCGATCGTCGCGGTAAAGGCGACCCCGTCGCAGGCGGCAATGTGGTCCGCGAACTCGGCCCCCGCCAGCAATCCCTTGGCCCCGGACGAGGCGGCGAGCCAGGCAACATCCTCCGGCGATTGTCGGAAGTTGGCGGGCACCCAGACGCAGCCGAGTTTCCAGCAGGCAAAAGCGGCCTCGAACATCTGGTTGCAATTGGCAGACTGCACCAGCAGGCGGTCGCCCTTGCGCATCCCGTAGCGGTCGCGCAGGGCAGCGGCAAAGGCAGTCGACCGCGCCTCCACTTCGGCCCAGGTCCAGGTCGCGTCACCCCAGACGAGGCCGATGTCGTTCGGGTGCCGCCGAGAGGAGCCTGTCAGGAACTGCGACAGGTTCATCACACGGGTCGAAACCGGCTGCATCACGCGACCCTTTCGAGGATCGAGGCATAGGAGGCCACCGCCGCCCCGCCCATGTTGAACACACCGGCCAGCCGTGCATCGGGGATCTGCATTCCCCCCGCCTCGCCCATCAGTTGCATCGCGGCCATGACGTGCATCGACACGCCGGTCGCACCGATGGGATGCCCCTTGGACTTCAACCCGCCCGAAGGGTTCACCGGCAGCCGCCCGTCCTTGGTGGTCCAGCCCTCGCGGATGGCCCGACCGCCCTGCCCCGGCTCCGCCAGTCCCATCGCCTCGTATTCCAGCAGCTCGGCGACGGTAAAGCAGTCGTGGGTTTCCACGAGGCTCAGGTCGTCGATGGTCACTCCGGCGGCGGCATAGGCCTCGCTCCACGCCCGCCGTGCGCCTTCGAAACGGGTAATGTCGCGACGTGACAGGGCCAGCGGTTCGTTGGTATGGGTCCGTGCCCGGAAACGGATTGCGCGTTGCAGTTCGGCGGCGACCTCGGGTGCTGCCAGCACCAGCGCGGCCGCGCCATCGGACACCAGCGAACAATCCGTGCGCCGCAGGGGGCCAGCGACAAAGGGGTTCTTGTCGGACACGGTGTTGCAGAAGGCCACGTCGAAATCGCGCCGCATGTGAGCGAAAGGGTTCTGCATCCCGTTGTGGTGGTTCTTGGCGGCGATCATCGCCAGTTCTTCGGACCGGTCGCCGTAGCGCTGGAAGTAATTCCCCGCGATCTGTCCGAACAGTCCGGCAAACCCACCAGTCACCCCCGCTTCCTCACGCCGGTAGGAGGCACCAAGCAGGATGTCACCGACCTCTACGCCCGGTGTGGCGGTCATCTTCTCAGCCCCCACAACAAGCGCGATCTTGCCGCGCCCGCTGGCGATGAAGTCCATCGCCCCATGAAGCGCCGCAGATCCGGTGGCACAGGCGTTTTCATACCGGGTTGCCGGCACACGAGACAGAGCGTCGTTGCCCATGCCCACCAGAGCGCCCTGAAAATCCTGATCCGAAAAGCCGTTGTTGAAGACACCGACAAATATGCCGTCGACGTCCTCTGCCGCGACACCCGCATGGTCCAGTGCGGGGCCGGTGACCTCGGCCATCAGCGCCTCGGTGTCCGGGGCGTCGCTGCGGCCAAATGCGGTGTGAGCCCAGCCCACAATGTATGGGTCAGTCATCTTGAATCCTCCTGTAAAGCGGTCTGCGGCATGCGCCGCGCCAACCGTAATTCGATATCCTGTGCCTCGCGCGTGAGCAGCGCCGCCAGTTCGGCATCGCGGGGCGGTTGCAACCGGCGGTCGATCGCCGCGATCGACAGCGCCCCGGCAACGGACCCGTCGGGGCGTCGCAAGGCCACGCCCACGCCCCAGCTGCCCGCCACGATCCGGCCAGGGTTCAACGCGAACCCCCGCGCCCGCGTCGCCGCCACGTCGCTGCGCAGCAGGTCCGCGTCATAGTTCGGGTAATCCGCCGCCAGCCTGTCGGCGTTGTCCGCCAGCAGCACCTCGACCTCTGCATCCGGCAGCGCGCTCAACATGGCGAGCGAGCCTGCCCCGATGCCAAGGGGATGCTGCGCGCCCGTCTCCAGCGCGTGGGTGCGGATCGGGAACGTCCCTTCCTCGCGGTGCAGGCAGACGGCGGCGGAGCCGCGCCGCATATTGACGAAGGCCGTGTCGCCGCTTGTCTTCGCCAGTCGCACGACCGCATCCGCCGCGATTTCCAGCAGGCCATGGCGCTGCGTCGCCAGCGTGCCGAGCAGATAACTTTCCTCGCCCAGATGATAGAGCCGCGTGGCACCGTCCTGCTCCACCAGCCCACGCCGGATCAGCGCCAGCATCAGCCGCCGCACCGTGGGCTTGCCCAGACCGGAGGCCGCGATCAGTTCTGACAGCGTCACACCACGCCCGCCGCCGCGCCCGGTAATCTGCAACAGCGCAAGCGCACGGTCCACCGCCTGGCTGCCGCTGGGCGGGATCGCATCGCCAAGTTCTTTCACAATATGGACCACTTTCTTGCTTGATCCCCCGATGTCCCAAGCTTCGCAACAAAGACCTGCGACATTAATCTGTCAATGCAAGAAATATCTTGCCCACGCCGCCGATCTCTGTTCCACATTGTGGCTTAATAAGGGAGGAACCACCATGAAATTTATTGCAAAGGCCGCAATGGCCGCCATGCTTGCCACCACCGTCCTGTCCGGCGCAGCCTATGCCGAAACTCTGCGGCTGTCGCACAACACCGGTGACACCACGACCTGGCACAAGGGTGCCGAGAAATTCGGTGAACTGCTGGCCGAGAAGTCCGACGGCGCCTACGACGTCCGCGTGTTTCCAAACGCCCAGCTCTCTGGTGGCGACCAGATGAAGCAGGCCGAAATGGTGGGCCGCGGTGCGCTCGACATCGTCGTTACGTCCGCAATCAACGTGACGCCGCTGGTGCCCGAAATGGCCGTCTTCTCGCTGCCCTACCTCTATGCCAACTATGCGCAGGTCGATGCGACCACGCAGGGCGATCCCGTCAAGCTGCTGGAGGACATCCTGCGTGACAAGGGCATCGAAGTCCTGGCTTGGGGCGAAAACGGCTTTCGCGAAGTCACCAACAACGTCCGTCCGATCAAGTCCCCCGACGACATGAAAGGTCTGAACATGCGCGTCGCGGGTCCGATGTATATCGACGTGATGAACGCACTCGGTGCCAATCCCCAGCAGATGCAATGGGGTGAGACGATGACAGCACTTCAGCAGGGCGTCGTAGACGGTCAGGAAAACCCGATCGGCGCGGTCATCATCCCGCAGCAGGTCTTCGAGGTGCAGAAATACCTGACGACCTGGCATTATTCGTACGATCCGATCTTCCTTGGCGTGTCCACCCAAGTCTGGGATGGACTGGATGCGGATACGCAGGATCAAATGCGCGCCGCCGCGACCGAAGCGATGGAATACCAGCGCCAGATCACGCGTGAGGGCACCGCCGAGGGCGTCGCCTTCCTGCGCGACAAGGGAATGGAAGTCTATGAGCCGTCCGAGGACGAACTCTCCGTCTTCCGCGCCGCGACCCAGCCTGCTTTCGATACCTGGGCAGCCAAGGTTGGTGCAGACATCGTCGGCAGCTTTCAGGACGCAATCGCCGCGGCCCCTGCCAACTGATGCAACGGCTCGGCCCTGTCACCGGGCCGAGCCGATCCAGGGAGGACCACTGCCATGCGCTTTGTGCTGCGGGAATTCGAAAAGATCGTCTGCGCCGTGCTGTTCCTTGGCATGACGCTTATCGGCTTCATCAACGTCGTGGTCCGCTACGCCACTCATTATTCCTTTGCCGCGTCAGAGGAAGTGCTGACCAATGGCTTTTTGCTGCTGACTGTTTTTGGCGCGGCCATCGCTGCCCGGCGGGGCGAGCATCTGGCGGTGACGCTGGTGCAGGAAGCCCTTCCGAGGCGGGCATCACAGGCCGTTTTTATCCTCTCCGTGATCCTCACGGTCTTACTGCTCGCCGCATCCGCTTGGTTTTCGTGGGCCACACTGATGAACCAGATCGACAGCGGAATCCGCAGCTACGCCCTTGGCCTGCCTGCGTGGTGGTATCAAATCGGCCTGCCCTTCGGATTTGCCCTCATCATCATCCGCTATCTCCAGCACGCGGCAGAGACGTGGCAAACGCCGCGCCATGAACCACAGGCGACCCCAAGTGTCTGATATCCTTGGCATGGGCGCCGGCACCCAGATGATCGTCGCCTTCTTTCTGTTGATGGCACTGCGTGTGCCCGTTGCCTTCGCGCTTGGCCTGTCGGCCATGTATGCGATGTGGCAAATCGGTTTCGGATTTGAACTCGCTGGCGACCTGATCGCCACGGGAATCGCGAAATACGCGCTTCTGGCGATCCCCTTCTTCATCCTCGCGGGGACCCTTATGGGGACATTGGGGATCGCAGAGCGCATGATCCGCTTCTTCCGCATCCTGATCGGCAACCTGCCCGGCGGCATGGGCGTCGTCGGCACCGTGGTCTGCCTGTTCTGGGGCGCAGTCTCAGGCTCAGGCCCCGCCTCCGTTGCCGCGATCGGCCCCATGATCATCAAAGGCATGCAGGAGGACGGTTACCCCCGCGCCGCCGCCGCAGCCCTTGTCTGTACCGGGGCCGCTTTCTCCATCGTCATCCCGCCATCCATCGGCCTCGTGATCTACGGCGTGATCGCGGAGACCTCGATCTCGAGCCTCTTCATCGCCGCGATCATACCCGGTCTCTTCATGGGGCTGCTGATGCTGGTCGTCCTGCCCTTTATCAAGCCGCGCGGTCGTGAGGGTCTGGACAGGCTCTCCCCCGCGCCCGCCAGTGATGGCTACTGGCGCGATCTCGGCCGCAGCTTTCGCGGGTCATTCTGGGGCCTGATGACGCCCGTCGTGATCCTAGGCGGTATCTATTCCGGGATCTTCACGCCAACCGAGGCGGCTCTCGTCGCCACGGTCTATGCGATAGCCGTCGGTGCCTTCGCCTACCGCACGCTGACGGTTCGCGCGCTTTATGATGCGCTGACCGAAGCCGCGTCGTCCTCTGCTGTTGTCATGTTGGTCGTGGCCTACGCCAGCCTTTTCGGCTGGGTTGTCACCGTCGAAGACCTTGTCGGTCAGTATTCCGGCCAGCTGCTCGGCCTTTCGGACAACGGCGCGGTGATCCTCATGGTCATCATGCTGATCCTGCTGATCGCGGGCATGTTCATGGACCCGGTAACTGTCATGTTCATCTCTCTGCCGATCTTCATGCCGGTCGTGCGCGAACTGGGCTGGGACCCTGTATGGTTCGGCGTGCTGGTTATGGTGAACCTCGCCATCGGCCTCATCACACCGCCCGTCGGCATCAACCTCTACGTCGCAGCGAACATTACCCGCCTGCCGCTGGAAAGCATCGCCCGCGCGGCACTGCCGTTTTTGGCTATCAGCGTCATCGGCCTTGCCATCGTGGCGGCGTTCCCTGCCCTGTCGCTGTTCCTGCCGGGGATATTGAAATGAAAGACATCGGCGTCGACAGTTGAAGTTTGCTATGACGCCGGACCAAAAGGGTATGGGCACCGAAAATGATCATGGCTGAGAAAGGCTCTGCAGGACCGCGAAGTCGTTCGATGGGGTGAGTTCGACCCGATGGAGCGAGACAACATCAGGGCGGATCGTCCCGCACACAGGCGCGACAACAATCGTTGAAGCCATCTGTAAACGTGCCAACCAGACGCTCGACAAGAGCCAGCGCTTGTCATTTCTGCAAATCCGCGAAACCTTGCCCCGCGACAGCAAATGCAAGATTCTCAGAAAGACCGGCGCGTGCCGTATTGGACCCATCGAAGGAGAGCGACACATGACCGACACCCCCCCGATGAACGGTGCCGAAAGCCTTGTACATACCTTGATCGACAGCGGGGTAGAGGTGTGTTTCACCAATCCCGGTACATCGGAGATGCACTTTGTCGCAGCACTGGATCACATTGCAGGCATGCGTTCCGTGCTTGTCCTGCAAGAGGGTGTCGCGACCGGGGCGGCCGACGGTTATTGGCGGATGGCGCGCAAACCTGCGTCGACCTTGCTGCATCTTGGGCCGGGTCTGGCGAACGGGCTGTCCAATCTGCACAATGCCAAAAAGGCCGGTTCCGGAGTGGTCAACATCATTGGCGAACACGCGGCAAGCCATATCGAACTTGATGCGCCGCTGACTGCCGACATCGAAGGTATTGCGCGGCCCATGTCGCATTGGGTGCGCACCTCGCCCTCTGCTGAAACTGTCGGCAAGGATGCTGCCGAAGCGGTACAGGCAGCCAGGATCAAACCGGGCCAGATTGTGTCGCTGATCCTGCCGAGCGATACTGCCTGGAACAGTGGCGGCGTGGTCCATCCGCCCCTGCCTGACCCGTCCCCGCAGCCTTTCGCTGACGATGTGCTGGACGATGCGACCCAAGCGTTGTCTGGCCCTGACAGCCTGCTGTTGCTGGGCGGCAGCGCCCTGACCGAAGCCAATCTGGAGATCGCTGGCCGGATCGCTGCGAAAACCGGATGCAAGCTGCTGTCGGAGTGGTCCAACGCGCGGCTCGAGCGCGGGGCGGGCCGGGTTTTCGTCGGGAAGGTGCCGTATCCCATCGACATCGCGCTGGAGGTGCTGAAGCCATTCAAGCGGATCGTGCTGGTCGGGGCGCGGGCACCTATTGGTTTCTTTGCATATCCCGGCAAACCTGCGGTACTGACCGATCCCGATGCTGAAATCCTGACCCTTGCAAAGGCTGGAACCGATATCGACGCAGCACTTTCAGCGCTGTGCGAGGCGTCAGGTGCGACGGATACGCCGCCCGCACATGTGGCGGAAGCCTTTCTGCCGGAACGTCCCGAGGGGCCGATCACCCTTGATAGCCTCGCCGCGCAAATCGCCCGCGCCATCCCTGAAAACGGGATCATCGTCGACGAATCCGTCACGACCGGACGTGCATTCTTTCCCGTCACGAAGGGGGCAGCTCAGCACACATGGCTCAACAATACCGGCGGGTCCATCGGCTATTGTTTGCCCGCCGCCATCGGTGCGGCCGTTGCCTGCCCCGACCGAAAGGTCATGGCCCTGACGGGTGACGGGTCGGCCATGTACACGGTCCAGTCGCTTTGGACGATGGCCCGCGAAAACCTTGACATCACGATCCTGGTTTTCGCAAATCACAGCTACCAGATCCTGCGGGGCGAACTCACCAATGTCGGGGTCGGCAATCCCGGACCGCGCGCTATCGACATGCTGTCGCTTGACCGCCCGGCGCTTGATTGGGTGCAAATGGCGCAATCGATGGGTGTCGACGCACAGCGCGCAACCAGTTGCGATGAGCTTGAAGCAGCACTGCAA
>JAGXHE010000169.1 GCA_024636445.1 Sulfitobacter sp.
CGACAGTTTTTCCAGCAGCGCCGACAACGGCAATTCATCCGCGCCGCGCATTTCGTGCATCAGCGCAAAGCGGTTGCGCGAGGCCAGAAGCACCTCGGAGGCACCTGCAACGCGGTGGCGGTGGCTGTCCTTGCCCGGATGATCCACATCAAAGGAATGGTGCGCGTGTTTGACCGTGCTGACGGTATGGCCTCGGCCGGTGATCTCGGTCACCAGACGTTCCATCAGCCCGGTCTTGCCTGCATTCTTCCAGCCAACGACGCCAAAGATCCTCATAACATCGCCTCTGCCGCCGCCAGATCCGCAGGCGTGTTCACGTTGAAGAACGGATCACCCGAGTCGGGAAATTCCGCCAGCCTGCCGCCGTGCCTGTCGGTCCAGATCACCACCTTGCGCAGCCCATCATTCAGCGCCGCGCGCAGGTCATCGCGCAGGGCCACGGGCCAGAGGCCAAACGTGGGGTGGCGGATCAGCCCTGCGGTCATGGATTTCGTATCGGTATCGCCGCGCGGCGTTGCGGCCAGTGCCAGCGGGGCGGTCATCCCTTCCGAGGCCAGCAACAGGCGTGGCACCAGATCGCAGGGAAAGAACGGCGTGTCGGCGGCGACGGTCACGATTGTATCGGCACCTTCTTCAGCCGCCCAGTCCAGCCCTGCCAGCACGCCCGCGAGGGGCCCCGCAAACCCGTCCATGCTGTCGGCCACCACCGGCAAACCAAAGCCCGCGAACCGCGCCGCATCGCCGTTGGCGTTCAGCGCAAGCCCCGCCACCTGCGGCTCCAGCCGCGCGATGACGCGCGCCAACAGGCTTTGCCCGCCCAGTTCCAGCAGCGCCTTGTCGCCGCCGCCCATCCTTGTCGCCAGCCCGCCCGCGAGGATCACGCCCAGAGGTTGCTTCATACCGCGCTCCCCTTGCGGCCCGATTTGCGCGGCTCGTCCTGAACGGCGCCGGGGTCGGCATCGCGGATCAGCCGGTCTTCTCCGGCGAGGCAGACAAACCGCTGGCCACGCATCCGGCCGATCAGGGTCAGGCCAACCTGCTGAGCAATCTCGACGCCCCAGGCGGTAAAGCCCGAGCGTGACGCCAGCACGGGTATCCCCATCATCGCGGTCTTGATCACCATCTCGGACGTCAAACGGCCAGTTGTGTACAGGATTTTATCCTCGGCCCCGACACCTTCGTCCAGCATCCAGCCTGCGATCTTGTCCACCGCGTTGTGGCGGCCCACGTCTTCCATGTAGACCAGCGGGCGGTCGCGGTGGCACAGCACCGTGCCGTGGATCGCCCCCGCCTCAAGGTACAGCGACGGCGTGCGGTTGATCGCGGCACTCAAAGCATAAAGCCACGAGGTGCGGACCGGTGTCGCGGGCAGCACCACGTCGTCCAGCCCCTCCATCATGTCGCCAAAGACCGTGCCCACGGCGCATCCGCTGGTGCGGGTTTTCTTTTTCAGCTTGTCCTCGTGGTTGGTCTGGCGCGCGGTGCGCACCACCACCACCTGCAACTCGTCGTCGTAGTCGACGCCGGTGACCACGTCATCGTCGCCCAGCATCCGCTGGTTGCGCAGGAAGCCCAGCGCCAGATATTCGGGGTAGTCACCGATGGTCATCGCGGTGACGATTTCCTGCGCATTGAGGTAGATCGTCAGCGGCCGTTCCTCGACCACAGACAGGTCGACCTGCGCGCCGGTCTGGTCGCGCCCCGTCACGCTGCGGGTCAGCCCGGCACGTGCGGGCATCGGTGCGATCAGATAACCTTCTGAATTGTCTCGCGTCGCCAATTGCATCCCCTGAATTTGCCCGTTACGCCTGAGAGCAACACTAAGGTTTCACAATGTCCACGACCACCACCAAAACCGCTTTCTGGCGCGGCGTTCGCGACAGTGCCCCGTTTACGCTGGTCGCTGGACCCTTTGCGCTGCTGTTCGGCGTGCTGGCCACCGAGGCCGGTCTGAACCTGTTCGAGGTGATGACTTTTTCGCTGGCGGTGATCGCCGGGGCTGCACAGTTCACCGCCCTGCAATTGATGCAGGAAAATGCACCTACCGTGGTGGTGATCATCTCGGCGCTGGCAGTGAATTTGCGGGTGGCGATGTATTCGGCGGCACTGACCCCCTATCTGGGGCGCGCGCCGATGTGGCAGCGGGTTTTTGCGGCCTATCTGCTGGTCGATCAAAGCTATGCGCTGAGCCATCAGAAATTCGAGGCGGAACCGGCAATGACCGTACCTGCGCGCATGGCCTATTACATGGGCACCTGCATGTTGGTGATGACGGTCTGGTACGGAGCCAGTCTGGCCGGTGCGCTGATCGGCAGCGCGCTGCCGCCGCAGATCCCGATTGATTTCGCGCTGCCGATCGCGTTTCTGGCGATGGTGGCGCCTGCGATGCGGACCCTGCCCCATGTGATCGCGGCCTTTACCGCCGTCGTGGTCAGCCTGTTCGCCGCCGCCGTGCCGTGGTCGCTGGGGCTGATCATCGCGGGTGGCGCCGGGATGATCGCGGGCGCACAGGCCGAACTGTGGATGGAGCGGCGCGCATGAGCACCCTGACCCTGTGGACCGTGATCATATCGCTGGGCGTGGGCAGCTTTCTGCTGCGGTTCTCGTTTCTCGGGCTGGTCGGTGACCGCCCGCTGCCGCCGTGGTTGCTGCGGCATCTGCGCTATACCGCCGTGGCGATCCTGCCTGCGATGGTGACACCGCTGGTGGCCTTTTCGAACGAGGCCGGCACCGGCCCCGAACCGGGGCGGTTGCTGGCGGCGCTGGTGGCTGTGGGTGTGGGCATGAAGACCAAGAACGTGCTGGCCTCCATCGGCTCGGGGGCCGTGGTGCTGACGCTTTATATTCTGATCATGGGATAGGACGCGCGGAGCAAGGCGCGGACGGCTCTGTCGCCGCGCCGCTGATGGGTCAGTCAGGTCTGGTCAAGCTGGAGCTTGGCCACGCCATCAAGGACATCGCCTTCGTCGTTCTCGTAATATTTCTCGGTCACCACGCCGGGCAATGTGCCGAACTGATCCATCAGATTTGCCGGAAACCATGTGGATTTCACAGTTTGAAAGCCGGGCACCTGTGACAGGATCGCGGTGGTCGCCTGCGCACATTGCGCATCGCCGACATTGCCGTATCCACGCACCAGACGCAGCGCGGTTTCCGCCTGATCAGCGGTCACGTTCACTTTCTGGGTGACCACGTGAAAGGTGCTGCGGGCATGGGCGCCCTTGTAGCTTTGCAAGATGGCAGGTGTTACACCGTACAGAACATCGCCCTTCTCCGGCACGCGCGGGTGTTTGAACGATCCGGCGGGGTCAAAGATGACCTGCTGCGATCCGTTGACCACCAGCGCCGAATGCGCGCCGCCTCCCGAGCGGTTGTTGATCACGGTGATCAGCGTCAGCGATGGCGCCGAAGCGCCGCGAAACGCACTGGCTGCAATCACCTCGGGGGGCGAATCGTCGACCGGCTTGGTCGAACAGCCTGCCAAGGCCGCCATAATAGACAGCGCAATCAGGATTGAACGCATGTGGTCAGTCTCCGGTGGTCTTGGTCACGGGTTTGGGGGGTCAGGAAATGAAGATCGCCATGCCGATCAGCACCGCGATAATCACGATAACGCTCCATTTGGTCCAGGCCATGAAGCCGTTAAAGGTGTCTTGCTGCACTTTCGTGTCCATTTCACCGTGTTTATGGTCCGCCATCTGTCGGGCTCCTGTCTGTCTGAATTGATCAACTTTGGCCGGTGGTTACTGCATTTGCGCGGCCCTGTCACGGTGTCAATGCCGCGCAGGGGCGGCTTTTGGGTCAGCTTTGTTCAGGTGCCGCTTGCGGGGTTTCATCGGTGGTCTCGTCCAGCGCTTCATCCAGCGCCTCGGTCAACCGAAAGCCGATGCGGTTGGGGGCCGCCTGCTTGGCCGCCTTGGGCAGGGCGCGCAGCAAGACGTTCAACTGCGTGACGTGCTGGATCAGCTGGGTGCGCGCGCCCGTGGGGTCAGATCCGTAAAAGGTGATCACGTCGGGGTCAAAATAGCCCATTCCCTCGATCCGCAGCACGCCAGCGTCGCCACCGGCAAATCCCATGGCGACCTCGTGTTCGTTGTCCAGCTTTTCCTCGAAGTTCTTGATGTAGAGCGCCAGCCGCTCATAGGCCCATTGCGCCGGGCTTTTCTTGCTGGCGGACGCAGCCTGCATGTTCTTGGGCAGCGGCTGGTCGTTGGCATTGGTGGCGTCGGGGTCGCAATGCACCTCGTAGAGGCGCGGCATCACGTCTGCCTCGACAGCCTCTGCCGTTGTCCTGATCTCGTCACCCATGATCGTCCCCTTACGCCTGCTGATAGACCCAGGCCCCGTCGTCGCGGCGCGTGCGCGTGGCCAGTCCCGTCTGATGCAGGTGGGACAGATGGGCAAAGGCTTCAACCATCGCAAGGCCATATTCTGCCTCGCCGATCTTGCGCTTGAACAGCGGCGCATAACATTCGGTGGCGGATTTGGGCGTGTCGATATAGGCCAGCAGGCGTTTCAGCGCGCCGTGGTGGTTGTCGATCAACTGCCGCATACGTGTCGGCAGCCCGGTAAAGGGCAGCTTGTGGCCGCCCAGCACAAGATGATCGGGCCGCGCCAGCGGTTCCAGCCGCTCGCAGGCCTCGAGCCATTCGCCGATGGGGTCCGCCATCGGTTCGGTCGCGTGGACACCGACGTTCGGGCTGATCGACGACAGGATCTGGTCGCCCGCCAGCACAAGATTGTCGTCACGGCTCCAGAATGTCGCGTGTTCCGGCGCGTGGCCGTTGCCCATGTGAATGCCCCACGTGCGCCCGCCGATGCGGATGGTCTGGTCTTGCTGGATGCGGGTGTATCCCAGCGGCAAGGGTGCCACGACATCGGCAAAGTTGAACGGACGTTCGGCGGCGCGTTTGTCGAAAACCTCGGGGGCCATCCCGACGCTGCGGTAAAATTCCAGCGTTTCGGGCAGCGGCATGGTCTGTTCGTCCAGAACCAGCATCCGCGCCGTCAGCCACGCGGTGCGCGTGGTCACCAGTTCGGCCCCGTGTTCGGACTGGAACCAGCCCGCAAGGCCAATGTGGTCGGGGTGGTGGTGGGTGACGATCACCCGCCCCACAGGCTTGCCACCCAAGGGGCCTGCCATCATTTGCTGCCACAGCTTGCGGGTCTTGCCTGTGTCAAAGCCCGTGTCGATCACCGTCCAGCTGTCGCCGTCGTCCAGCGCATAGATGTTGACGTGATCCAGCTTCATCGGCAACGGCAGGCGAAACCACAGCACGCCCTCGGCCACCTCGATGGCGGTGCCCAGTTCGGGCGGCTCGGGCCAGGGGTATCGCAGCCCCTGAGGCACACCATCCGCCATCAGGCTGCCAACTCGTCGGCGGTCAGCGCCATCAGCGCCTTGGAGCCGGCTTGCGCGTGGGTCAACAGGCCCTCGTGCTCGGGCAGCAGGCGCTGGATGTAGAACCGCGCCAGCTTTTCGCGTGGCCCGCCGACCGCATCGGCCAACGCCGCCTTGAGATGCAGATGCCCGCCCAGAACCCGCGCAAAGGCGCGCAGGTAAGGCACCGCACCGGCAAAGCGGTCTTGCATGTCGTCCTGCGAGACCAGCCATTCGGTGGCTTCACGCAGATTTTCCGAGGCCTGCCAGACCGCTTCGCCCATGCGGGGAAACCGTTCGCGCGCGGCCTCGGCCTGTTCTTCGATCTCGTCGATCAGCGCATTGGCGGCCTCGCCGCCGTCCATCATCTTGCGCGCCACCAGATCCATCGCCTGAATGCCGTTGGTGCCCTCGTAGATCGCCGTCACCCGCACGTCGCGGTAATACTGCGCTGCGCCGGTTTCCTCGATAAAGCCCATGCCGCCGTGCACCTGCACGCCCTGCTGGGCCACGTCGATGCCCACATCGGTGCCGAACGCCTTGGCGATGGGTGTCAGGAACGCCGCCCGCGCCTTCCATTCGGCCTCGCCCGTGGCATTGTTCATGTCGATGGCCACAGCGCAGGACAGCGCAATCGCGCGCGCGGCAAAGACATCCGCCTTCATCGATGCCAGCATCCGGCGCACGTCGGCGTGGTCGACGATGGTGCCAGTCGGGCCTTGGGTCTTGCCCTGCTTGCGGTCCAGCGCATAGGCCAGCGCGTGCTGGAACGCGCCTTCGGCTGCGCCGATGCCTTGGGTGCCCACGCCCACGCGGGCGTTGTTCATCATCGTGAACATCGCCGCCATGCCGCCCTGTTCGGGGCCGACCAACCACGCGGCCGCGGCGTCGTATTGCATCACGCAGGTCGGCGATCCGTGCAGGCCCATCTTGTGCTCCAGGCTGACCACCTTGAGGCTGTTGGCCTTGCCGGGGTTGCCCTGATCGTCGGGAATGTACTTGGGCACCAGAAACAGGCTGATCCCCTTGGTGCCTTCGGGTGCGCCCGGCAGACGCGCCAGCACCAGATGGCAGACGTTTTCGGCAAAGTCGTTGTCGCCCCAGCTGATATAGATCTTCTGGCCGGACACGGCGTAAGAGCCGTCGCCGTTGTCATCGGCCTTGGCCACCAGCGCACCCACGTCCGAACCTGCCTGAGGCTCGGTCAGGTTCATCGTGCCGGTCCATTCGCCGCTGATCAGTTTGGGCAGGTAGACAGATTTGATCATGTCGCTTCCGTGATGCTCCAGCGCCTCGATCTGGCCCTGGCTCATCAACGGGGCCAGTTGCAGCGACAGACACGCCGCACTCATCATCTCGTTCACGGCGGTGTTCAGCGCCATCGGCAGGCCCATGCCGCCATGTTCGGGGTCGGCGGTGATGCCGATCCAGCCTCCTTCGGCGATCGCCTTGTAGCCTTCGGCAAAGCCGGGCGAAGTCCGCACCACACCGTTTTCCAGATGTGCCGGATGCAGATCGCCACTGCGTTGCAGCGGTGCCATCACCTCTTCGCACATCTTGCCCGCTTCGGTCAGGATCGCCGCCGTGATATCGCTGCTGGCCTCTTCGAACCGGGCGGTGGCGCGCACCTGGTCCAATCCAACCACGTGATCAAACAAAAAGGTGTAATCAGCAACAGGGGCGCGGTAGGCCATCGGAAACTCCTCAGAATGACGCCACACCCTTGGCAAGGCCCGAAGCGGTCTTTAATGCGGGCGACGGGGGCAGCTTTGCGCGCTAACATGGGCTTTCCCGCCCCCCCAAGGCAACCCCAACGCGGCGTCACACAAAGATCACATGAAAAAGACCGAAACCCTTCACTTGCACCCCGATGCCACAGGCCTGCAGACCGCTGCGGCGCTGCTGGCGCAGGGCGCGCTGGTCGCATTCCCCACGGAAACGGTCTATGGGCTGGGGGCCGATGCGCGCAACGGGCAGGCCGTGGCGGGCATCTATGCGGCAAAGGGCCGCCCCAGTTTCAACCCTTTGATCGTGCATGTGCCGGACATCGTCGCCGCACGCGCCCTGACGCAATGGAGCGATACCGCCGACCGTCTTGCCGCCGCGTTCTGGCCCGGTGCGCTGACGCTGGTTTTACCACTGGCACAGGGGCACGGGCTGTCGTCTCTGGTGACCGCCGGTCTAGACACCGTTGCGATCCGCGTTCCGCACCACCCCACCGCGCAGGCGCTGTTGCGCGCCGCACAGATGCCGGTGGCCGCCCCGTCGGCCAATATCTCGGGGCGGATCAGCCCCACCACAGCGCAACACGTTCTGGACGGTCTGTCCGGTCGCATCGCTGCTGTGCTGGACGATGGTCCCTGCCCCGTCGGTGTCGAAAGCACGATTCTGTCGCTGGACGGGGTGCCGACCCTGCTGCGTCCCGGTGGCCTTCCGACCGAAGCGATCGAGGCGGCACTCGGCGCGCCTTTGACCACGCACAGTGGCGATGCGATCACCGCACCGGGCCAGCTGGCATCGCACTACGCCCCCGGCGCATCGGTGCGTCTGAATGCGACGACGGCTCGGGCGGGCGAGGTGATGCTGGGGTTCGGCGCAATCGCGGGCGACATCACGCTGAGCGCGTCAGGGGATCTGGCAGAGGCTGCCGCCACGCTGTTCGACGCGCTCCACCGGCTGGACCGCACGGGCAAACCCATCGCCGTGGCCCCTATCCCGCACAAGGGTCTGGGCGTTGCGATCAACGACCGCCTTGATCGGGCCGCAGCGCCGCGCTGACAGGCGCGCACCCGGCGAACGGCCGAAGCCCGAGCCCCTCAGGCCCGTCCGGCAGTGCCGGACAATCCCAGCGGATCGACGCCCAGCGATTTCAGCGCACCCTGCCATTTGCCGGAACTGTCACCAAAGACCAGATCGGCGCGCGCGTCGCAGGTCAGCCAGCCGTTCGCCAGTATCTCCTGCTCCAGCTGCCCCGGCCCCCAACCGGCATAACCCAGCATCATCAGCGCGTGTTCAGGGCCTGCGCCGCGCCCGATGTCTTCCAGAATATCCTGCGTCGCGGTCATGCCAAAGCTGTCGCCGATATGCAGCGTGTGCAGCTGTGATGTGTAGTCGCCCGAATGCAGCACGAAGCCGCGCGAAGTCTCGACCGGTCCGCCGAAATGCACCGGCATCTGCCGCACGTCCGGTGTGACCTCGATGTCGAGCTGTTCCAGAACCTCGCCGAGCGCCAGATCCTGCGCCGGTTTGTTGACGATCAGCCCCATTGCGCCCTTGTCGGAATGTTCGCACAGAAACACCACCGAATGATCGAACCGCATGTCGCCCATACCCGGCATCGCCAACAAGAGCTTGCCCGTCATTTCCATGCCTTGATCCGTCATTGCCGTCCCGCTGCTGTGTACATCATCCCTTGCAGAATGGGCATCGCACCGCCTGCGCGCAAGAGGCAGCGTCCGTCCTTGAGCGAAACAAAGCCTGATGAAAAAGTGACTTGGCTTTGCACAGCACTCGGGTCACAAAACGTGCATGAGCCAAACCCGTTCCCTGATTGCCGCATTCATGCTGGCCGCTTTCGGCGGTCTGTCCCCTGCCGTGGCGCAGGATGATCCGATTTCCGGTCGGGTGATCCAGGGATGGACCCTGCCAGACGGGCGCATGGTGACGGGGATTGATCTGCACCTGAAACCGGGTTGGAAAACCTATTGGCGCAGCCCCGGCGATGCGGGCATTCCGCCACATTTCGACTGGAGCCGCGCGCGCAATATCGGCAGCGTGGCAATCACCTGGCCGACGCCGCATGTGTTTCATCAAAACGGCATGCGCTCGATCGGGTATAAGGACCGCGTGGTGATACCGCTGCACATCCAGCCAAGGTCGCCGGGCCAGCCGGTGCGCTTTCGCGTTCAGATGGATCTGGGCGTGTGTTCCGACATCTGCATTCCACACCGGATCGATTTCGACACCACGCTGGACGCCGCTCCGGTCAAGCCGGTGCCGACGCTGGCCGCCGCACTGGCCCAAACGCCGTTTTCGCGTGGCGAGGCAGGCGTTGCCGCCGCCACCTGTGCCTTGCGGCCGATCACCGACGGCATGGAAGTGACGGTACGTGTGCAGATGCCTTCCTCGGGCGGCGCTGAAATCGCGGTGATCGAGCCGAACATTCCCGAGGTCTGGACATCAGAGGCCGAGACCAGCCGCAGCGGCAATTGGGTCACGGCAACCTCGCAGATGTTGCACAACACCGGACGTCCATTTGCGGTGAACCGCAGTGCCATGCGCATCACCATTCTGGGCAGCAATCACGCGGTCGACATCCAAGGCTGCACCGCAGGCTGAACGTCACGCCGTCCGCCGTGCCCGCAGCAGCTGATAGCCCGCTGCCGTCAACACATATACCAGCGCCACAACCCCCAGCAGGCCCACGGCAAAGAGTGCAAACGCCGCGGCCCAAGGCGACAGCGTCGCCACCGCAGGCCACAGTTCCGTCAGAGCGGGCCACAGCGTGCCAAGCACCAGTACGTGCCCCACCGTCGCCGCCCCCCACGCCAGCACGGCCAGCCATAGCGGCACCAGCACCAGCCACAAACCGCGCGCCCGCACACCGCGCCGCATCGACCGCACCTGTCGCGCCACATCATGCTGTGCTGCAATCAACGCAGGCACCACCAGCAACACCAGCACCATTCCAAAACCCAACCCATAGACCAGCGTGATCACCGTAGGCTTCAGGAACTGCGCCTGTTGCGATTGCTCGTAGAGCAGCGGTGCCATGCCCAGCACGGTCGTCAGCGTCGTCAGCATCACCGGGCGCAGCCGGTCCGCAGCACCGTCGATGATCGACGGAATCAGCCCGCGCTCGGCTGCGTATTCGTCGATGGTGGTCACCAGAACGATGGAATCGTTGATGATGATCCCGGTCATCCCCAACAGCCCGACCACGGTGAACATGCTCAGCGGCACCTCCCAAACCGCGTGACCATAGATCGTGCCCACCAGCCCGAAGGGAATCACCGCCATCACAACCATGGGCCGCGTCCAGCTGGCAAAGACCCATGCGAGCACGAGATAGATGCCGGTCAGGCACATGATCAGCCCGCTTAGCGCATCGCTCAGGAACGTGTCTTCCTGCTCGCTCAGCCCTGCCAGTCGAAACTCGACCTGCCGTTCTGACGCAATGCGCGGCAGGATGTCGGTCTCAAGCGCGCGGTTGATCTCGGTCGCGCGGGCCGGGTCGTCCTCGGAGATGTCGCCGGTGACCGAAATCAGCCTGATGCCGTTCTCGCGGCGCACGGTCGAAAAGCCGGTGCGGCGGGTGACGCTGACGATATCGGCCAGCGGGACATAGGTGCCCGCCGTGGTGCGCAACTGGGTGCGCTGCAGAAAATCCGCCGTCAGCTCGTCCTCGGGCAGCTCGACCCGGATCGTGGCGCTGCGCGGACCGTCGGGATAGGTCGCAGCCTCGATCCCGTTGAGCCGGTTGCGCAGCGCGCTGCCCAGCGCGTCGATGGTAAAGCCCAGCGCCTGTCCCTGCGCGGTCAGATCCAGGATCAGCTCTTCCTTGTCATAGGCCAGATTGTCCTCGACAGCGCTGACCTCGGGGTATTGCAGGACGGCACGCTTGAGATCCTCGGACGCGGCCTTGAGCACATCGGTGCTGGCCCCGAAAAACTGCACATCCAGCGCGTCGCCCCCCGGCCCCGAACGCCCGCCGCGAAAGCTGACGGTTTCGGCCTGCGGATGCGCCACCACGGCCTCCTGCAGTTCCGCGACAAAAGCAAAGGACGAATAGGGCCGCAGATCGGCGTCGATCAGCTCGATGGAAATGCCGCCCAACTGGTCGGGGTCCTTGGTGTCGGCACCGGCCAGCCCGCGCCCCGCATTGCCGCCGATCTCGGCGATCACATAGTCCAGCGGATTGCGGCCATAGCGTTCCTCGTAGGCAGCACCCAGCGCTTCCGTCGCGCGCTGCATCTCACGCATCATCTCGATTGTGTCTTCGCGTGTGGCCCCTTCGACCATGGCAAAGTTGCCGCTGACCGTGCCCTGCTCGGGCGAATTGAAGAACCGCCACTGCACGTCACCGGTGATCAGCAGCGACACCTGACTGGCCAGCAGGGCCAGAACACCGGCCAGCACAACGTAACGCGCCATGATCACACCGGCCATGAACGGGCGAAACAGCCTTTCGCGCAGCCATTCAAAGCCACGGTTGACGATCTTCGACGGCAGGTCGATGCCCGCGCTGCCGATGCGCTGCACCACTGCCGACTTGGCGCGCCGTGGCAACAGCAAGAACACCGCTGCCGTTGCGGCCAGTGTATAGGCCGCCACACGCAGCCCATCCCAGACGATGGCGGCCCAGACGCCGTCCTCGGGTTTGGTGATCAGCGCCCAGACCAGTATCGCACCGCCGCCGATGAACGCAGCCCCCGTCGCCAGCCCGACAGCCAGTTTGCCCAGACTGAACTGCGATTGCCCGTCAGGCCGGATCGCGTGGGACATGTGGTGCGGCAGGATCAGAAAGCATTCGATCAGCGAGGCGATCAGCACCACGATCACCGTGTAGGGAATGTCGCGGATCAGATCGCCAAAGCGTCCGCCCACCGCCACCAGCCCGAAAAACGCGATCACCGTGGTCAGGGTGGCAGCAAAGACCGGCATCGCCATGCGCTGTGCGGCGGTTTCGGCGGCCACCACGGGGGATTCGCCATAGTGGCGCGCGCGGTGGTCGGCGTGTTCACCCACGACGATGGCATCGTCCACCACAATGCCCAGCGTAATGATCAGCCCGAACAGAGAGACCATGTTGATGGTCAGGCCCCCCACATACATCAGCGCAATCGCCGCCATCATCGCCACCGGTATGCCCGCCGCGACCCAGATCGCGGTGCGCGCGTTCAGAAACAAAAACAGCAGCGCCACCACCAGTGCGAGACCAACCAGCCCGTTGTCGATCAGGATATTCAGCCGCCCCGAGATCTCTTCGGCACGGGTGCGGATCAGATCGACCTTGACCGCAGGGGGCAATGTCGCCTGCAGCGCCGCGGCCACCTCTTCGACGCGGGCCTGCATGGCGATGGCATCACCCCGGTCGGTGCGGTCAACGCGGATCATCACCGCAGAGTCGGGGCCGACGAAATAGCTGCGCGACCGGTCGATACCGCGCTGTTCGACAGTCGCCACATCGCCCACGGTCAGTTTCGATCCATCCGCGTTCGAGCGCAGCACGATGCCGCTGATTTCCTGCACGCTGCGCTTTGCAGTGCCGGTGCGCACCCTTGCGTTGGCCCCGGCCACATCACCCGCCGGATCGCCGTCGACTTCGGCGGCGATGGCCGCTGCGATTTCGGCCATCGAGACGTCATAGGCGATCAATCGCGCCGAGGGTACCTCGACCAGAACTTGCGGGGCTGCGACGCCCTGAATGCTGGTGCGGGTGACCCCTTCGGCAAAGAGCCGTGTCACCATTTCATCGGCGAAAAGGCCCAGTTGTTGTGGCGACACCGGGCCGCTGATCACCACATCGGTGACCCTGTCCCGCCACGCGCCACGACGCACGGTGGGGTCGTCAGCCTCGTCCGGCAGCGTGGAGATCGCATCCACCGCGGTCTGCACGTCATCGGCGGCGCGGCCCATGTCCCAGTCCGGCTCGAACTCCAAGGTGATCGACGCGCTGCCTTCGGTCGATCTCGATTGCGACCCCTCGACGCCCTCGACCGCCAGCAATGCGGGCTCAAGCACCTGCACGATACCGGCGTCCACGTCATCGGCCCCCGCGCCATCCCAGCGCACGCCGACGGTGACGTTGTCGATGATCACATCGGGAAAGAATTGCGCCCGCATGTTCGGAATGGCAAAGGCCCCCGCCGCCACCATCAGCACCAACAACAGGTTGGCCAGTGTCCGGTGACGGGTGAAGTAGCTGAGGATGCCGCCAGCGGCTGCGGGGATCGCGCGTGCCATGATCAGCCGCCCATCCGGCTTTCGATCCGCTCGACCATCTGCGCAGGCACCTGGGGTTCGGCCAGTTGCGCCAGAACGCGTGCCTTGGCCTCTTGCGGCATCCGGTCATTGGCTTCGACGTATGCCACCAGCCGCGCACGCCGCTCGGCGCTCAGCTCAAGCATCGGAGGCGTCACCGGCGGGGCTGCTTCCTCGCGGCCCGTGCGCAAGGGTGTCACGGCAATTCCGGCCCCCAGCAGAGGCGAGCGCGCCTGCACGACCTCGCGGCCCTGAAGCCCGTCGCCGCGCACCAGAACGCTGTCACCCTGACGGTGCAGCAGGTTCACGGGCAGGCTTTCCAGACGATCGCCTTCGGCCAGAACCAGCACGGACCCATCCGCACCCAGCGCAGAGGCGGGCAGGACGATCACATCCGCCAACATCGGCTCTTCGACGGCAATGGTCACGAAATCGCCTGGCTTGAACCCGCGCGCGCTATCGAGACGGGCAAAGACCAGACGCCCGGTCTGCAACGTACCCGCATCGGCGCTGACACGGGTGATGACGCCGGTGGCCTGCAGGTCTATGCCTGACACATCCAGCGTTGCAACGACGGGTGCGTTCAGCAAATCGCCCGCATCATTCAAAAGCCGTGCATATTGCGCGGTGGACACGCGAAACGACAGTTCCAGCGCGTCGGGGTCGATCAGATCGGCCAGCTTTTCGTTGGCCGACACCAGCCGACCCAGCGTGATATTCGTCAGGCTCAGCGTTCCGTCAAACGGCGCGCGCAGGGTGGTATCGGCCAGCCGACGCTCGGCCTCGGCCAAGGCGATCTCGGTGCGTGCAAGGGTGGACCGGGCCTGATCGATCCGCGCCTCGGCAGTGGTGACAACCTGTCTGCGCGACAACACGGCCTGACGCGCCGCCGATGCGGCAAGTTCAGCGGTTTCCACAGCGGCGGCAGTGCCCACGCCGCGTTCCTCCAGATCGAGCTGGCGCTGAAATGCGCGCTGGCGCAGGTCTTCCTGTTCTTGCGCTGCAGCCTGATCGTCGCGCCCCAGTTCCAGCGTGCGCTGCGCATCGCGCAAATCGGCCTCGGCGTCGGAAATGTCGGCCTGCACCCGGTCCAGCGCCGATTGCGCATCGGCGGGATCGATCCGCATCAGGACGTCGTCCGCGCGCACGGTGCCGCCATCTTCAAAACTGTCAGCCATTTCGACCACGCGCCCGGTCACTGCCGCGCGCAGTTCCAGCGTGCGACGTGATTGCACCTGACCAAAGGTTTCCAGCACCGGCACCACGTCATCCGCCTTGGCCAGCACCAGATTGACGGAAAAGGTCCGCTCGCGTGCAGGCGGTGCCGTGGTTTCGCGCGCCAGACGTTCCTGCACGGCACCGCGAACCAGATTGCCCGCATAGACCAGCAGGGCCAGCGTCAATGCCGTCAGAACCAGACCGATCAGGCTTTGCCTCAGAAACCGCATGTACCCATACCTATACGCCTCTGTTTCACGTCAGAGACTTGTTATCATAGCGCGCGTCTGCACCGGGGAACCCCCGACGCACGACACTGTTACGCGCACCGATTTCATTTCCGTCGCAGATGTTCGTCCAGACGCGGCATTATTTCCACAAAGTTGCAGGGGCGGTGGCGGAAATCCAACTGCTTGACCAGTATCTCGTCCCACGCGTCCTTGCACGCCCCCGGACTGCCGGGCAGTGCGAACAGGTAGGTGCCACCCGCAACGCCGCCCGTGGCGCGGCTTTGGACTGCGCTGGTGCCGATCTTGTTCATGCTGACGATGGTAAAGATGGTGCCGAAGGCGTCGATTTCCTTTTCGTAGACATCGCGGTGCGCCTCGACCGTGACATCGCGGCCCGTCAGGCCGGTGCCGCCGGTGCTGATCACTACGTCGATCTGCGGATCGGCACACCATGCACGCAATTGCTCTGCGATCTCGGCACGCTCGTCCGCGATGATCTTGCGGTCGGCCAAAACGTGGCCAGTTGCGGCGATCCGGTCCACCAGCACGTCGCCCGAGCGATCGTCAGCCAGCTGGCGCGTGTCGCTGACAGTCAGCACCGCGATGCGCACGGGGATGAAGTCCTTGGTGTCGTCAATATGGCTCATGTGCGGCGCTCATTCTCTGTTTCTATCGGTTTTCAGCGGTCTACGGACCAAGGCTAAACCAGTTCACCGTCGGTCCAAGGTTGGCCACACGGGTCGCACCAATCAGGCTTTCTTGTCCCCAGCAGTCGTGGATATGTCCGCACAGCATCAGCCGCGGCTGCGCCCGTTCCACCGCAGCCCGAACCGCTGTCGAGCCGACAGACGCACCATGGCTGGTCACGTCCACCGCCCCTTTTGGCGGGGAATGGCAGATCAAAACATCGGCCCCGTCACAGCCCGCAAGCATCGTCACAGCAGTGTCTTCGTCCAGATCGCAGGACCATTCGCCAAATGGTGTCGGCGGGATGCCGCAGCCCAGCCCGAACAGACGCAAGCCATTGATTTCGCAGCCCTCACCATGCAGCACAGTCGCACGCGGTGCCGCCGCGCGCAGTTCCTCCGCGCTTTCGGCATTGCCCGGCACCAGCACCATCGGCGCCTTGATGCCGTCCAGCAGCGCCACAGCGCCCTGTAGATCGTGACGCATGTTGCAATAGTCGCCCGCCCCTATGACCAGATCAGCCTGCGCACTCGCGGCCACCAGATCGGCGGCGCGGGCGCGGGCGTGGTGCAGATCGGAAAAGGCGAGAACCTTCATGGGCTTAACCGCGCTTGTAAATCCAAAAGGTCGGCCCAGGCGTCGCGCTTGGCCATTGGATTGCGCAGCAGATGCGCAGGCGGGAACATCGGCATTGCGGGTTTGCCACAGACTTCGGCCCAGGTGCCGCGCATCCGCGTGATCCCGGGCTTGCCCAGCAACGCCTGCGCCGCCACATTGCCCATGATCACAACGACATCCGGGTCGGCCAGCACGATGTGACGTTCCAGAAACGGGGCCATCATCGCGATTTCCGCGCCACTGGGCGCGCGGTCCTGCGGGGTGCGCCACGGCAGCGCCAGCGTCATGTAAACCGGCACGTCGGTGCTGCGCCCCATGCCGATCGCCGCGAACATCGCGTCCAGCAGCGCCCCTTCGGCCCGCACGAACGGCGTGCCTTCGCGGTCCTCTTCGCGAGTGGGTATGTCGCCCACGACCATCACCCGCGCGGATGGATCACCGTCGGCAAACACCAGATTGCGCGCGCCTTTTTGAAGATCGCAGCGGCCAAAGCCGTCGATGGCCGCCCGCAAACCCGCCAGATCATCCGCATGCGCCGCCGCTGCGCGTGCCAATGCAGGCAAATCCACGTCCGGTTCGGTAAAACGCACCGCACCGCGCTTTGGCGCCTCGGGGGCCGCCTTTGGCCTCGGCGCGGCAGCGGGCGTTTCATAGCGGTTAAGGGGTGCGTCCATGATGCACTCGTCCACCCCCAGCTCGACCTGCCAGGCCAGCATCGCTGCGGCGTCATGATAACTCAGTGATTCCATCCCCGCACTCTACGCCGCCCCGCCGCCAGACAAAACGTCTGTTACGCGCAGGTCTACCGATGCTTGCCGCCCCCCTGCCGCGTCCCTATAAAGCCCGCAACTCTGGAGACGCGCGCATGACCTTCAAACACCGCCATCTGCTGGGCATCGAGCCGCTTGCCCCCTCGGACATCACCACATTGCTGGATCTGGCCGACGATTACGTCACCCTGAACCGCACCGCCAAGCATTCCGAGACGCTGGCGGGGCTGACCCAGATCAACATGTTCTTTGAAAACTCGACCCGCACGCAGGCGTCGTTCGAGATCGCGGGCAAGAGGCTGGGCGCGGACGTGATGAACATGGCGATGCAGGCCTCGTCGATCAAAAAGGGCGAGACCCTGATCGACACCGCAATGACCCTGAACGCCATGCACCCCGATCTGCTGGTGGTGCGCCACCCGCAATCGGGCGCGGTCGATCTGCTGGCGCAAAAGGTGAACTGCGCGGTGCTGAACGCCGGTGACGGACGCCACGAACACCCCACGCAGGCGTTGCTGGATGCGCTGACCATCCGCCGTGCCAAGGGACGTCTGCACCGCCTGTCCATCGCGATCTGCGGCGACATCGCCCACAGCCGCGTGGCGCGCAGCAACATCATGCTGCTGGGCAAGATGGAGAACCGCATCCGTCTGATCGCGCCGCCGACGCTGATGCCCGCTGGCATCGAGGATTTCGGGGTCGAAGTGTTCGACAACATGGCCGAAGGGCTGAAGGACGTCGATGTGGTGATGATGCTCCGCTTGCAAAAAGAACGCATGGATGGCGGCTTTATCCCCAGCGAACGCGAGTATTACCACCGTTTTGGATTGGATTCCGAAAAGCTTGCACATGCCAAGCCCGATGCCATCGTGATGCACCCCGGCCCGATGAATCGTGGCGTGGAAATCGACGGAACGCTGGCCGACGACATCAACCGCAGCGTCATTCAGGAGCAGGTGGAGATGGGCGTGGCCGTGCGCATGGCCGCGATGGACCTGCTGGCGCAAAACCTGCGTGCCGAACGCGCCGCCGCATAATGCAGCACTGGTCACGCCACGCATCCGCCATATGTTGAACCAAACCCTGTCAAACCCGCAAAGGGCATACTGATGAGCCTAGCTGAAATCCCCCCGATGGAACGTGGCCGCCTGCGCCTGTTTGCCATCAACAAAACCGAAGACGAAGCTCGTGCCCTGCTGGACGAAGGCACGCATGCGATCCAGAAGCTGCTGGGCGTCAATGACCTGAACCCCGATTTCATCGAGCTGTTCCGCCTTGCCGATCTGGGCGATATGGGGCTCGATGACTATCTGCACACCGGTTATGACGTTCCGCGCGCGCAGCTTGATCCGCAAGCGGGCCGCCTGCGCGCCCTCGAAGGCTGTGTGCTGGTGGTGCTGTCGCTGGCGTTTCGTGATTTGCACGTGACCCTGCCTGACACGCCCGACCTGACGCTGATCGGCACCTTTGGCGCGCCTGCCCCCGAATGGACCACCACCGAAACGGTCACCAGCGCCTCGGCTGATCTTTACACCGGGGCGCACAAACCCGGCAAACCTGTCTCGGATGCCGCCATGTCGGGCCGCGTGGCCACAGCGGCGCTGCTGGTGATCTTTCTGATCACGGGGCTTGTGGTCTGGCTGGCTTGACCACAGCCGGGGCGGCAACTGCCGCGCCCCCTTTCCCTGATCCGCAATCCCCGTTAAAGCCTGTGGACACACCGGAATGAGGACGCGCCCCTTGACCCTGACCCTCTTTACCAACGCCCGACTGATCGACCCCGAAGCGGGCCGGATCATCGACGGAGGCCTTTTGGTCGAAGACGGCATCGTCAAACAAATCCTCAAAGAACCTGTTGAAAAACCTGATAGTTACGGCGCAGATACCGTCATTGACTGCGCTGGCAAATACCTTGCTCCGGGCATCGTCGACATCGGCGTGAAGGTTTGCGAACCCGGCGAACGGCACAAGGAGAGCTTTCGCTCGGCCGGGGCTGCGGCGGCCGCGGGCGGTGTCACCACCATCGTCACCCGCCCCGACACCGATCCGGCGATTGATAACCCCGAAACACTGGAATTCGTCATCCGCCGCGCCCGCGAGGCGGCTCCGGTCCACGTTCTGCCCATGGCTGCGCTGACCAAGGGCCGCATGGGACGCGAGATGACCGAAATCAGCTTTCTGCTGGACGCAGGTGCCGTGGCGTTTACCGATTGCGACCACGTTGTCACCGACACCAAGGTCTTTTCGCGCGCGCTGACCTATGCCCGCTCGCTGGGTGCGCTGGTGATTGCACATGTGCAAGATCCGGGCCTGAGCCAAGGCTCCTGCGTGACCTCGGGCAAATTCGCCTCGCTGAGAGGCCTGCCCGGTGTGACGCCGATGGCCGAACGCATGGCGCTGGACCGCGATATCGCATTGATCGAGATGACCGGCGCGCGCTACCACGTCGACCAGATCACCACTGCCCGCGCCCTGCCTGCGCTCGAGCGGGCCAAGGCCAACGGTCTGGACATCACGGCGGGCACCTCGGTGCACCACCTGACGCTAAACGCGCTGGACGTGGCCGACTACCGCACCTTTTTCAAGCTCAAGCCGCCCCTGCGCGACGAAGACGACCGCACCGCAGTTGTCCAAGCCGTCGCCTCGGGGCTGATCGACATCATCTCGTCGATGCACACGCCGCAAGACGAGGAAAGCAAACGCCTGCCGTTTGAAGAGGCCGCCAGCGGCGCCGTCGCGCTTGAAACCTTTTTGCCCGCGGCCCTGCGGCTGGTCCACGCAGGCCTGATCGAATTGCCGCAACTGTGGCGCGCGATGTCGCTGAACCCGGCCAACCGTCTGGGTCTGGCTTCGGGTCGCCTGTCTGCCGGAGCGCCTGCCGATCTGGTGCTGTTCGACGCCAACGCACCCTTCGTGATGGACCGCACGACGCTGCGTTCAAAATCGCGCAACACGCCGTTTGACGGCCAGCGCATGCAGGGTAAGGTGCTGGCGACATATGTGGACGGCGCATGTGTTTTTAAGACGGGGACCTGAATGCCGCTGATCGAAAGTTCGACCTTCACCCTGATCCTGTGGGCCCTGATCGGCTACGGACTGGGCTCCATTCCCTTTGGCCTGCTGCTGACGCAGATGCTGGGCCTGGGCAACCTGCGCGACATCGGGTCGGGCAATATCGGTGCCACCAACGTCCTGCGCACCGGCAACAAGACCGCGGCGGCGCTGACCCTGCTGCTGGACGCAGGCAAGGGCGTTGTAGCCGTGCTTCTGGCGCGCAACATTGCTGGCGAAGACGCCGCCCAGCTTGCAGCGCTGATGGCGATGCTGGGGCACTGCTATCCGGTCTGGCTGCGCTTTAACGGCGGCAAGGGCGTGGCGACGTTTCTGGGCCTGATGTGGGCGCTGGCATGGCCGGTCGGACTGGGCTGCAGCATCGCTTGGGGCTTTGGCGCGCTGGTATCGCGCATGTCGTCGATGGGTGGCCTGCTGGCCGCCGCGATCTCGACATTCCTGCTGGTTCTGACAGATCA
>JAGXHE010000026.1 GCA_024636445.1 Sulfitobacter sp.
GCGGTTGTTCTGCCCGAATGCCTGTGACGCCGCATCAAGCAGGTCTTCGGCGGTGCGGCCATTGACGGCAAAACGGATCGAAAACGCTTGGGCCAGCGTGCGGGCGGAATTCAGATCGTCCTGACCGAGCAAGTTCAGATCCTCGACGCGTTGGGTCTGTTGCGCCAGAACGCCGGGGTCGGTCGGAACACGCTCGGCGGAAAAGGCGCCCTCGTAGGGTGTGCGATCGGTCACGGCGGACTTGGGGAAACAGGCGTTGGAGCGGCTGTTGTAAGTGAACGCGACGCAGGCATTGTTTGCATCACAGGCATTGGCGCAAGCGGGTTGGGTCGTGTCGAACAACGGCGCAAGATCCGCGCCGTAAAAGTCCATATCGCGCGAATAGACATAGCGGTGATCGGGCACGATGTCTTGGGCAGGGGCCGCCGAGACCCAAGCCATCGCCGTCAAAGCGAATGCCAGAAAGATACGTGTCATGTCAAAATGCTCCAACCCAATGCCCATGAACGGTGACACGCCGCTGCCCCTGTTGGCAACGATTCATGCTGGCTGTCAGAGATTGGGGGACGGAGTTGATATTGGCGGTTCGGACGTCGGACCACGCTGTAAATGGCGTCATTCCCAGAGAATTTAAGACCACCTTTACCTTGATGCGTGAAACCTGTTGGTGAACGGATTCTGACGGGGGCGCCATGTCGCTGGCCAACAAACTGGCGGAGGAACGGCGGGGGCGGCTGGCAGCCGAGCGGATGCTTGAGCTCAAGCAATCCGAACTGGCCGCTGCGCGCCGCAAACTGGACCGCCACGCCCAGACGCTGAGCGCCGAGATCAACGAGACGCGCGCCGAGGTCGCCACGGTGCGGGATGAAAACCTGCGGGTGAAATCCGATCTCAGCGTCGCCCACCACAAGGTCGAAGTGGCGGAACGGCGGCTGTGGCATTCCATTGAGACGGTGACCGACGGATTTGCCTTTTTCGACGATACCAACCAGATGCTGGCCGCGAACCGTGCCTATCTGGCGATTTTCGACGGGATGGACATAGTCCGTCCCGGCGTGAATTATATTACCATCCTGCAACTCCTGACCGACGAGGGGATCGTGAACACCGAGGGCATGCCGCATGACGAATGGCGCATCATGATGGGAGACCGCTGGCTGGCCCCCTACCCCGAGCCTGTTACGATCCGGCTGTGGAATGATCAGTACATCAAGCTGATCGACCGTCGCGGCCCCGGCGGCGATATCGTGTCGCTGGGTTTGAACATCACCACCACCGTCGTCTACGAGGCGCGTCTGAAAGAAGCGCGCGAGGTTGCGGAATCGGCAAACCGTGCCAAATCGTCGTTTCTGGCCAACATGAGCCACGAAATCCGCACGCCGATGAACGGCGTCGTCGGCATGGCCGATCTGCTGACCGACACCGGTCTGAACGAGGAACAGCGGCTCTATGTCGACACCATCCGCAACTCTGGCGAGGCGCTGCTGACCATCATCAACGACGTGTTGGACTATTCCAAGATCGAGGCGGAAAAGCTGACGCTGCACCCCGAACCCTTCGATATGGAACGCTGTATTCATGAGGTCATCATGCTGTTGCACCATGCGGCGCGTGAAAAGGACGTGAACCTGTTGCTGGATTACGATCTGTTCCTGCCCACACGATTTGTCGGCGATCCGGGGCGGATCAGACAGGTGCTGACCAACCTGATCGGCAACGCGGTGAAATTCACCGCAGAGGGGCACGTGTTGGTGCGTGTCACCGGCGTGCCTGCGGATCAGGGGGGGATGAGCCAGGTCAACATCGCCATCGAAGACACCGGCATCGGCATACCAGAAGATAAGATCGACCACATATTCGGCGAATTCAATCAGGTCGAAAACGACCGCAATCGCCAGTTCGACGGCACCGGGCTGGGTCTTGCCATTTCAAAGCGGTTGGTTGCGTTGATGGAAGGCAAGGTCTGGGTGACCAGCGAAGAGGGGATCGGATCGTGCTTTGGCTTTTCCTTGCAGTTGGAAACCGCAGAGCAGGAGGTGCCGTACCACCCCACAATCCCCAAGGGCGTGCACCGCGTGATGGTGGTGGATGATGTATCTGCGGACCGGCTGATACTGGAACGACAGATGAAGATGCTGGGTCTTAGCGTGATATCCTGTCAGGACGGTGCGGCGGCCTTGGAAGGGTTGGACGGCACGATCGATCTGGTGCTGACCGATCACAACATGCGCGATATGGACGGGCTGGAACTGGCGCAGGAAATCCGCAACGCGGGCTACAAGATGCCCGTGATCCTGCTCAGCACCAATCCCGGATACGCCGACCGCGACCCGGCGCGCAAATATCTGCATGCGCTGATGCAAAAGCCGGTGCCCCGCCGCGTGCTGTTCAGCATGTTGGAATCGCTGGGGCCGATGGCTCCGTCCGAACATGAACCTGTGGCAGCGCCCGACAGTCACCCGACCGCAACGCGTTTGATGCGTGTGCTGGCAGCCGAGGACAACAAGACCAACCAGTTGGTGCTGCGCAAGATGCTGGCGCATATGACCCTGGACCTGCAATTTGCGAACAACGGGGAAGAGGCCGTGGCGCTGTACCAGAGCTTTGCGCCCGATCTGATCTTTATGGACATCTCGATGCCCAAGATGGACGGCAAGGACGCCACCCGCGCCATCCGCGCGCTGGAAAAGAACAGCGGTGCTGCGGTGCCGATTGTCGCGCTGACCGCGCACGCGATGGACGACGAAGAGACGGCGATCATGGCGGCTGGACTAAACCACTACCTGACAAAGCCCCTGCGCAAGGATGCGCTGGAAAAACAGGTGCTTGCGGCGTGTCCGCAGGGCGCACAGCCGCCATTGGTCGTGAAGGCTGTTGCGCTTCAGGTTTCGGGGTAGGGCCGGACGAACACCGGCGCATCGGGCGTGGACAGATCGGGCTGGTAGGCGTAGCCGCCGCTGTCAAACTCGGCCAGTGCGGTGGGGTCGGTCAAACGGTTCTGCACCACAAAGCGCGCCATCGCACCGCGCGCCTTCTTGGCGAAAAAGCTGACGATCTTCGGTCCCTGCCCCTTGTCCTCCATGAATTTCGGCGTGATCACCCGCAGTTTCAACGCCTTGAGAGCGACCGCGCCGAAATATTCCTGGCTGGCGCAATTGACCAGAACCTCGCTGTTTACGGCTTTCGCCTGCGCGTTCAGCGCCTTGGACAGGTCATCGCCCCAGTAGTCGTAAAGGTTCGCGCCGCGCCGCGTTTTCAGACGGCTGCCCATTTCCAGACGGTAAGGTTGGATCGCGTCGCGCGGACGCAGCAGGCCGTAAAGCCCGGACAGAATGCGCAGATGATCCTGCGCCCAGTCCATTTCGTCGCTGTCCAGCGATGCCGCATCCAGCCCCTGATAGGTGTCGCCGGCAAAGGCCAGGGCTGCGGGGCGCACCGCCTCGGGTTCGGGGTCGGCGGCGAAGATCTGAAACCGGTCACGGTTCAAACGCGCAAGATCATCCGACAGATGCATCAGCGACTTGAGATCGCCCAAGGTCAGATTGCGCGCAGTTTTGGCCAGACGCACGGCGTCGTCCTGCATTGCGGGCGCGGTCATTTCCATGTCGCGCGCGTCCCAGTCCAGCCGCTTGGCGGGCGAAATCACAACCAGCATTCGTTTGTCTCCTTTGGGGATTTCCACAAGACCTAGTCCGACGAGGGGACAAGGTCCAGAACGCGATGGGAACAAAGCGTTGACGGAACTGGTGGCCTAAGCCTCTGACAGCACCGCCAGAAACGCCGCGCCAAATCTTTCGGCACGACGTTCGCCCAGCAAACGCTCCAAAGCGCCTGCGTCCGCCGTGCGCATCTGCGCTACCTTCGCCAGTTGCGAGGCCGAGCAGCTGAGCGGTTTGTCAGTGCCGCCGGTGCCGCGCGCCAGTTGTGCCTGCGCGTCCATCAACTGATCGTAGACCGTGCCCGCCGCACGCCCCGCCAGCTTGCGCCGCGTCGGGTGCACATCGTTCACCGCACCGTTGATCACCTGCAGGAACGTGTCGCCGTAGCGCTCAAGCTTTTTCGCGCCGACGCCGCTGATGCCTGCCATCGCATCCTGATTGGCGGGGCGCCTTTCGGCCATTTCGATCAGGGTACGATCGGTAAAGATCACATAGGCCGGCACGCGCGCGGTTTCGGCCAGTGCGCGGCGCTGCGCCTTGAGCGCGCTCAGAAGCGGCGCGTCTTCTTCGGATACCATTTCCTTGACCGCCGGGCGGCGGTTGGTGCCGGCGCTGCGGATGCTGTCACGGCGCAGGTTGATCGTCGCCTCGTCGCGCAGGATTGGCAAGGCGGCGTCGGTCATCCGCAGCGCGCCGTGGCGGGCGGGATCGGGACGGATCAGATCGTGGCCCATCATCTGCCGGAACACCGCCTGCCATTGCCGTTTGTCGTATTCCTTGCCGACGCCGTAGGTCGGCAGGCTGTCATGCCCGCGCTGCGCGATCTTGTCGGTGCGGTTCCCCAGCAGGATGTCGATCAGATGCCCCGCCCCGAACCATTCTTCGGTGCGCAGCATTGCCGACAGCGCCTTGCGCACAGCGGTGGTGCCGTCGAACACTTCGGCAGGCTTGTCGCACAGATCGCAGTTGCCGCAGGTTGTCTCGGTCTCTCCGAAATAGCCCAGCAGCGTCTTGCGGCGGCAATCCAGCGCCTCGGCCAGGCCCAGCAGCGCGTTCAGTCGGCCATGATCGGCACTGCGGCGTTCAGGCGGTGCAAGCCCCTCGTCGATCTGCGAGCGGCGCAGTTTGATATCGTCGGGGCCGAACAGCGTCAGGGTTTCGGCGGGGGCACCGTCACGGCCGGCGCGGCCGATTTCCTGATAATAGGCTTCGATGCTTTTGGGCAGGTCGGCGTGGGCGACCCAGCGGATGTCGGGTTTGTCGATGCCCATGCCAAAGGCGACGGTGGCCACGACAATCAGCCCGTCTTCTTGCTGAAAGCGGCGCTCGGCGATGCGGCGGTCTTCGGCGTCCATTCCGCCGTGGTAATGGATCGCGCCATGCCCGCCCTCGCGCAGGGCCTGGGCCAGCGTTTCGGTCTTGGCGCGGGTGCCGCAATAGACGATGCCCGACTGCCCCTTGCGCGCGGCGGCAAAGTTCAGGATCTGGGCGCGCGGTCCGTCCTTGGCCGCAAAGGCCAGATGGATGTTGGGCCGGTCGAACCCGCGCAGGAATGCTGTGGGCGGCTGGCCGTCGAACAGCTTTTGCACGATCTCGGCCTGGGTTTCGGTGTCTGCGGTGGCGGTGAAGGCGGCAAGCGGCACGTTCAGCGTGCGGCGCAATTCGCCGATGCGCAGATAGTCGGGGCGGAAATCATGGCCCCACTGGCTGACGCAATGCGCTTCGTCCACCGCGATCATCGACACGCCGATGCGGCGCAACATGCTCATGGCCGAGTTTGCTGCCAGACGTTCGGGTGCCATGTAGAGCAACTTAAGCTCGCCGCGCTCCAACGCTTCCCAGACGGCGTCGGTTTCTTCGGGAGTATTGCCGGATGTCAGCGCCCCCGCAGAGACGCCAGCCTCTTGCAGGGCACGCACCTGGTCGCGCATCAGGGCGATCAGCGGAGAGATCACCACCGTCACGCCCTCGCGCATGAGCGCAGGCAGTTGGAAACACAGGGATTTGCCACCGCCTGTCGGCATGATGGCCAGCACGTTTTCGCCCTGCGCCACGGCGTGCACGATCTCTTCCTGTCCGGGGCGGAAGGCGTCGAAGCCGAAAACATCGGACAACAGCGTGGCAGCGCCTGTCATATGAAAACCTTGATGTGAATTATCTGCTCTTTTGATGCAGAGTCACACACTAAGAATCCGTGAACAAGGTCTGCCGGCGCGCTGGCTCGAAAAAATCCCGCAGGCGGAAGCCCTGTCGCGGGATCAATAGAACGCGGCCGCGTTGTTCATCAGCACGATGCGCAGCACCGCCACGACAATCAGAACCACCAGCGGCGCCAGATCCAGCCCGCCCATTGGCGGCAGGACTTGACGGATACGGCTGTAAATCGGCTCAAGCAGTCGGTTCAGGCCATCCCAGATCTGGGCGACGATCGGTTGGCGCAGGTTGAGCACCTGAAAGTTGATCAGCCAGCTCATCACCACATGGGCAATGATGAAAAACCACACAATGTTCAGCAGCAGCATCAGGATTTGGAACAGCGATTGCATCAAACTCACCTCTTTGTTGCACTCCAACTAGTCATGCCCCGACAAAAGGGCAAGCCTGCCGCGAGGTTGTTGGTTGACAGTTCGGCCCGCTGCCCATGATCAGTGCGCAAAAGGAGCCCGCGCCATGTTCCCCTTCGTTCGTCTGTTCAAAGACATGCTGATCGCCCGTCGTCTGCCGCCGCTGGAAAGTTTCGGTGATATTCACACCAGTCGGCACATCTGCTGGCCCTGGGATATCGACATGTTCGGCGAGCTGAACAATGGCCGCACGCTGACCCTATATGATCTGGGGCGTCTGGCGATGGCGCAGCGGGGCGGGCTGGTTTCGGTGCTGTTCAAGAACAAATGGGCGCTGACGATGGCAGGCGCTTCGGTACGTTACCGGCGGCGGATCACCATGTTCGAGCGGTTCACGATGAAATCGCGGCTGGTGTGCTGGGACGATCGTTTCATGTATCTGGAGCAGTCGATGTGGAAGACCAACGGCGAATGTGCAAGCCATGTGCTGTACCGCTCGGCGCTGCTGGAGAACGGGCGCGCCATCAATCCTGCGCGCGCTGCCGAAGCCTTGGGGCATAACCCTGTCAGCCCGCCTGTCCCCGAGTGGATCGCCGCGTGGATCAAGGCCGAAGCCAAGCGTCAATGGCCACCGATGCAGGACCGGATCGCACCTGCGCCCTAAACCTTCACTTGCCTATGGTCGCGGCCCCGTGCTTCTAATCGCGCCAACAACAGGGCGGGAACGGGCATGGCGGACGTATCACTGAAAAAACGCATCTGGGGCTGGTATTTCTTTGACTGGGCCAGCCAGCCGTACAACACGCTGCTTTTGACGTTCATCTTTGGCCCCTACTTTGCCCAGACCGCCACGGCGCAATTGATGGCGGACGGAATGGCCGAGGGCGCGGCCAAGGCGCAGGCGCAGGCGCTTTGGGGATACGGGCTGACCGTCGCGGGCATATTTATCGCCATTCTGGCCCCGATACTGGGCGGCATTGCTGACAGTTCAGGACGCCGTATGCCGTGGATATGGCTGTTTTCAGCGCTGTATTTCATCGGCTCATATGCGCTTTGGTGGACGGCGCCGCAGGATTTCTCGGTGCTCTGGGCGCTGTTTTTCTTTGGCATCGGGCTGGTCGGGATGGAGTTCGCCACGATCTTTACCAACAGCTATCTGCCATCGCTGGGGCCCAAGAACGAGTTGGGCAAGATTTCCGGGTCGGGCTGGGGCTTTGGCTATGCGGGCGGCGTGCTGGCGCTGCTGCTGATGCTGGCGCTGTTCCAGGCCGGAGGCACGGGCCGCACGATGGCCGGGCTGGAGCCGTTGTTCGGGCTGGACCCTGCGACCAAGGCGGATACCCGCGTCGTCGGGCCACTTGCCGCGATCTGGTTTGCAGTGTTCATGATCCCATTCTTTTTGTGGGTCAAAGAGACGCCAGCCGACGCGCCGCGCCTGAGGTACAAGTTCGGCAACGGCATGAAAGAGTTGAAACAGACGCTGGTGAACCTGCCGGGCAATCCCAGCCTGCTGGCCTATCTTGGCTCGTCGATGTTCTACCGTGATGCGCTGAACGGGATGTACACCTTTGGCGGCATCTATGCCCTGGGGGTGCTGAACTGGAGCATCACTGAAGTGGGCATTTTCGGCATCATCGCAGCCGCCAGCGGGGCGCTGTTTTGCTGGCTGGGCGGGTTTGCCGACCGCGCGCTGGGACCAAAGCCGCTGATTATCATGTGCTGCCTGATCCTGATGGGCACCGCAATCCTGATCGTGTCGCTGTCGCCCACTTCCATTTTCGGCATCGCACTGGCCGAAGGGTCAAGTTTGCCCGACATCATGTTTTATGTCGCAGGCATGCTGATCGGTGCCGCAGGCGGTGTCTTGCAAAGCGCCAGCCGCAACATGCTTACGCGTCAGGGCAACACGGAACGGATGACCGAAGCCTTCGGGCTTTATGCGCTGTCGGGCAAGGCGACGACGTTCCTGGCCCCGGCGCTGATCGCCATTGCCTCGCAAATCAGCGGAAGCCAGCGCTTTGGCGTGTCGCCATTGATCCTGCTCTTTGCAATCGGGCTGATCATGTTAGTCTGGGTGAAACCGGATGGAGAGCCCGAGTAATGTATTTGCGTCGTTTGTGTATAGCCGCCCTGATGGTCGTGACTGCTGCATGCAGTGGTCAGTCTGACACCAATATAGATGGCACGCCGTTGCCCGACATTGACCCCGCCACCTTGCAGGGCCTGGCCAAGGCCGCGTTCGGGGCCGAGCGGGTCGGATCGCAACAGTCGCCTGCGCCCATTGGCAGCTATGCCAAGGGCTGCGTTGCGGGGGCAGAGCAGCTGGCCGAAACCGGACCGACCTGGCAAGCCATGCGCCTGTCACGCAACCGCAACTGGGGCCACCCCGAGCTGATCGATTTTGTCCAACAGCTTAGCCGCAACGCTGCGCGGCAGCCGGGATGGAACGGAATTTATGTGGGCGACCTGAGCCAGCCGCGCGGCGGCCCGATGCTGACCGGTCACTCAAGCCACCAGATCGGACTGGACGCAGACATCTGGATGCTGCCTGCCGCGAACCTGAACCTGAGCGCGACCGAGCGCGAAAACATCTCGTCGATTTCGACCCGACGGTCGAGTGGCGCCTATACCAACGCATCATGGACCCGCGCCCACCACGAGATCGTCAAGGCCGCGGCCCAAGACAGCCGCACGGCGCGGATATTCATCTTTCCCGGTGCCAAGGTGCAGATGTGCAATGATGAAAAAGGCGACCGGTCATGGCTGCGCAAGGTGCGTCCGTGGTATGGCCACCACTATCATTTCCATGTGCGGCTGGCCTGCCCCAGGGGCGCGCGTGGCTGTGTCGATCAGGCGGCCCCGCCCGCCGGTGACGGTTGCGCCGATGCGCAACAGTGGGTCAGCAACATCCTGAACCCGCCGCCGCCCGCCCCCAGCGCACCCGCGCCGAAACCAAGTCGCGAATACACTGTCGCCGATCTGCCCCAGCAATGTTCTGGCGTTCTGCGCTCGCGCTGATCTGCACGACAGCCTGCTTACAAGCTGAACCGAAACTGACACTGGACGGCGTAACCACACTGCCGCGTCTGTCGGAAAGCTTTGGCGGGCTGTCGGCGATCGAAATGTCGGATGGCGGTGCCGAAGCACTGGTGCTATCGGATCGCGGTGACATGTTCCGCCTGACGCTGGACCGGTCCGGCGGCGCACTTGAGGTGATCGACGCCAGCCGCGACGAACGGGCCGCCCGCTTGGGGGATACCGAAGGGCTGGCCACAGGTGCGGATGGCACATTGTACATATCGCTGGAAGGGCCTGCGCGCGTCGTGGCGCAACAGGCGGATGGGCGTTTCGAAAAGTTGGCCGGACATCCCGACTTCGAGACCATGATCGAAAATCGCGCGCTGGAGGCGCTGGCCGTTGCTCGGGATGGGACGCTTGTGACCTTGCCCGAGGAAACCACGGATATCACCACACCCTTTCCTCTCTACCAGTATCAGGACGGCACCTGGTCAAAGGGCCCGTTCATTCCGCGCAAGGGTAATTTTCTGGCCACCGGCGCCGATTTCGGTCCCGACGGGATGTTCTACCTGCTGGAACGCAGCCTGTCGTTGCGCGGTTTCGCCACCCGCATCCGCCGGTTCGATCTGGCCGCGCCAGATCTGGCTGAGGTCACCCTTTTGACCACCGAACCCGGCACCTATGGCAACCTAGAAGGGCTGAGTATCTGGCAGGATGATCAAGGTTTTACCCACCTGACACTGGTGGCCGACGACAACTTTTATACGTTCTTTCGCAACCAGATCGTCGAATATACCCTGACGGAATAGCTTGCACGGCTGCGCGCTTGGGCCTATGGACCGCCCGTCTGCCATGATGGCGGGCCAAGTCGCCGCACCCTTGTAAAAACGGAACACATCATGAATCGCACACATATCCCCGGCATTATTGCCATGGCTGCCATCGTCGTGGCCTCGAATATCCTTGTCCAATTCCTGTTCGGCCAATGGCTGACGTGGGGGGCATTCACCTATCCGCTGGCCTTTCTGGTCACCGACATCATGAACCGCGTCTATGGCGCGTCCGCCGCACGCAAGGTCGTGCTGGCCGGTTTCGCCGCAGGTGTCGTTTGCAGCCTGATCGGCACGCAGATCATGGGCGAGTTCGGCCCGTTGGTTACCGTGCGCATCGCCGTCGCATCGGGCATCGCGTTTCTGACCGCGCAATTGCTGGACGTCGCGATATTTTCGGCCCTGCGCAGCGGTGCATGGTGGCGCGCGCCGCTGGCCTCGACGCTGGTTGGCAGCAGCGTTGACACGATCCTGTTCTTTTCGATCGCCTTTGCCGGATCGCTGGCATTTATCCACCCTGCAACAGATGTAGCCTGGGCCTCCGAAGCGCTGCCGGTATTGGGCGTAGGCCCTATGGCCCCCTTGTGGGTTTCACTGGCGATTGCAGATTGGTCGGTAAAAATATTGCTTGCTTTGGCAGCACTTATTCCCTTTCGGGCCATTACGCGTCGAATTGCGTGAAAAAAGTGTTTTGACAATTCGTGCAGGCATGCCAACTTGCAAGTGTCTGAAACAATTGAAAGGAGGTGCTCTAGTGTCCAGAAAGGTATTGGAGAGAGGTGTCGGAACAGCTTGGAGGAACGCCCGGTAAGGCAGTCCTTGGCGATGTGATCCACCAAGTGGACCATTTGGTCTAACCGACCCCGCCTCCTGAAACTTTCGAAGGGCCGCTGGCAAACGCCACGCGGCCCTTTTTCATGTCTGGCCAATGCATGTCCGGCCAGTGCGTGTCTGGCCAGTCGAACTATTCTGACACAGCTTCGGCGTCGAGATAGCGCCAGGCGCTGGCTTCCTCGTCAAAGGTTTCGGCCTCCACCGGGATCACGCTGCCCATCGCCTCGATCAGGCTGGCGGCATGTTTGGGGGCTCCGACGACCACATATTTGTCCACGTTGGACACGGACCGCACACGGGATTTCAGCGATTCCCAACTGAACGACGCACCAGTTTCCGCGCCGTCGTAGCGATCGAAGATCAGCATCATGTCGACCTTGCCCGGCTGGTCGAACACATCGTTCATATAGGCGGCAAGCTCGGTCATGTCCTCGGTGCTTACCTGCGCGGTGATGCGGAAAACATATAGGTCGTCGCGGTTGGTGGCGATCTGGATCAGGGATGGCAGGTTCAACATGTCGGTCTCCATTCGGGGGGATTCGTGATCAAACGCCCCTTCCCGCCAGATCGTTCCGATGCGATAATGGTAAAATGCTGCGTATAAATGACAACATCTCAATCGAAGACTGGGAACTGACCGAGAATTTCATGCGCTCGTCCGGGCCCGGTGGGCAGAACGTGAACAAGGTCTCCTCTGCGGTCGAACTGCGGTTCGAAGCCTTGCGCAGCCCCAACCTGCCCGATCCGGTGAAAACCCGGCTCAAGCGGCTGGCGGGACGGCGCTGGACCAATGAGGGCGCGCTGATCATTCAATGCGAAGAGACCCGCAGCCAGGCCCGGAATCGCGACATTGCCCGCGACCGGCTGGTCGATCTGATCAAGGCGGCGCTGGTCAGACCCAAACGCCGTATCGCCACGCGGCCCACGCTGGGGTCGAAAAAGCGGCGGCTGAAAGAGAAGAAAGTGCGCGGCGAGGTCAAAGCCCTGCGCGGGCGGGTCGATCCGGACTGAGCGGCGCTGGTCATTCGCGCCCAGTTAAGCTTAGGTGACTTTGCGCCCCTGACAGGACCTTGCCCCCTCGTGATCCGTGCCACTGATAAAACCGGCCTTGCCATCGTGCTGAGCCTGATTGCCCTGGCCCTGTTCGATGGCATGGGGCTGATCATCAAACTGTTGTCAGACGACTACTCCGCTGCCGAACTCAGCGCGTGGCGTAACATCTTTGGCCTGATCCCCTCGCTGATCGCCTTGGGCACATCGCGGGCATGGCGTGTCGGTGGGCGGCGTTTCAAGATACGCCAGTGGAAGCTGGCCCTTGCGCGGGGCGTGATCGTGACCCTGGCGCAGTTGTTCTTCTACCTGTCGCTGGGCCGCATGGAGTTCGCGACCGCATCGACCATCACCTATGCCAACGCGTTGTTCATGACGGCACTGGCGGTGCCTCTGCTGGGCGAGGTCGTGGGCTGGGTCCGGTGGAGCGCCGTGATGATCGGCTTTGTCGGCGTCGTGTGGGTGATGCAGCCGGGCAGCGACACATTTTCGACCGACGCGCTGTTTCCGCTGGGGGCGGCCTTCATGTATGCGCTGGTCGCCGTCACCGCGCGGATGTTCGACGAAGAGGTGCCGAGCCCGCTGGTCAGCTTCTATTCCAATTCGGCGGCAGTGGTCGGGGCAACGGTGTTGGCGCTGGCTCTGGGCGGATTCAGCCCGGTGGCCTTGGCAGACATTCCGTGGCTGATCGCGATGGGCGCGTTCGGCGGCACGGCGGTGCTGATCATCGTGGTCAGCCAGCGGATGACGGAGCAGGCCAATCTGGCGCCGTTTTCATACTTCGGGATACCCTTGGCATTTCTGCTGGGCTGGCTGTTCTTCGGCGAAACCCCGTGGGACGCGCTGTTCCCCGGCGCAATCCTGATCGCGGCGGGCGGCTTGCTGATCGTATGGCGAGAGCGGAAAGAAGCGGCCTAGACCACCACTTCCAACTCCTCCTGCGACCCCACACCGAACACCCGTTTGTAACGGTCGATTTCGGATTGCGGGCCCATCGCCTTGTTGGGGTTGTCCGACAGTTTGACGGTCGGGCGACCATTGGCCGAGACGGCTTTGCACACCAGCGAAAATGGCGCGAGCGCGTCGTTGGGGGTCAGTCCGCGGAAATCGTTGGTCAGCAGCGTGCCCCAGCCAAACGAGGGGAGTACGCGGCCCTTGAACTGCTGTTGCAAGGCGATGATCTTGTCCACGTCCAGCCCGTCCGAGAAGATGACCCGCTTTTGCGTGGGGTCTTCGCCGCGGCTTTTCCACCAGTCGATGGCGATTTCCGCCGCCTTTGCCGGATCGCCGCTGTCGACGCGGATGCCGGTCCAGCCCGCCAGCCAGTCGGGCGCATTGTCGAGAAAGCCCTTGGTGCCGTAGGTGTCGGGCAGGATGATCCGCAGGTTGCCTTCGTGCTCGTCGTGCCAGTCGGACAGCACGTCATAGGGCGCGCGGAACAGTTCTTCGTCACTGTCGGCCAACGCGGCGTAGACCATTGGCAATTCATGCGCGTTTGTGCCGATTGCTTCCATCTCGCGGTGCATGGCGATCTTGCAGTTCGAGGTGCCGATGAACTTGGCGCCCATCCCCTCCTGCATCGCCTGAACGCACCAGTCCTGCCAGAGGAACGAATGCCGCCTGCGGGTGCCGAAGTCGGCGATGCTGACGCCCTCGACCTCGCGCAGGGCTTCGATCTTTTCCCAGACGCGGGTCATGCCGCGCGCATAAAGGATTTGCAGCTCGAACCGGTCCATCCGGTCAAGCACCGCACGTCCGCGCAGTTCCATCAGGATCGCCAACGCGGGGATTTCCCACAGCATGACCTCGTGCCATTTGCCTTCGAAGGTCAGCTCGTATTGGTCGCCCTTGCGTTCCAACTGGTAGGGGGGCAGGCGCAGGCCTTCGAACCATTCCATAAAGTCGGGGCGGAACATCTGGCGTTTGCCGTAGAAGGTGTTGCCGCGCAGCCAGGTGCTTTCGCCGCGCGACAGCGACAGCGACCGCACGTGGTCAAGCTGTTCGCGCAACTCGCCTTCGTCGATCAGATCGGCCAGCGGCAAGGATTTGGTGCGGTTGATCAGCGAGAAGGTGACCTGGGTTTCAGGCTTGTTGCGAAAGATGCTTTGGCACATCAGCAGTTTGTAAAAGTCGGTGTCGATCAGCGACCGGACGATCGGGTCGATCTTCCACTTGTGGTTCCAGACGCGGGTGGCGATGTCGACCATATCGTTTTTCCTCAGAGACTTCGGACCGTTTTGCCCGCTGGACGTGTCCAAAGCAAGGGCGTGCAGCGCATGCGCCCACAGCGGCGCGTGACATAGCCAAGAGGCGATAGGGGTGGCGACGCGGTTTCAGGCCAGCGTCACGCCTGCCGCTTTCATACCGTCGACCGCTGCGATCAGTGATCCGTCCAGATCAATGGCGCGGCACAGGTCCATCTGTACGGTCACGTCAAAGCCCAGCCTGGCCGCGTCCACAGCCGAGAAATTGACGCAAAAATCAGTGGCGAGACCGACCATCGTCAGCTTTTCGATACCGCGGGTGCGCAGATATCCCTCCAGGCCCGTCGGAGTCTGGTGGTCGTTTTCGAAAAATGCCGAATAGCTGTCGATGGCGGGGTTATAGCCCTTGCGGATCACCATATCGGCGCGGTCGGTGTTCAGGTCTGCGTGGAATGCGCCGCCTTTGCTGCCCTGAATGCAATGGTCGGGCCAAAGCACCTGCGGACCATAGGGCATCTGGATCACGGCATAGGGATCGTGCCCCTTGTGCGAGGATGCAAAGGACGAATGCCCCGCCGGATGCCAGTCCTGGGTCAGTACAACGGCGTCGGCCTGTTTCATCAGGGCGTTGATGCCCGGCACGATCAGATCGGCTTTGGTCACCGCAAGTGCGCCGCCGGGGCAAAAGTCGTCCTGGACGTCGATCACGATCAGGGCTTGGGTCATGCTGTCTCTCCTCGTTGGCTCATGAGGTAGGCGGATGGCAGGTCCGGGTCAACGTTTGCGGCGTGGGCGCATCGCCATTCGGCGACACGTGGCCAAAGTCTGTGCGCTGTGGCGCGCCGGGATCATAGCGTGAGGCTGCCAGATGAACCGACCCGTGGCGCCCGATCTGCGGCATCCGAGCCTCTTGTCTGACAGCCGTGTCGGGCGTATCTGGCGGGACATGTATATTATCGCTGCACTCTACCATTTCACCCGCTTTGACGCGCCCGACGCGATCAAGCCCGCCTTGCTGGACATGTGCGTGGCCCAAGGGGTCAAGGGCACGCTGCTGCTGGCGGGCGAAGGCATCAACGGCACTATCGCAGGGCCGCGTGCGGGCATTGACGCAGTGCTGGCGCATATTCGCGCCTTGCCCGGCTGTGACGGGCTGGAGTGGAAGGAAAGCACGTCCGCGACGCCACCCTTCGGCAAGATGAAAGTCCGGCTGAAACGCGAGATCGTGACGATGGGCCAGCCCGACGTCGATCCGGCGGCGCGGACGGGGCATTATGTGGAGCCCGCCGACTGGAACGCGCTGATCACCCGCGACGATGTGGCGGTGATCGACACGCGCAACGACTACGAGGTGGCGATCGGCACGTTCCAGGGTGCGGTCGATCCACAGACCACCAGCTTTGGCGAGTTTCCCGCGTGGTGGGAGGCGAACAAGGACCGCTTTCACAACAAGAAGATCGCGATGTTCTGCACAGGCGGTATCCGGTGCGAAAAATCCACCAATTTCCTGCTGGGACAGGGGATCGAGGATGTATTCCACCTCAGGGGCGGCATCCTGAAGTATCTGGAAGAGGTGCCCGAGCAGGACAGCACCTGGGAGGGCAACTGCTTTGTCTTTGACGGGCGGGTCAGCGTCGGGCACGGGTTGCGGGTTGGACCACACATGCTGTGCCATGCCTGCCGCCGTCCGGTGTTGCCTGCCGATCAGGCGCGACCGGAATATGAGGCCGGGGTCAGCTGTCATCTGTGCACCTCCGAGACGTCCGAGGCCGACAAGGCGCGGTTTCGCGAACGGCAGCGACAGATCGAACTTGCGCGTGCGCGCGGGCAGGACCATCTGTCGGCGCCGATGGTCTCTGGCAAACCCGAGCTTTAGGCCGCGACCAGCCCCACTTTGCGCGGGCGGGACCGTGACAGCAGCCACAGCATGATACCCACGTTCACCATGTTGAAGGCGATGCCGTTCCAGAACGCCATCTGATAGCTGCCGGTCACGTCATAGATCCACCCCGACATCCAGCCGCCAAGGGCCATGCCGACAATCGTTGTCATCAGCACAAAACCGACCCACGCTCCTGCGGCCCGCGCAGGCATGTATTCCCGCACGATCAGCGCGTAACTGGGCACGATACCGCCCTGCGACAGGCCAAAGACCAGCGACACGATATACAGCGACACCAACCCGTCGGACGGCAGATATAAAAAAAGCGCCAGACATTGCAGCGCCGATCCGATCAGCAAGGTGCGCACGCCGCCCAGCTGGTCCGCGATCAGGCCCGATACCAGCCGCGACGCGACCCCGCCCAGCAGCATCAGCGAAAGCATTTCGGCCCCTGCGACAGGACCATAGCCCAGATCGACGCAATAGCTGACGATATGCACCTGCGGCATCGACATCGCGATACAGCAGCCGATGCCCGCCACCCCCAACAACAGCGCAAGGTTGCGCGGCGACAGGCCAACTGATTTGGCATTGCTGTCCGATGCGGCCTGAGCGGCGTTCTGCGCCTCTTCCGGCACACGGCGGCGCAAGAGCAAAGCCAGCGGGATCACGGTGATCAGGGTGACCACCGCGAGGAATGTATAGACGCTGCGCCAGCCACTGTCGGCCAGAAGCCCTGCCAGAACCATCGGCCAGATCGCACCCGACAGGTAGTTGCCACTGGCGACGATTGCCACGGCAATGCCGCGACGGCGCATGAACCAGTGCGAGATGTCGGCGATCATCGGACCGAACCCCACAGCCGACGCCAGCCCGATCAGCAATTGCGCAAGGCCAAGCATGAACACCGAGGTTGCAAGCATCGCCAAGATGTAGCCCGCCGCAATGCCGACCGCCGCTGCGATCAGTGATCCCGTCACGCCGAACCGGTCCACGGCACGGCCAATGACAAAGTTGCCCACCGCAAAACCGACCATCGTGAGCGTATAGGGCATCGAAGCCTGCGCGCGCGTCAGCCCGAATTCGGCCTCGACTGCGGGCATGATCACGATCACCGCCCACATGCCGACATTGGCGACCATCGCCACGCCAAGCGTGATCAGCAGCCGCGTCCATGAGTATTTGCTGTCCAGCACCGTAAGTTCAGCCATGTGCCCGTCCCATTCATCGGCCCTTTTGGCGCATCAGCGCAGATCGCGCCGCCCAGCGCAACTGCTGTCGGCCTTGGCGGGTATTACCGACAATTGCGATTGTTAAGCCGCTGGAAAGACATGGCTGATAGGTCTGATCTTGGGTGAACTAAATGGGTTGAGTGATATGGCTGCGCAAGGCAATGCGGCGCCAATCATCATCAAACGTAAAAAGGTTATCAGCGGCGGCGGGCACCATGGCGGTGCCTGGAAAGTTGCTTATGCGGACTTTGTGACCGCTATGATGGCCTTTTTCATGTTGATGTGGTTGTTGAACGCGACGACGGAAAAGCAACGTAGAGGGATCGCGGACTATTTTACGCCGACGATCGCCATCAATCGCACTTCGGGCGGCGGTAACGGATTGTTCAGTGGCGACAGCACCTTTGCCGACGAGGCATTGCCTTTCAGCGGCGCGCTCCCGGTCGCGATTTCGCGCAGGGACACAGGCTCGGAAGGGGCGGAAGATAGCGAAACAGCAGCGCTCAAGATGCTCGAATCCGAGCTTCTGGGCCTTGGCGGCGAGTCTTCCGTCATGGAAAACGAGCTTCAGCATGTGATCACCAAGCTGACGGACGAGGGCCTGGTCATCGAGCTGTTCTCGCTGAAGGACGCGCCGCTTTTCGATGCGCAAACCGGTCAGCCGACGCGACTTTTGCGCAAGCTGGCAGAACTGCTGGTGCAAACAGGTCGTTCGGTGAAAAACGAGATTGCCGTGGGCGCGCATGTGCCCGCACAGCCGATCGTCGCCGCCGACATTCAGGTTTGGGACCGCTCGGCGCAACAGGCAACGATCATGCGCCAGTTGCTGGAGGATGCAGGGATGGCGGCGGGGCGGGTGCAACGGGTCACCGGCTATGCCGACCGTGATCCTGCAACGCTGGACCCTATGGATATTCGCAACAACCGGATCAAAGTAATCTTCCTGCGGTAACGGCTGCGGGACTTTGGCAAATAGAATGGATTTTATCTGTTAGCGCGGTGTTAAGCACACCACGCCTATCTGTTGCATCAACTTGGTTCTGATGCAGCAGAAAGGCGTATCCATGACAATTTCTTCTTCGCTAAACGCAGGGATTTCGGGTTTGCAATCCAATGCGACGCGGCTTGGGTCGATTTCCGACAACATCGCGAACTCAAGCACCTTTGGGTACAAACGGGTGATCACGGACTTCAACTCTCTGGTGCTGTCGAACTCGGGCGCCTCTTACACGGCAGGCGGTGTGAGGGCATCGACGCAACGGCTGGTCAGCGAAAGCGGATCTTTGGTCAATACATCCAATGCCACCGACCTTGCAGTGTCGGGGCGCGGCATGCTGCCTGTTACGTCGAAATCGAGCGTGCAGGGGGGCGGCAATGCCGAGATGATGCTGGCCACCACCGGATCGTTCCGAGTCGATGAAGATGGATATCTGGCCAATGAATCCAACCTCTTGCTGATGGGCTGGCCCGCCAATCCCGACGGCACCATTCCGTCCTTTTCGCGAGACACAAGCAGCGGGCTGGAGCCGATCCGGTTCTCGCTGAACCCCAGCGGTGATCCGACCACGCAAGTGTCGATGGGTCTGAACCTGCCCGCCACATCAACCATGGCCGGGTCTGATGGGGAAATCCAGAACCTGTCGGTAGAGTATTTCGACAACTTGGGCATATCGCGCAGCATCGCCCTGGAGTTCACGCCGACCGTGCCTGTCACGGGCAGTTCAAATGAATGGACCGTTTCTATGCAGGACTCGGCGCAGGCCAATGCCGTGATCGGCGAATATGTCGTCACCTTCAACGATAACCGGGCCGATGGGGGCACCATCGCCTCTGTGACCACATTGTCTGGAGGCGCCTATGACCCAGTGACTGGCGAGGTCGTGGTCGCCGTTGCTGGCGGCCCTATCTCGTTCGACTTTGGCGCTCTGGGCGACAATGAGGGTCTCGTACAACTTTCCGACACTTTTGCACCCATTTCAATCGACAAGGACGGCAGCCCTGTGGGCAACATGATTTCGGTCGAGGTGGACGCCAACGGCTTTGTCAAAGCGATCTTCGACACTGGAATGAACAGCATTCTGTACCAGATCCCATTGATCGA
>JAGXHE010000027.1 GCA_024636445.1 Sulfitobacter sp.
ACCTTGTTCATCAAGCGTGGACACAACATGCAGGGCGACTGGTAGCGCAAGGTGCCGGCGCTCGGGCGCGGCCCGAACCGCGCCCACGCACTCAACCCTAATCCGACTTGCGCATCGCCTTGGGCGCACCCGAGGCAACATCCGTCCCGGTATACTCCAGCCCCGCACCCTTCCACGCCGCAAAGCCGCCCTTCATGTGCGCGACGCGGTCAAACCCGCTTGCCAGACAGTGCATCGCCACCTTGCCCGACCGCACGCCCGACCCGCAATGAAACACGATCCGCTTGTCGGTCTGGCTGGGCATGTGCCCGGGCCGGAACGCCTGCATCGGGGCCAGCAGCGCGCCGTCGATCCGCTCCAGTGCAAACTCCTGCGGGGTGCGCACGTCGATCAGGATGATCTCGCCGCGCTCGAACGCGTCCTTGGTCTCCTGCGGTGTCCAGTTCTCCACCACGCCATGCTCTGTTTTCTCGGTTTCCATCGTTCTCTCCTTCGGATTAAAACTTGTTCAACGGTATTTTCAGATAGCGGTTCTCATCGTCCTCTGGGGCCGGAAAGCCGCCCGCGCGCAGGTTCATCTGCAAGACGTGCAGCATCCGGTCGGGCAGGGGCAGCGTGGCATCGCGTTGCTTGACATAGTCCGCCTTCGAGGTGCCGCCGCCGATGTGCTGGTTGTGGCTGCGTTGCTGCGCCACGGTGGATTCCCACGCGGGCTGTGTGCGGTCCTCGGTGCCGTAATCATGGCCCACGAACAGCCGGGTTTCATCCGGCAGTTTCAGTATATCGTGCAACGTATCGTACAACGCGCCTGCCGCACCACCCGGAAAGTCGCACCGCGACGTGCCCACATCGGGTTGCATGAACGTGTCATGCACAAACGCCGCGTCCTTGCCCACGACATAGGAGATCGAGCCCAGCGTATGCCCCGGCGACAGCATCACCCGCACCGGCAACGACCCGATCTCGAAGGTATCGCCGTCCCGAAACAGATGGTCGAAATCACGGCCGGGGTCGAACGCATCCGGCATATTGTAATAGTCCCGCCACAGCCCGGCGATCTCGACCACCTTTTCTCCGATGCCGTTCGGCCTGTTCAGCCGCTCTTTCAGCAGCGACGAGGCCATCAGGTGATCGGCATGCGGATGGGTGTCCAATATCCACTCGATCTCCAGCCCCTCGCTTTTGGCATGGTCCAAAATGGCATCGACACTGTCGGCATTGGTCGATGCGCTCTCGGGGTCAAAGGTCAGCACCACGTCGATCAGCGCCGCCTTTCGCGTCTGCGGGTCGGCCACCAGATACTGTATGCTGCCGGTGTCATCATCGTAAAATCCGGTCACATCCGCAGAGCCTGCGCCGCTGGATTTGCTTGTGCGCGAAAATTTCATGGGGTGTCCCTCCTTTGTAAACGCAACAAATGACAGCAATCCAAAGTTCCGCATAGCGCCCCGTCGTATCCGCGTCGTATCCGCGTCGCACCCCGGTCGCATCCGCGTCCAAACGCGCGCACAGCCTCGGGTCTTGCCATTGCGGCTCCATGACCGGCACAAAAACATTTCCGGCACAAAAAAATGGAACCCCGCAGCGCGCCGTGCGTTTTGTCAGCTAGGGCGCGATTCAAGACCGACTGCGCCCGCGCCACCGCGGAACATTCCGGTTCTCGCAACAAGGGAGTGCGCCATGAATGATCTGATGATCAGATTTCCTTTCGGCCCAAACGAACATTCGCGTCTGCGCGAGGTCCGCGAAGTCCTTGGAGAGGAAAAAAATCAGGACCCGGTCCTCCAGCAAATCGTCGAACGCGTGCGCAATCTCTTCGACAGCCCCACAGCGCTGGTTTCCGTGGTTGAATCCGATCACCAATGGTTTCTCGCACGCGTGGGCATCGACCTCGAAGCAATGCCGCGCGACTATTCGATCTGTTCCAGAACCATCATGTCCGACGCGCCCCTGATCCTGCCCGACGCCCGCGAACACAAGGAATTTTCGGGCCACCCCGCCGTGGCGATGGAGCCGCATATCAGGTTCTACGCCGGTGCGCCCATCGTGCTGTCCTCGGGCTTTCGCGTCGGCAGCCTGTGTGCCGTCGACGTCGATCCGCACGATCCGCCATCCGACGAAACTGTCGATGCGCTCGTGGACCTTGCCAATGACGTCGCAGACCACCTCGAAGCGCTCCATGCCAAGCGCAATGCCGGAAAACGCGGAAACAGGGCGCAGATCGCCTCCGAGGCGCAGTTCGAATTCCTGTCTCTCGTCGGTCACGAGTTGCGCACGCCCCTGACCATCCTGCTGGGCAATGCCCGCCTGCTGCAGACACGCGTGCCCGGCGCGGTCGAGAAGCGCATGGTAAAAGCCATCGAATCCTCTGGCGCGCACCTTCACCAGCTGATCGAACACATCATCCGCTACAGCAATCTCGACAGCGGAGAGCGAAAGCTGGCCGACGATTCCATCTCCTGCCTCGATTTGCTCAATTCCGCCGCCCTGCCGGTCATGCCGATTTCAAATGCGGTCGGCAGACAGATCGAGGTGCGCTGCGCCGAGGATGTAAAGACCATCTTCGCAGATGCGGAACAAATGACCCTGGCGCTGTCGTGCCTGATCATCAACTCGGTCAAACATGGCAGGGGCACCATCGAGGTGGCCGCCAAACTGGCCGAAGACCAGACCCTCAGGCTGGTGGTCTACGACCACGGTGACGGACTGCCCGAGGACCAGCTCGAGCGCGCCGACCAGCCGTTCACCATCGGTGAAGACATCGACACCCGCAACACCGGCGGTCTGGGCCTCGGCCTGCCGCTCGCAAAGAAAATCGCCCAGCTTCACGGCGGCGCGCTGCTGACCGGCAAGCAAGACAAGCGGTCACTGGTCGAGCTTCGCCTCCCAGGCTGGCGCTGCCAGCGCGACCCATCCTGATCTTGCCCGGCGCCTCCGTGGCATCGACCCATATCCCGATATTTCCCCACGATCATTCCGCAGGGGCCCCTGCGGCCTTCGGCGCATCGCGGCCCATCCCGCCGCTTTCCCAATTGCGACGCCGCCGCCAATGCCCTACTCAGGCCGAAACCGATGTTCCAAGGAGGCCATGATGCGCCTGAGCCGTTATTTTCTGCCCGTTCTCAAGGAAAACCCAAGCGAGGCGCAGATCGTCAGCCACCGGCTGATGCTGCGTGCGGGCATGATCAAGCAAGCCAGCGCAGGCATCTATTCGTGGCTGCCGCTGGGCTTCAAGGTGCTGCGCAAGATCGAAAACATCGTCCACGAGGAACAGGCCCGCGCCGGTCACATGCCGATGCTGATGCCCACGATCCAGTCCGCCGACCTGTGGCGCGAAAGCGGGCGCTACGACGCCTACGGCGCCGAAATGCTGCGCTTCAAGGACCGGCACGACCGCGACATGCTGTTCACCCCCACCGCCGAGGAACTGATCACCGACATCTTCCGCGCCAACGTCAGCAGCTACAAGGACCTGCCGCTGACCATGTACCAGATCCAGTGGAAATTCCGCGACGAGATCCGCCCGCGCTTCGGCGTGATGCGGGGTCGCGAATTTCTGATGAAAGACGGCTACAACTTTGATCTGACCAAAGAGGACGCGCTGCACGCCTACAACCGCCACCTCGTCACGTACCTGCGCACCTACGAACGCATGGGCCTTCAGGCGATCCCGATGCGCGCCGACAGTGGCCCCATCGGCGGCGACGACACCCACGAATTCCTCGTGCTGGCCGAAACCGGCGAATCCGAGGTGTTCTACGACAGCGCCGTCACCGACCTGAAATTCGGCAACCGCGAGATCGACTATGACAGCGTCGAAGATTGCGCCGCCGTGATGGAAGAGTTCACCGACAAATACGCCCGCACGGACGAAACCCACGACGCGGCCCTGTTCGAACAGGTCCCCGAAGACCGCCGCCGCGTGGCGCGCGGCATCGAAGTGGGCCAGATCTTCTACTTTGGCACCAAATATTCCGACGCGCTGGGCGCAGTGGTTCAGGGCCCCGATGGCAAGCAGTCGCCCGTCCACATGGGCAGCCACGGCATCGGCGTCAGCCGCCTGCTGGGTGCCATCATCGAGGCAAACCACGACGACAACGGCATCATCTGGCCCGAGGGCGTCACCCCCTTCCACGCGGGCATCGTCAACCTGCGTCAGGGCGACGCGGCAACCGACAGCGCCTGCGAGGCGCTCTACAAGGCGCTCAAAGCCAAAGGCCTCGATCCGCTCTACGACGACCGCGACGAGCGGGCAGGGGGCAAATTCGCCGCGATGGACCTGATCGGCCTGCCGTGGCGCATCACCGTCGGCCCGCGCGGGCTGAAAAACGGCGTGGTCGAACTGACCTCGCGGCGCACCGGCGAGAGCGCGGAAATGACCGCCGAGGCCGCAGTCGACCGCATCGCGGAGATTTACGCAGGCATCTGAGAGAGCACAATGCGCACGATTGCAAACCTTACCCGAGGCATCAAAACATGATCGTGCGCACGCTCACCCTGGCGGCGGCCCTGACCGCAGGGGCCGCCTCCTCGCAATTCCCCGAGTTTTCGCAGCAATACGCCCAGCGTCTGGGCGGTGCCGTCGATGCACTGGCCGAGGTCGTGGCCGACTTTGACGCCTCTGCCCAGGCCGAAGGACTGACCCGCGCGGCAGCGCTCGCGCAGATGCAGCAAGGCACCCCCTTCGTCGAGCGTCGCCGCATCGACATGACCCGCACCTTCGCCCGCTACGACAAACTGCGCGCCGACCAGTCCGCCCTGAACGCCGCAGGCCCCTTCATGCGCGCCTACAACGCCGCCCGCATGACCGATCCCGACATCGCGCGCGCGGCATGGGCCGCCTACCAGCCTGCAATGCCGCTGACCTTCGCGGGCGGCATCTTTGCCGGCGCAGGCTTTGTCACCATGCTGCTGATCATCGGCGTATTGCGCGCACTTCTGCCCACCCGCCGCCGCCGCACCGCTTGACCCCGCAGCCCAAACAACCCAACGTGCGCCGCACCTGAGCAGGAGCCGTCAATGGCCAATTCCACCCCTCCCTTTGCCCCATTTGAGTGGATGATCGCATGGCGCTACCTGCGCGCGCGCCGTGCCGAAGGCGGCGTCTCCGTGATGACATGGATCAGCCTGATCGGCATCACCCTCGCGGTCTTCGCCCTGATCGCCACGCTGGCCGTGCGCTCGGGCTTTCGCGCGGAATTTGTCGATACCATTCTGGGGGCCAACGCCCACGTGACCGTCTACAACCTCGGCGTCACCACCGAAAACGGCCAGATCGACCGCACCATCCCCGACTATACCGAAATGGCGCAGCGTCTGGCCGCCGTGCCGGGCGTGACCCGCGCGGCCCCTCTGGTGCGCGGACAGGTCATGTCCAACCTGCGCGAAAGCAACGCAGGTGTCGAAGTCTTCGGGATCGAACTCGACGACCTCAAGGGCCTGCCACGCATCGCGGACCCCGAAACCAGTCTGGGCGACATCGACGCGCTGGATCAGGGCATCGCCATCGGCTCGGGCGTGGCGCGCGAACTGGGCGCGGATGTGGGCGACAGGATCAGGCTGATTTCCCCCAGCGGCGTCAAAACCGCCTTCGGCACCAGCCCGCGCGTCAACGCCTACGAGGTGGTCTACATCTTTTCCGCAGGCCGCTACGACATCGACCGCACCCGCGTCTACCTGCCCCTGACCGAAGCCCAGAGCTTTTTCAACCGCGAGGGGGTCGCGACCGAGATCGAGGTCATGGTCGAAGACCCCGACACCGTTGACCAGATCACCCGGAGCCTGCAAATGGCCGCAGGCGAACGCGCCCAGACATGGACTTGGCGCGAAAGCTCCAGCGGCTTTTTGCGCGCACTCGAAGTCGAGGACAACGTGATGTTCATCATCCTGTCGATCCTCGTGCTGATCGCCGCGATGAACATCGTCTCGGGGCTGATCATGCTGGTCAAGAACAAGGGCCGCGACATCGGCATCCTGCGCACCATCGGCCTCACCGAAGGTTCGATCCTGCGGGTGTTCTTCATCTGCGGTGCCTTCACCGGCCTGATCGGCACCGCTCTCGGCGTGATCATCGGGTGTTTGTTCGCGATCTACATCGACCCGATATTCTCCTTCGTGAACGTGGTCATGGGCGGCGGCGTCTGGGACCCCTCCATTCGCGGCATCTACGCGCTGCCGGCCGAATTGCACCTGTCGGACGTGCTCAAGGCGGTCAGCCTGTCGCTGGGCCTGTCGTTCATCGTCACCATATTCCCCGCCCGCCGTGCCGCGCGGATGAACCCCGTCGAGGCGCTGCGTTATGAATGATCCCGTGCTGCAGCTGCAAGGGCTGCAAAAGACCTACAACAAGGGCCTCCCCGGCGAAGTGCAGGTCCTGCGCGGCGTCGATCTGACCCTCAAGGCCGGCGAAGTCGTGGCCCTCGTCGCGCCCTCGGGTGCGGGCAAATCCACCATGCTGCACATCGCGGGGCTGCTCGATGTGCCCGACGCGGGCACCGTCAGCCTTGCGGGTCAGGACATGACGGGCCTGTCGGACCGCAAACGCACCGCCGCGCGCCGCTCGGACATCGGCTTCATCTACCAGTTCCACCATCTGCTGCCCGAGTTTTCGGCGCTGGAAAACATCGTGCTGCCGCAACTGGCCGCAGGCATCGCGCGCAGCACCGCCGAGACCCGCGCCCACGCATTGCTGACCCGCGTCGGCATCGCACCGCGCGCCGATCACCGCCCCGCCGCATTGTCAGGTGGCGAACAGCAGCGCGTCGCCTTCTGCCGTGCGCTTGCCAACCAGCCGCGCCTGTTGCTGGCGGACGAGCCCACAGGCAACCTCGATCCCGAAACCTCCGATCAGGTCTTTGGCGCGCTGATGGAACTGGTGCGCGGCTCGGGGCTCTCGGCCCTGATCGCCACGCACAATCTGGAACTGGCCTCGCGGATGGACCGCGTGTTGCGCATGGACGCAGGCCGTCTTTCAACCTGAGGCGCGCAAATGGAAACGCGCTGTTTCCAACTTGCCGATGGTGCGCCGCCGCCCGTTTTGCGTTAAGATAGGCATCGCGCGGTCACGCGCATCAAAGCGGAGGGGCTGTATGCCAGACCACGGATCACCACAGGACACACCCAGCCCCCGCCCCACGATCATCGACGGTTTTGACATCACCCAAGACGTGCTGCTGATCCCCGTGCCCGCCGGCGTCAGCGCCACGATTGCCAAGCAGCGGCTCAACGACCGGGGCCTGATGGTTATCTTTTCCACCGGCGACAAGGTCGTGCTGGAAGGGGTGACGGCCAAGATCAGCCCGGACATGGTCAGCTTCGTCACGCGGACGGATGCAACTGAAACCGATGCGCCCGAACCGGACGCGCCCGAAGCAACCGAACCGGGCACACCCGAACCGGACGCGCCCGAAGCCTCCGAACCGGGCACACCCGAACCAGACGCGCCCGAAGCCGAGGCCCCCGAACCGGATACCCCCGAACCGGATACTCCCGAAGCCGATACGCCAGAAGCCGATACGCCCGAAGCCAAGGCCGCCGAACCGGACACGCCAGAAACCGACGCTCTCGAAGCCTCCGAACCGGGCGCCCCCGAACCAGACGCGCCCAAAGCCGAAACAACCGAATCCGAAACCCCCGGCGACACCTCCTCAGATACCCCCGCCGAGGCGTCCACCGACACTGACGTGCTGTATTTCGGCAGCTACACCTCGGACGACGGCGACGCGCACAGCTACATGGGCACCCGCGCCGATCCCGCAGACCACGCTGAACCCGCCCCTGCACAGCAGGATGCAAACGAAACCGCATCCGGGCCTCGCACGGATGAGCCTGCTGCCCGGAACCCAGTTGAACCGGAGCTTGCTGAATCCGACCCTGTTGAACCCGACGTTGTCGAACCCGACCCTATTGAACCCGACCCTGCACAGGACGACAAGGTTTCTGACGATCCAGCTTTTGACGACCCAGCTTCTGACAACCCGGCTTCAGACGTCGCAACCGCCGACGACAGCACCGACCAACCCGCCGACCACACCACCCTGACCGATTTCACCCCCGGCTCCGACGCCGTGGTGATTGAGACGGACCTGCCCGAAGACCTGCGCCTGTCCAGCCAGACGCCCAGCCGTCAGGGGCTGCGCATCGCCCTCTCCAACGGCGTCACCTTTACCGTCGAGGGCGTCTATGCGCCGCTCGACAACACCGATGTGGTCTTCGTCCCCTTGGGAACCGAGCTGCCGTAAGCCATTCGCCCAAAGCCTCACCGCAAGCCTGCAATATCAGCCGCAAATCCCGTTCAGCTCGACCCCGTCCCACGGCATCCGCACCTCGCTCTGGCGCGTCTCGGGCAGCGGTGCGACCGGCATCACCTGCGCGATCAGTGCATGCAGCCGCTGGGTGCGCGGCGCAGTCGGGGCCAGCGCACGGCAACAGACGAACTCCTCGACAATCGATCCCTGCTGTTCATACCCGTAATCGCCAAATTGCGGAACATGGTCCAGATCGAACAGATAGGGATCGGCCCCGCGCTCGTGCTCCGACGCGGCCTTGAGCGGAGAATATCCCGTGGTCTTGCGGTTCTGCCATTGCCACACATGGGTCAGCTCGTGGCTCAGCAGCATCGCGGCGATCAGGCTGATCCTGTCGGGGTATTCGGGCAGGTAGTCGTCCAGATACCAGTCCTTGTCGAACAGCACATGGTTGAACAGCGCCATCGCGGCAGGCCTGGCCGTCACCATCTCGGTCGTGGGCGGCGGCAGGATCAGTTCGCGGCAGGTGGTGCGTGGCCGCGCCTTGCGCTGGAATGTGATCGCGCGCGTGGGTGCCCCGTCCACCAGCCGCACCCTGGACGTGTCCAGGCCGGCCCCGTGGATCGTGTTTGAAAACGCGATCTCCGTCGGGGTCATCTGCCGCCCACAGGCGGTCAGCAGCAGCAAAAGGGCGATCAGAGCGCGTGTCCACATGCCCCCGACTAAGGCTGCAATTGCAGCATCAGGCAAGCGGATAATGCTGACGAAACCGTTACTTTTTCTTGACGTATTGGGTCAGGATCACGATCCGCTGGCCCTCGACGCGGCCTTCGATATGCGCAGGGTTGTCCATCACCAGCGAAATGCCCCGCACAGGTGTGCCCCGCTTGGCGGTAAAGCCCGCGCCCTTGACCGGCAGATCCTTGATCAGCACCACGTTGTCACCCACGGCCAGCGGCACCCCGTTGGCATCGCGGTGGCCGGTGTCGGCAGGCACATCCCGCGCCCAGGCCAGCGTGTCATCATCCAGATACAGCATGTCCAGCGCGTCGCGGGCCCAGTCGGTGTCAAGCCGGTTCAGGATGCGGTAGGCCAGCACCTGCACGGCGGCATCTTCCGACCACATGGTCGATGACAGCGCGCGAAAGTGGTCGGCCTGCGGCGCGTCCAGCTGTTCCGCGCAGATGGCACAGATCGCCACGCGGCCTTTGGGTCCACCGGGTACGGCTATGTCGATCAGCGGGGCGTCGGTGTCACACAGGGGGCAGGGCATGGGATATCTCCTCTTTGCGCATGCTCTGGCACGTATCGCGGGGCAGGGACAGCGCAATGGCGTTTGCGGGGTGGAATAAGACTGCGGATCACGCAGCGCTCCCGATGTCCCAGGCCTTCCGTGTCAGCCCGCAGGCCGCGCAAAAGTCGCCGTCGCCAGTGCGATATCCTTGCCCGAAGGCTGCGCCGTCAGCGTGCACCGCGCAAAGATCGTCCCCTTGCCCGCGCGCACCACCTCGGCCCTTGCCGTGATGCTGTCACCGCTGCCGGGCCGCAAAAACTGCGTGTCCAGCGTAACGGTCGACACCGCGATCATCGCGCCCGCATGCCCCATGCACGCCAGAACCATCGCCGTATCCGCCAGCGCCGCCATCACCTGCCCGGACACAATCCCCCCCGCCCGCGCAATATCGGCGGTAATCGGGATGCTCAGCGTGCAGTGCTCGGCGTCGATCGAGGTGACACGCGGGCTCAGAGCCAGCACCCAGGGCGCAAACATGGTGTCGAGGATGTCTTGTGCAACGGTTGGGGTCATGGCGGGTGTCCTGATTTGGGGCTTTGGTCTTTTATAAAGCTGGCATTTCAATTTGTCCCCAGCGCAAACGCCCCGCGTTTTCGCAACCTCTCCATCCCGCTCCAGCGCAAACGCCCCGCGTTTTCGCCGCGCCTCAGCGTAGGCCGCAGGCCTGCGCGTAAACCGGCAGCATGATGCGCAGCATCGTGCGAGAGGTAGACCGCCTTTCGCACCCTTTCCGATCTCACCCCAGCGCAAACGCCCCGCTTTTTCGCAACCTCTCGATCCCGCTCCAGCGGAAACGCCCCGCGTTTTCGCCGCGCCTGAGCGTAGGCCACAGGCCTGCGCGTAAACCGGCAGCATGATGCGGAGCATCGTGCGAGAGGTAGACCGCCTTTCGCAACCTCTCGATCCCGCTCCAGCGGAAACGCCCCGCGTTTTCGCCGCGCCTGACCGCCCCCATGGGCGGGCGCGTCTTCGACACCCCCGAGGCTTACGCCTTCTGCGGCCTCAAAAGGTCCACAGGACCTTTTGCAAGACGGCCTCCGACCCGCGGTCAGGCGCTAGCTACGCCACTTCGGCATTTTAACGTTTTGCTCTAGCCACGTTGAATCCTCTGGTGAAATCCGACCGGCTATATCTAAAGCGATTTGAGGCGCAATATCGGATACTAAAAAGTACCATCCTTTTGATTCATTGTACATTTCCGGAAAGTTTGCGCAGTTTTCAAACTTCAGAGCACTGAGTTTTTTCTGTCGTCGAAAAGGACCAACGTGCAAAGAATCCCAATGATGTGCGCAAGTGTAGTAATGATCTTGTTCCAGTTTTCGTGTGTGCTCACTAAGTGAAATTTGATCTGAAGGCGGAACAACGCCAAGTCTTCGCAGGAGAAAAACAAGCCGATCAAGTTTCTGTAGATCATATGGCCAAATCTTATTGTTTACAGTTCGGTGGCGCCCAGATGGGCTTCCCAGCTTTTCAAACCTTCGAATGCAATGCAACAAGTCTTCTTGAGCATACTGTTCATTGCCTTCGCGCACTTTTGTGAAGCTCGAAACATCGAGAACTGAAGGAAAATTTTGTTTAATTGGATTGTAAATATATTCCTTGAACGGCTCATAAAACTCATGGCCAAACTTAGCGGGTTCTCCACGTAAAAGTACTATGTATTTTATATATTTCTCAAGGCATTGCCCTGCGTTCCAAGTAAAGTGGCGGTAAAGGCCATTTTGAGCTGAAAGCCGCGCGCAAATATAGTCCTCTTCAGCGCTAGACCAAAATAGCTTTTTTACGAGATCTTGTTGCGTAGAAGAAGGTAACGTCAAACATCCAACTCCTCCACAAACCGGGCGTTCTCCTGAATGTACTCGAACCGCATCTCCGGGTTTTTCCCCATCAAACGCTCGACCAGATCGCCGGTCTGGCCGGGTTCGTCCTCGTCGATGGTCACGCGGATCAGCTTGCGTGTGGCGGGGTTCATCGTGGTTTCCTTCAGATCCTTCGCGTCCATCTCGCCCAGACCCTTGAACCGCGACACGTCGATCTTGCCGCTGCCGCCCAGACCCTTCTCCAGCCAGACATCGCGCTCGGCCTGATCCAGACAGTATACCCGCCGCGACCCTTGGGTCAGACGGTACAGCGGCGGACAGGCCAGATACAGGTGGCCCGCGTCGATCATCGGGCGCATCTGGGTAAAGAAAAACGTCATCAGCAGCGCCGCGATATGCGCGCCGTCCACGTCCGCATCGGTCATGATGATGATCTTGTCATAGCGCAGGTCATCGACGTTGAATTTCGCCCCCAACGACACCCCAAGCGCCTGTGACAGATTGGAAATGTCCGAGTTCGAGCCCAGCTTGGACGAGGCCGCCCCCAGCACGTTCAGGATCTTGCCCCGCAGCGGCAACAGCGCCTGCGTCTTGCGGTCGCGCGCCATCTTGGCCGACCCGCCCGCACTGTCGCCCTCGACGATGAACAGCTCGGTGCCTTCGCGGGTTTTCGACGAACAGTCGGTCAACTTCCCCGGCAGGCGCAGCTTTTGCGTCGCCGTCTTGCGCGAGGTTTCCTTTTCCTGCCGCCGCCGCAACCGTTCCTCGGCCCGCAGCACCAGAAAATCCAGAATCGCTCCGGCCGATTTCGTATCCGCCGCCAGCCAGTTGTCAAAGTGGTCGCGGACCGAGTTTTCCACCATCCGCTGTGCCTCGACGGTGGCCAGACGGTCCTTGGTCTGGCCCACGAATTCCGGCTCTCGGATGAAACACGACACCAGTGCGGCCCCGCCGGTCATCAGGTCGTCGCGGGTGATGGTCGCGGCCTTGCGGTTGTTCACCAGCTCGCCGTAGGCCTTGATCCCCTTGAGAATCGCCGCCCAGAATCCGGCCTCGTGGGTGCCGCCCTCGGGCGTCGGCACCGTGTTGCAATAGGACTGGATGAACCCGTCACGCGCAGGCGTCCAGTTGATCGCCCATTCCACCTTGCCCGGCACCTTGAACTTCTCGAACGACACCGATCCGGCGAATGGCGCATCGGCATAGGTGGTCGCCCCGCCCATCGCCTCTTTCAGATAATCCGCCAGACCACCCGGAAAGTGAAACTTGGCCTCCTGCGGTGTCTCGCCGTCGTTGATCTCGGTTTTCCAGCGGATTTCGACGCCCGAAAACAGATAGGCCTTGGACCGCGCCATCTTGAACAGCCGCGCCGGTTTCAGCTTGAGCGAGGCACCAAAGATCTCCTCGTCGGGGTGGAATGTCACCGCCGTGCCGCGCCGGTTTGGGGCCGACCCGATCCGCTCCAGCTTGCCCTGCGGCACGCCGCGCGAAAACTCCATCGCATAAAGTTCCTTGTTGCGCGCCACTTCGACCCGCAGATGGTCCGACAGCGCGTTCACCACGGATGATCCGACACCGTGCAGACCGCCCGAGGTCTCGTAGCTGTCGCCGGAAAACTTGCCGCCCGCGTTCAGCGTGCAAAAGATGATCTCCAGCGCCGATTTCGTCGGGTCCTTGGGGTGCGGCCCGGTGGGAATCCCCCGCCCGTTGTCGCGCACCGACACATGGCCGTTCGCGTGCAGCTCGACCTCGATCCACGTGGCATGGCCCGCGACCGCCTCGTCCATCGAGTTGTCGATGATCTCGGCCACCATATGATGCAGGGCGCGGTCGTCCTTGCCACCGATATACATGCCGGGGCGCAGGCGGACGTGCTCCATATCCTCCAGTATCTGAATCGAGGAGGCATCATAATCCGAAGCGGGTTCGGACCCGGACAGAAGGTCGCTCATATGGGGCTGCTCTCTTTTTGTTTGGACCGGATTATGGCAGAGCAACCGCGATGGCGAAAGGGGGCAGGTGCCTGCAAACGCCGTTCATCCTCCGGCTTCTCCCCATCAAAGCCCGCGCAAATAGCCTCACGCCAGCCTCACGCCAGTCTCGGGCCAGCCTCACGCCAGCCTCAGGCCACCTTCACGCCAGCAAAGCACCTTCCCAGCGCCGCATACATTGCCGCGCGGTGATATGGGCGGCACTGAACCCCGCAGGGCCCGACAGCCCCAGCTCGGGAAAGATCGCACTGATCTCTAGGCGCTGGTAGGCGCTCAGATTGTCCAGAGCCATTTCGCCCAGATAAAGGCTCTCGCTGGGAATACCTTCGGCAAAAACCACCTCGTGCCGGTCAAAGGCCAGATGCACATAAAGCACCCGCTGCCGTGGCACCTGCCGGATCGTGATATCGTTCACCAGATGCACGGCGGCCAGCAGGACCTGCTCCTGCCCGAAATACATCTCGGCACGCCAGCCGTCGATCAGCATCCTGTGCTGCGGCGACACGACCAGCTTGCGCGTATTTCCCAAAGCCCCCGCCGCAATCTCGATCGGCGCCAATGTCGCGCGCCCCCTGATCTCGCGCTGACCGGCCCAGCGGACGGGCTGAAACCCGTGGTCCAGCGTGCGCACCCGTTCACCGACCGCAATCTGCTCGACGGGCCGCAATCCGGCGTCCGTCTCGATCAGCGTGCCTGCGGCAAAACACGGAAAG